>NZ_CP092713.1:1200000-1532347 GCF_023983475.1 Aliivibrio fischeri ATCC 7744 = JCM 18803 = DSM 507
ACCAAATCAATCATACATAAGTCTTTAGTTGTTCCATCATTACCATATCGACCAGTCTGATTAAACACAATTAAATCAACTCCATTTTTTATGGCATTCTCAACCTTTGCGCACTCTTCTTTAGTTTCAAAGTCATTATGGTACTCAGTAGAATTAGAGTAATACGCATCATATTGCTCATAGTCTTCTACAGAATGAGTAAATGAAATTCTCCCATCTGTAAACTTTGAGTATTCATTTTGCAAGCCATTAGTCGATGTCCTGTTATTTATCACATACTCTTTTCCCTTTGAGAAATATTCAATAACATTTCTTGAGACTTTCGACATATTGGCGTATTGCGAATTAAAATCCCACGGAAAGAAATGATCATTTCTTAAGACGAATAGTTTTGAGTCACTACCAGGTGCCTTATGCTGATCTATAAATCCAAAACTAAGCCCCTCTCTTTGCGCAAAGATGTTTGCTGAATTAAGCGAATGGATGTAATTATAATTACCTCGATAAAAACTTACCATTTCAAATGATTCCATCTCACCTAAGAAATCCTTAGCTATCACATTAAAATCAATAATCCCATCTTTTAAAACAGTGTTCATCACACTATCTTTAGTGTCATTAATAGCACTGTATTTTTTTGACTTAATATAACCATCAAAAACATCAAAACGTTGTTTTAAGTCGTTATAGAAATCAATATCAAAACCATTGTTCTCATGCACACCAATCGATGATGGCGAATAATAAATTACATTCCTTAAATTCTTTATATTGATAGATAACTCATTACCATTTTCAATTACTCTGAATATAGAATTATTCTCTAAATTATTTTTATCCAAACTCAGAAGAATTGCTTTATATAACGTATCATTTGTCGCTTGATAAATATCCCCTCCTATATCAGAAAGAAGTTTGCTATCAAAATCATTTTCACCATTTGATTCTATGAAGTCACTGATTTGTGAATACTTATCATTGCCTCCGCCAGCTGTTGGCTTATTAATATTTATTGACTCGTCATTGCACGCTACAACAAAAAGTAAAAACGAGAATATTATATATTTTTTCACATTGTTTCCGATTTAATATGTAACGAACCTGTTTACATTATAGAAATGCTCTACATTTATCGTCATTAATTTTATAAATTATTTTTGATACAACTCATTTTCATCATTTGAGAGATCGGCGCGATTATATTCGCCCCTTACAATAACTCAAAATAATTTATTTATATTAGACAAACTCTTTAACGTAGTTTAAGTCTAAATTTGAATAGGGATCTCTATTTTAAATAGCAATCTTTACTGTAGTCGTAAAATTAAACAGCTCCGACTTAAAAAAGTGGTAAAAACATCATCAGTTTCATCCAAAAATTCATACAATAAGAGTCTTATAATAGTCATCTTGATATAAATTTAAGCCTTTCTGCAACAAGTGACAACTCTATCTCATGTCGTAAACAGATAAAATTACACCTGAAATGATCGTTAAAATTGACAGAAGTAAATCTGGAGAGGTTGTTTTCAAGCAATCTAAAACTATTTTCTCAATTCAATGAAAATTAGACGTATTTGCGATGCTGAAAACCAAACGTTGCTGTACTTGTCATACACAACAAAAGAAACGGAAGGCAGCTTTAAGCATAGTTTATTAACGGTGCCATTGTGGGGAACAAAGACTTATGTAGAACAATCGGTTGCTGCTAACTAAGTTAATAAACATCTACAAAATAGCCCTCAAATAACAAGGGCCATTTTTATGCTATTACCAGTGAATTTTTAAGATGGTAATTTCCACTCTTCGATTACATTTACGACCTAGGATCGTATCGTTATCACATAACGGTAGATATTCACCAAAGCCTCGAGAGTATAATTGACTCGCATTTAGTTTATTCGCTAATAAATAGCGACGTACTTCGTTAGAACGTTGTTCAGATAAGTTCTGATTCTTAATCGGATCACCAGTCACATCCGTATGACCATCAAGCACTAGTGCTAGTTCTGGTTTACTCGCCATAACGACAATTAATTTATTAAGTAGTGAGCGTGCTAAAGGCGTTAATTCCGCTTTAGCGCTAGAAAAATGCACTTTTTCTTGAATGCTTATCACCAGTTGGTCATTACCTACTTTGTGATATTGAATACCCATATTTGTTAATTGTTGAGCAACTTGTCGCATGTCATCGTCTTTTAACTCACCATTAGGTCCAGTCAATGCACGTGTCATTTCTGACGTATCCACCTCTTCAACGGGCGCAGTTTCAGGATTTTCAAAATTAGGGAACGGTGCATCTTCTTTCGTCTTTGGTGCGGTATCTAATAAACTACTTCCTTGAGGTGCACACCCAACAAATAATAATGAAGCAAATAATGGTAAAAGTCTTAGCATGATCAATCCGAGTAATATAATTCCTACTCTTAATATCGACGTTTATAATCGTTTCTTTAATGAAAAACGGTGATAAATGTGATGTTGATTCCTGCTTTTCGCTTATTAAAACCACGATTTCTTATCAAATATCCCTTATAGGAATGAATAAAATTGACATTTCTGATGGTCTAGTTACCATTTCCCTTTTATATGACGAGAAATTCCCATGTCTGAAGTTGAAAACACACAAAAAGAAGCTATCGATCTAGAAACGATCTCTCCTGAACTTAAAAAAGTTATCGAATTTGAAAACGTTCCTGAAGAAATGTGGCACATGCTTGTTTCTGTGCACGAAGTAGCTGAAATCGCTGTTCGTGAATCTTGGGATGAAATGCCAGCAAGTGCTCAAAAAGTACTGGATAATTTTGAGCAATTCCACGCTTTAGTTTCTCTAAGCCAAAGCTACGCTGGTTATGATTTCATGGCTGAGTTCGAAAACTTAGACCTACCAGAAAACATGGACGAAGATGCTCAAGCTGAATACCGTTCACAACTTCTTGATCAAGTTTTACACAACTGTGTGAAAGATCTAGTTAAGCAAATCAAAAAAGCACGTCGTGATCCAATCATGAAGCGTGAACTTGCTGAAATCTTCAAAAAATAATTAATATTGGATGGTTTTAGTGCCATCCTTTTTCGGAGAAATAATGGCTCGTATCGTTCGTTATACTTACAAGTCTGAAACAAAAGAGATCCCTTTCTCTTTTCGTGAATTTCACGGCCCATTTGAAGCTGCAGCAGCTGCTGAAGGTATTGATATCTCAGATTTCGATACTATGTTGAAGCAAGTTGAAATGGCATCAAATAACCCTGGTGCGGTTAAAGATTTCCGTCACAGCTACTTTACAAAGCTTGGCTTTTCAAAAGTACGTTTCGTGAAAGAAGACTAATTAGCGAATTTGCGTTAGTCTCCCTAGCATTGATGGATGATATGCCCATGTGTGGTCAAACATCGCCATTAATGCTGGATTTCCATATTTTGATAAACACACCGCATGAAATCGGTTCTGATGTTTTTTCAAATCCCCTACCATTGCATCTATCTTTTCTGAATGTGTCGGTGCTATAAAATCAGACAATACCACTAAATCTGCGTTTTTATACTTATCCCCATGCATCAACTGAATTGATTTTTCCAACACGGGCTCTAAATCTGTACCACCATGAAATTTATACGATAGGAAATCAGCGACTTCTTTCAAGCCATCCTGTTTACTTAATTCATATGTGATTTGCTGAGTCGAAAACAGAATTACATAACAATCTCGCTCTTCTGCCAATGCGATCTGCATTAATCCATAAGCTAACGCTTTTGCACATTGCTCAGGAAAGCCACTCATGGAACCTGATGCATCGACACAAACAACAAACGGCCCTTTTTCAATAAGAGCATTACTTGCTGCTCTTGATTGAGCCGTCACTTTACGTAACTTACGATCTGCTCCTTGCATTCGATAGTTCATCAAGCGTTTATCAATAAGGTGCTGATAAAAAATAACTTCAAGTTCTGGATGCGATAAAAATAAAGTTTCATTAGGAAGTAAACGACTTAAATCATCACCTTCATGAACACCAACAATATCGTCAGTTACAAAATCACTTTTCTCTTCCACCACTTTGACTTCTTCAGCCATAGCTTGTGATTTATCACTATGTTCAGCTTCATTTGCCATACGTCCTAACTTAGAGGCGATGTCTTGCAATCCTTTATTTTTCTTCAGAAACCGTGCATGTAGTTTCATGATATCTACATTAGATTTGGTCAATTTTGCTGATGCCATATCCCACAGTTTACCGATTTGAGCTTCATCACCTTCAGCAGTAACAGACTCCATGGTTTTTAATGTTTCAATTCGTTGATACAAGTCAGCAAGGAGTTTTTCTTTATCTTCTTTTAATTCACTTAACTGCGCTTTTTTGATTGCATCCGACAAACTTTGATACCAACGTTCACAAAAGAATCGAGGGAACATTGGGTTCATTAACCCTTTGTTATCATTAGCCAGTTGTTTTGCTTCCACGTAAAATGCAGAGTGCCATTTTAGCTTAGATACAATCTCATCAATGCGTTGATAAAACTCATTTTCGCTCCAATAAATCACATCCTGATATAAAGCCAGTTCATCTTGAATACGCTCTGTTTCGCATACTTTGGTCATTTTATGCTTAACTTTGCCACGCCATTTCAAAATATGATTCTTAATGGTTGGTTTTATATTAGGGTTTGATTTGGCAGCTGTCAGAAATTGCGGACGCGAAAGGACCTCAGCGATCGAAGAATCAATCATCCCTGATTCTGCTACCATCATTACCAAGTTTAAGGCATCAGCACCTAACATATTTGTCCTTATTACTTATTAAGAATAATAATCGCTAAACTTCATTACTCGTCGACTGGAGTTATTAAATTGAGTTTTACATCCCTCAATACGTTGAGTTAATAACTGTAGACTGTTTTCAATCACTGAAGGCAAAGTTTCTTCAATAAAGTTATGAGGTAAAGCTGCATGAAATTGAGTTCGACTCTTTAACAGTTGATGTTCTGCTTCATCTAATTTCTTTTGATTTACAGAAACTTGCTCTGCCCATGCCTCAAATTGACTTTCAGTTGGGTCATTATGACCAACCATACCGACAAGAACAGAACGATTTGCGATATCTTTGATTACTAATCTGGAATCCGCATCTAATTCAAAATTAAGCATGCACAGACTTGGGTTCTGGTTTACATAACCATATACCGAGGCTTTGCCTTCTTTCATCTGCTTTTCGATGTCATCAGGATTAACATAAACCCAGCGGCTATCGCCTTTTTCACCTTCGGATACTGACATATTAGATTGAAGCATCACTAATTTTATTAATTGATGTGCATTACCAACACTAAAGCGCTTACCCTTTTGAAAATCGAATTCATAGCTTTCTTTTTTCATTAAGCGATTACCGGCTGTTTCCATGTGCAGTTCAACACTGTGATTTGCCAGAATCTTGGCTTCCATTTCTGCCATATCCGTTAAGATCATATCGATATTCATTAATACCGCTTGTTGATCAAACGCTTTTTCTGATGCAAAGACTCGAATACTTTCACGTACTTGTTCTCTATTCTCAGGAGTCGTCCATAAACAATCTTGTAATAACAACAAATCCATCGGATTAATCTCATCACGGCCACTAAAGAAAGCGGATGCTTTTAATAATTTAACGGATTTTTTCCAACGTCGATCAGATACATACAAATCTTCATCATAAGCCGTGTTGTTTTGCTCAAGCATGGTCTTTAACTCAAATAGCTTTTCAAAAACTTGATCGGATAAGGTTAATCCATCCAGTTCTTTTTGCCATTGATGGTACTCGCTGTCCGTTACAACTAATGATGGATCGATTTCAGTTTCTTGAATCGTCCCTGTCATCAACATGGATTTAAAGTTATTTTTATTTTGAATACGGTTAACAAATACGCGTACTAACATTCGGTCATAGAGCGCATCTAAGCCGCTGTCTTCATCGGGTAATTCGTTTGATGCCGAAATAAGAAGTCGCATTGGGACAGGAAAAATTTCATTACCGTTTTTAAATGTTTTTTCATTAACAACGGTCAGTAGTGTATTAAGAATTGCAGGGCCTGCTTTCCAAATTTCATCTAAAAAAACAACTTGAGCATCAGGTAAGTAACCTTGAGTTAATCGAACGTATTTACCGTTATCTTTTAATTCTTGAATTGAGAGAGGACCAAACACTTCTTCTGGTGTCGAAAAGCGTGTCATTAGATATTCAAAATAACGGCTGTTATCAAACGCTTTAATTAATCGTTTTGCTATTAAGCTTTTTGCAATACCTGGAGGACCTAATAAAAATACGCTTTCACCAGACAAAGCGGCAAGTAAGCATAGTCGCATTGTATCTTCACGTTCATACACACCATCAGATAATGCGGTAGTGAGTTTTTGAATTCGTTCAGATAGCAGCGCACGTGCAGCGCTTGTTCTCGTTGAGGTTCCTTGCATTACATTCCCTTACACTTAAGATAACTGCTTTCTCTTGAGTATAATGTAAATTTCAGAGTCGTTATAGTTACATATTGCCTCAATTGTTTGATTAATAACCATATACACTCATCAATTAGTCGAATCCCTCTACTTTAAAGGTAATAAATTGCACTCTTCTTAATATATAAATCACCATACTCGTTATTTTTTTGTAAAACCCAAATAACATTGTTTTCATGGATACAAGCTGTGTGCTAGGTTATCTATCTATATAAAAATAAGTGCAGTAAAGGATATACCATGATTGATTTTCGCTCTGATACGGTTACCCGTCCAACACCAAATATGCGTAAAGCTATCGCTAATGCTCTGGTTGGTGATGATGTTTATGGAGATGATCCAACCACAAACGAGTTAGAACAATGGGCTGCTGAGCGCCATGGTTTTGAAGCGGCAATGTTCACTTCATCAGGAACACAAGCAAACCTATTAGGGCTTATGGCTCACTGTGAACGTGGAGATGAGTATTTGTGTGGCCAACAAGCCCATAACTATAAATATGAAGCTGGTGGCGCAGCAGTATTAGGGTCAATCCAACCACAGCCGATTGAAAATAATCCTGATGGCACTTTATGCTTTGAAAAACTGGCTGCTGCAATAAAAGCGGATGACTTCCATTTTGCTAGAACCAAACTATTGAGCTTAGAAAACACCATTAATGGCAAGGTTCTTCCGTTAAGCTACCTAGCTCAAGCTCGAGAATTTGTGAACAAACATCAACTTGCTCTGCATTTAGATGGGGCTCGCGTCTATAATGCCGCAGTTGCGTTAGATGTTGATATAAAAGAGATTGCTCAACATTTTGATAGTATGACAATTTGTTTATCAAAAGGCCTATCAGCACCAATTGGTTCTTTACTGCTTGGCACAAAAGAATACATCAAAAAAACTCGCCGTATTAGAAAAATGCTGGGGGGCGGTATGCGCCAAACGGGCATTCTTGCTGCTGCTGGAAAACTCGCATTAACCGAGCAAGTGCCACAACTGGCCGTGGACCATGCCAATGCTAAATATTTAGCTGAACAGTTAAATACGGTAAATGGATTTTCAGTGAATGTTGAGCATATTCAAACTAATATTGTTTTTGCTAAATTAGACAACAAAGTAGATATCAAAACCATTTGTAATAAAGCACTTGAACAAGATATTTTGCTTTCTGCTGGCAACCCTATTCGCTTTGTGACTCATAAAGACATCACAAAACAAAATATTGATACCTTAATTGAGTTCTTAAAACAGAACTAATCTTATCCATTCATCAATATAAAAAGAAAAGAGCAGCCAAATTCGCTGCTCTTTTTTAATACTTTACGGTGAGGTAATTAACCTTCTATCACCTTCATTAGCAATGAACCATCACACATTGCTTGCTTAACCAATGCAGCTCCCGGCATGGTGGCTTGAGTATAAAAACGACTCTCAACCAATTGCGTATCTTTTGCATATAGTGGCAATACTTGGTTTTGAATAGAATCCATGATGATTGGGTACAAAATATCTTTAGAAAGGTTAATTTCCCCACCTATCAATATCATTTCTGGGTTAAATAGATTTACCATAATAGCGATGGCTTCACCCAAATTATGCCCAAGCTCAGTAATGACTTGTTTAGCTAATACGTCACCTTGGTTTGCGGCAAGACAAATGTTTTCAATCGTAATCGTCTGATCTTTTAAGACGGTTTGATGGCCATTATTAATCAAGTTTTTGACTTGATCACGAATCGCCTTTGCACTCGCAACAGTCTCTAAACAGCCAGTATTACCACAATGACAACGTGCACCCAATTTATTGATCTTGATGTGCCCCATTTCACCGATATTACCAGTTCTACCTTGCAGCACTTCACCATTCATAATGATGCCTGCACCAACACCATGATGAATGGACACTAAAATAGAATTATCGATATTTTTTGAATTACCAAACAGCTTTTCTGCTAATGCCCAACTTCTTGTATCGTTCCCTATGAATACTGGTAAGCCTGTAGATTCGTAGATCTTAGGGCCCAATGGTAAATTTTTCACATTATAGTGAGGCATTTGAATGATCAGACCTTGTGAAGAAATCACTAATCCCGGTAATGACACAGCAATGCTAGTAATTCGCCCTAAAATCTTAGAATGCTTTTGAAAGAACACGTTAATTTCATTTAATAACTTAGCAAGTAGCTCATCTTGCTCAATCTCTTTGATTAACTGTCTTTCTTCAATGATCTGCTCACCACCAAGACTGTGCAAAGCAATGGTTAAATAACCTCGTCCTAGTCGTAAAGATAAAAATTGCCAACCTTCATTATCAACTTCAAGGCCAATTGCAGGTCTACCACGACTATTTGCTTCTTGTACTTGAGTTTCTTTGATAAGGTGTGCGTCAAGAAGTTCACGTGTGATTTTGGTAATACTAGCCGGCGCTAGATTACTCTCTTTAGAAAGGTCTATGCGTGAGATAGGGCCAAGTTGGTCAATTAACTTATACACCCGGCCCGCATTTACTTGTTTTAAATGATCAATGTGTCCGGGTTGGGCCACGTACATACGTATCTCCAGTAAAAAATATATCAATTAATTGAATTTTTTTACTTTGCGAACAAATTGTGAAGCTTAAGTATTTACCTACGTGATATCTATCACGAAGATTATGAAATATTTACGAAAAATGCGACTTCACAACGAATTTTAACGCCAAATTTTATAGTTTTTTATTTGAGTAAAATAATTATGTCAGCACCATTATTTAAAATTAACGAGTTATTCGAGACCATTCAAGGCGAAGGAACATTTACCGGTGTTCCATCTATATTTTTACGTTTACAAGGTTGCCCTGTTGGTTGTTCTTGGTGTGATACAAAGCAAACTTGGGATGTTGAATTAAGTGATCAAACGGATTTACAAACCATTTTAGCAAAAACGGAAGATACCCCTAGTTGGACAGAACTGTCGAGCACTCAAATAATTGAAATGTTGGAAAATCAAGGTTATACCGCAAAGCACATGGTGATTACTGGTGGTGAACCATGTATGTATGATCTTACTTCATTAACTCAAGAACTAGAGCTGCACGGTTATCGCTGCCAAATAGAAACCAGTGGTACTTACCCTATTCTTGCTTCAGAGAACACTTGGGTGACAGTGTCACCAAAAATCAACATGAAAGGCAAATTACCTGTTCTGCCAGTCGCCCTATCTCGTGCAAATGAGATTAAACACCCAGTTGGTACAACAAAAGATATTGAACAACTTGATGCATTATTAGAAGGTGTTGAGTTACTCGATAATGTCACTATCGCTCTTCAGCCAATTAGCCAAAAACCAAGAGCTACCGAACTTTGTATTGAAACGTGTATCAAAAGAAATTGGCGACTTTCTATTCAAACGCACAAATATTTAGCGATTGCGTGAGAATTTTTTACATTTACCCTGTTTGAGTCATGGTATTGTCACTATTGCCGATATATGTTTAAGCATAGGAAAAATAAAACAACATCCACTTTGGAGATTATATGTCTAACAGACTACGTAGAACAAAAATCGTTACCACTCTTGGCCCTGCAACAGATCGTGATAATAACCTAGAAAAAATCATTGCCGCTGGCGCAAACGTTGTTCGTATGAACTTCTCTCACGGTAGCCCAGAAGATCACATTGAGCGTACACGAAAAGTTCGTGAAATCGCAGCAAAACTTGGTACTCACGTTGCTATTCTAGGTGACTTACAAGGCCCTAAGATCCGTGTTTCTACGTTTAAAGAAGGTAAAATCCAATTAGCTATTGGTGATAAATTCACACTAGATAGCGATTTACCTAAAGGTGAAGGTAACCAAGACTCTGTTGGCCTTGATTACAAAGAACTGCCTCAAGATGTAACTACTGGCGACGTTCTTCTTCTTGATGACGGTCGTGTACAACTTCGTGTAACTGCTGTTGAAGGCAACAAAGTACACACAGAAGTAACTGTTGCTGGACCTCTATTGTCTCGTCCTAAAATACGTTGACGATTTTTAATTGAAAGCTAAGTGCGTACGCACTTGGCTTTTTTGTGTACTTGATTTGGTGTACTCATTCCCAAGCTTAAATGTGGCCGCATTTCATTATAAATAAAAATAGATTCTTCAACTAAATGCCTTAACTCCTCTAAATCTTTACAGTCATACAAAAGAAACTCTTGTTTAAGTATCCCATTTATTCGCTCTGCTAATGCATTTTGATAGCAATCATAACCATCCGTCATTGATGGCTTAATATCATTTTTATTCAATTTTTCCTGATAAACCTTTGAACAATACTGTAATCCTCGGTCTGAATGATGAATCGTACTCCTTTGATATTGACGGCTATCTATCGCCATATCAAGAGCTTTGACTACATCAGTAGCTTTCATTTCATCACTTAATTCATATCCCATTATCTTTCGACTATAAGCATCTGTTACTAAAGATAAATAATGAATACCTTTTTGTGATTGAACGTAAGTGATATCACTAACAAAAACCTCTTCAGATGCTTGAGGTGTTACTTCTTTAAGTAAATTAGGATGTTTTTTCATCCAATGCTTACTATAGGTAGTTTTTGTATAACTTCGTTTAGGTTTTACTAATAAGCACTCATTTCTTAAATAGGAAAAAAAGTTATCTCTGCCTAACTTTATGCCATGAGTGATGAATTTGGGCTTAAGTAAAAAATATAATTTTTTACCTCCAATACGAGGCATATATCGACGAATTTCTTGCACCATATTTTTAACCGGTGAAAGTTCAACGGCACGTTTCAGAGCTCTACGTTCTTGTTGGTATATACATTGTCTTGTAATGCCAAGTAGCTGACTAGCTCGCTCTAAGCTGATCATTTTCTGCTTTTGAAGACTTCTTGCTCCTTGGCAATATACTTTTTTCTAAGGCCTGCACCATGTTCTGCGTCCATGATATTCACTACTTCATTAAGTAATAAATTACGCATTCTTTCATCATCAAGCTCTCGCTCTAAACGTTTAATTTTTTGTGCAGGCGATTCTTTCGCTTTCGGGGATTTAGGCATAATAATCTTAGGTGATTGAGACCAGTCCATCTTACCGTGTTTTCTTAACCAAGTAAGTACGGTAGATCGACCTTGAATGCCATAAATGTTTTGAGCTTGCTTATAGGTCATATCGCCTTTTTCTATAGCGGCAACAAGCTGCAATTTAAAGCCTAATGAATAATCGCGTTGAGTTCGCTTATTCTTTGTTTTTTCTTGATTTGTCATATAAAAGTCCTAAATGTGTAAACACATTTCAGGACGAGACATATCAAACAATAAAGGCATCAACAAGCAAGGCGGTGGCCTTTCTGCTGACGCACTAACAGAAAAAGACAAAGCTGACATCATTACAGCTGCTGCAATGAAAGTTGATTACCTAGCGGTTTCTTTCCCACGTAACGGCGAAGACATGAACTACGCTCGTCGTCTAGCTCGTGATGCAGGTCTTGAAGCACAATTAGTTGCTAAAGTTGAACGTGCTGAAACGGTAGCGTCTGAAGAAGCACTGGATGACATCATCCTTGCATCTGATGTTGTTATGGTTGCTCGTGGTGACCTAGGTGTTGAAATTGGCGACCCGGAGCTAGTTGGTGTTCAGAAACAACTGATCCGTCGTGCTCGTAGCCTTAACCGTACGGTTATTACTGCAACACAAATGATGGAATCAATGATTTCTAGCCCAATGCCTACTCGTGCTGAAGTAATGGACGTTGCTAACGCCGTTCTTGATGGTACAGATGCGGTAATGCTTTCTGCTGAAACAGCGGCTGGTGACTTCCCTGTTGAGACTGTAACATCAATGGCTGGTGTTTGTATGGGTGCTGAAAAAGTACCAACAGTTAACGTATCTAACCACCGTTTAGACCGTCGCTTCACGACACCAGAAGAAACAATCGCAATGTCTACTATGTATGCAGCAAACCACATGGAAGGCATCACAGCGATGATCACACTTACTGAGTCTGGTCGTACTCCACTTATGATGTCTCGTCTAAGCTCTGGTCTACCTATCTTTGCTCTATCTCGCAACGAAGGTACGCTAAACCGTGCAGCGCTTTACCGTGGTGTGACTCCAGTATTCTTTGATGAGAAAGCAGATTCAGGTCTTCCATCAACTTATGCTGCAATCAACACACTAAAATCTAAAGGTTTACTATCAACTGGCGACCAAGTAATCATCACTCAAGGTGACGTTATGGATATCGTTGGTTCGACAAACTGTATGCGTATTATTACTGTTGAGTAATTAAACATCGCATAAAATAAAAGCCCCGCTGTTAAATCAACATCGGGGCTTTTTTATTTAATCCAAAAACGATATTTGGCTATGATTTCCAACCATCATAAGCACGAGTGATAAGCTCACTCGCTTCTTTCCACTCTCTTGTACCTAGCAATGTTTTTCTATCAAAATGCTGTGTTTTTAATAATGCATCCGCTTTAGCTACTGACTGAATAGTAAGATTATCCAATACTTCTACCGCTGATTTACGGTTATTACACATCAAGAGCATATCACAGCCGGCATCTAACGCTTGTTGAGAGCGCTCTGCTGGACCACCCATAATGGTTGCCCCTTCCATGCTTAGATCATCTGAAAAGACTAAACCATTGAAGTTAAGTTGCTTACGAAGCACTTCTTTTAACCAATAAGATGAGCCACTTGCTGGTGATGAATCGTATTCAGGATAAATAACATGAGCAGGCATCATTGCATCTAAAATACCCGCTTCAATTTGAGCTTTAAAGATTGCCATATCAAGTTCAAAAATATTGTTACGGTTATCGTAAGGCGTTTCTAGATGCGAATCAGCAATAACACCACCATGACCAGGGAAATGTTTACCCGTTGTTGAGGTTCCTGCCGATTTCATACCTTGCATGAATGCTGTGCTGTACTTAACAATCGTATTAATGTCATCGCCAAAAGCACGATTACCAATGGCTTTACAATCAAATCCATTATCTAAAACTGGGGCAAAAGTAAGGTCAATATCATGAGCGACTAGCTCTGCACATAATAACCAACCCGCCGTTTTAGCCAGTTCAAGTCCGTTATCCATTTCAGCATAGGCTTGTGCTGGTGGAATAAGCGTAAACTCATCTCTAAAGCGCTGAACACGTCCACCTTCTTGATCGACACCGATAAGAATTGGTCGACCTGCTGCTTTACGAATGGATGCAGTCAATGCCGCTAACTGTTTTGGATCATGATAATTTCGAGCAAATAAAATCAATCCCCCAACGGTTGGGTGCTGAAGTAACTCACGCTCTTCTGCATCAATCTCATATCCTTCAACATCTAGCCATAATGGGCCCATAGCATTCTCCAAATCATCTTAATTTTTATAGGCTTAAAGTATCATGCTCGTTATCATTTTGAAATCTCATATATGGCAATTTTATGTCAATAGTGTGAGTAATATAGATATAATCTTATGACTTTATGGCACAATAAAACCGTTAATAAATCCGTAGTTATGGAGTATATACATGGAAAAATACATTGGTTTAATGTCTGGAACCAGTTTGGATGGTGTGGATGCCGTCATCGTTGAGACTAACGGTACAACAATCAATCTACTTGGTCATGCTGATTATCCTATGGATCCACAACTAAAAGCGGATTTACTTGCTGTATGCACGGGACAACAAACCAATTTAAAAGTGGTTGGTGAAATAGATCATCGTCTTGGTCATCTTTTTGCCGATGCAACTCTTCATTTACTGAGTACTTTACATATTGCCCCTTCTGACATCACAGCGATTGGCAGCCATGGTCAAACGGTGTTTCACTCACCTGACGCAGAATACCCTTTCACTATGCAACTTGGTGATAGCAATATTATTGCTGCAAAAACAGGGATTGATACGGTTGCCGATTTTCGTAGAAAAGACATGGCATTAGGAGGCCAAGGTGCTCCTTTAGTTCCTGCTTTTCATAACACCTTATTTGGAAAGCCAGACAGCACCAATGTAATTCTAAATATTGGCGGTATCTCTAATATCTCTATTTTACAAAAAAACTCTCCTGTTATTGGTTATGACACGGGTCCTGGCAATATGTTGATGGACTCATGGATTACTGAACATAAAGGGGAAAGTTACGATAAAGATGGCGCATGGGCTCGTTCTGGTCAAATTATTGATGAACTGCTCAACCAACTAAAAACACACGATTATTTTGCACGCCCATACCCGAAAAGCACTGGACGAGAGCTATTTAATTTAGATTGGTTTGCACAATACATCGAAAATAAACCGTATCAACCACAAGATGTCCAAGCAACACTATTAGAATTCACCGTGACAACTATTGTTGATCAAGTGATCCGATTCCAAGTTGGCAATGACACTAAGCTATTAGTCTGTGGTGGCGGAGCTCATAACCAGTTTTTAATGGAGCGTCTGCAACATCATTTACCTAATTGGGCAGTTTCCACCACTAACGACTACAATGTAGATAGTGACAATATGGAAGCAATGGCCTTTGCATGGCTTGCTCATCAAAGAATTCATGACTTGCCAAGTAATGAACCTGATGTGACAGGTGCTTCTCGTTATGCGAGTTTAGGTGTAATCTACCCGGCTAATTAAAACCAATAAAAACAATTAAGAACTTGCTTATATTATGCATATTTCAGCTCAACTACAGCCACTTTGGCGCAGCACAAAATCATCAGAATCATGCCATTCTTTAAAAGACCAATTGGCGTGGCTGCATGATGCTGACGATAACTTTAAATTTAAAGCAATAAATCAAGACAAACTGGATGATAAGCACCAGCCTCTTAATACTTGGTTATCCGCTAACTTAACTCAGGCTATTGAGTTATTTTCAAAGAAAACAGAAGTTAATCATAATGTTGCGGCCTCTATGTGGCTAAAATCGTTTAACAACCAATTCTTCACCAGTTTGGTGGCGCTTCGTTTAAAGTTTAATCGAGTTCCTGTTATTCAATTTAATGATATTTTCATTTCCACTCCTAACGGAGAAAAAATAAAGTCCTTACAAATCAATAATAATTGTCATTTTGTTTGCTTAGATGATGATCCGTTAGCAACAAGTTCACAATCAACGGTAGTAGCAAGCCATGAACAACTGGATGACGCTTTTACTCACCTCATCCAGCAAATTGGAGGTGGTTTAAGTGTATTATTTGAAAAAGAACGATTAAAACACCGTCCATTTTGGGGAAGTATTTCACTAGCTGTCAGTGTCTTCTTCATGCGTTTAACCGAAAAAGGACTTTCTGCGGATCTTGCTAAACAAATACTCCCTAACGCACAGCAATGGTTATCTAATATCATGCCTGATATAGGGAAAGATCTTGCGCATATTCATGTAGCAGAAAAAAAAGAACGAGCCATTTTGTACATTCAGCGTGAAACTTGTTGTTTAAAATATAAAATCGACGGCAAGAAAAAATGCGCGACCTGTCACCTATTATCTGATGAAGAACGAATCAAGAAAATCAGTAAACGTATCCCTTCATAATCCTTTCTCCTACCAATGTGTCATCTCAACTCTGTCACACAGATGACACATTAGTTTTATAAATATTAAATAAAACTTACATTAATCCTTAATATGAGTTTTCTATCTTAGATCCCAAGCAAATAACTAGGCCAAAACGGGGTGTTTTGGTTAATTTAAAGGTATGGAATCTAATGAAAAAATTACTACTATCAACGGCTATCGTTTCATCTTTTGTATCAACTCCTCTTTTAGCAGCAACGGTTTACGATCAAGATGACACTCAATTAAAAGTTGGTGGCAGAGCCGAAGCACGAGCAAATATTTCTGATAATAATGAATCAGCAACCGAGAGCTCGTTTCAAGATAAGAGCCGTGCACGCATCAATTTAAAAGGTAAAACCAAGATCAATGAAGATTTAGGTGCGTTTGGTACTTATGAAGTCGAAATTGCTGATGGGAAAAACAATCTAGTGAATACCCGTTATCTATTTGCTGGTCTAAGTACTGCCTTTGGCAATTTCTCATACGGACAGCAAGATTCTGCACAAGTAATGCTTACTGATTACACCGATATTTTAGCTACATTTGGTGGTGATGCTGCAGACTTAACGGATGGTAACAAAGATAAACGTGAAAATAACTTTGTATACTCTGGTGAATTTGATGCTTTAACCGTGCAAGCAAACTACATTGCGAGTAATACCAAGAAAAGTGATAGCTTTGGCCTATCTGGCATGTATGCCCTACCAATTGGCTTAGATTTGGGGTTAGGTTATACCTCTGGTGAACAAGCAGGGCTAGATGCCGACCAAATTAACCTTGCCCTTCGCTACACACTTGATGCGTTCATGGTTTCAGGTTTATTCACAACAGGTGAAATCGACAAGATCGATGCTACCGGTTACGAACTCGCCGCCGCTTATAAAATGGATAAATGGGTGTTCCAAGGCGTTTATAACTACCAAGAAGTTGATAGCAAAGACACTGAAAACAACGTTGCTATTGAAGCTATCTACAAACTAAACAAAAGTTTCCGCACATATGCAGGATACAAATTTGAACAAATTGATGATTTAGATGATCAAATTCAATTTGGTCTACGTTACGATTTCTAAGTTTTATGAATTTTAGCACTCTGGGTGGAGGGCTAAAATCAAATCCGAAATGGCTTAATCGCTGTTTCGGATTTTCTATTTTGCATATACCCAGAACCGAATTTCTGCTATAACGTACTCTTAAATCACTATTATATGGTTAATCATGAAATTACTTGTTCGCAATCTTCCTCGTACTATGTCTGAATTTGAACTACGTGAAATGTTTAAAAAACACGGAGAATTTAAATACTGCAAAATAGTATTAGACGAAATTACAGGTGAATCAAAAGGATTTGGTTTTGTTGAAATGCTTGACGAAGAAGAAGCATTAGCAGCAATCGCCGCTGAAGATGGCAAAAAGTTTGGTAAACTTAAAATCCGCGTAAAAGCAGCTGAATAATCATTTGCTTTTGTCAATGACCATCAATCGCTATTCATCCATTAATGGTCATTGGTATTGCTGTGGTTTGATATAATATCGAACCACGCACTCTTCTTTACCCCCTATTCATTTGCTTTCAAATATAAAACTATTATGCCTATCTCCAATCCTTGTTTTACTTCATTTACTCAATCTATCGACGGTTATACACTTCCTGAAAAATTCACTTTCCCTTTTTGTTATGAACCACATCCTTTATGTGAACTTGCAGCAGAAGAGTTACAACGTCACTTAGAAACACAACAAGAATGGCATCATAATTTCGGCCTATCTGGTGATAAAAGCAATGCGATTGGTAAAATGTTTGGCGTATTATTAGTGAAAGCACCAACGGGTGAAATTGGCTATTTATCCGCATTCTCAGGCAAAGTAGCTGACAGTAATCATCTCCCTCATTTTGTACCACCTGTATTTGATATGCTGGAAGAAGACGGTTTTTTCAAAACTGAACTTGCAGAAATCACAGAGATCAATGCAACAATTAAACAGCTCGAAGCTAATCCACAATTATCTCACTTAACGACCTCTATCCAATCCGAAACTAATGCGTCACTACAACAGATAGAAATTCAACGCCAAGTAATGATTGAAGGGCGAAAATCTCGTAAAGCACAACGAGCTGCGGCTGAAATCACAGCTCAAGATGGTACGCAAAAAAGCGCAGATGAATTAGAACAACTCAAAGTGGCACTTGGCAAAGAAAGTGTTAAAGAAAAAAATACCTTACGCGATATTAAATTCATGTGGGATGAAAAAATAAGCGCCCTTCAATGCCAACTTAATGAATTAGAAGATGCACTTAATGAATTAAAAACCAAGCGAAAAAATTTATCTAACGGATTACAAAAGAAACTGTTTCAACAATACAAGTTTTTAAATACCCATGGTATTGAGAAAGATCTTAACGATATTTTCAAAGATACACCAAACCAGATCCCACCAGCCGGTTCTGGCGAATGTGCTGCACCTAAATTACTTCAATATGCCTTTGCACATAGTTTCACACCACTTGCACTGGCGGAGTTTTGGTGGGGCATTGCTCCAAAATCTGAAATCCGCCAACATAAAAAATTCTATGCATCATGTCAGAGTAAATGCCAGCCAATTTTAGGCCATATGCTTGATGGAATAGAAATGGACGATAACCCATTGCTTATTAACCCAGCAGAAGGGAAAGATCTTGAAATCGTCTATGAAGATGAATTTATGGTTGTAGTAAATAAACCAGCCGATTTTTTATCTGTTCCAGGTAAAAACATCCAAGATTCGGTTTATGCACGTATACAACAGCGTTACCCTGATGCGACAGGTGGGTTAATCATTCATCGCTTAGATATGGCAACATCTGGATTACTGGTTTTAGGCCTGACCCCAAAAGCGCACAAACGCTTACAACAACAATTTATTAATCGTACGGTAGAAAAGCGCTACACAGCTCTGCTTGATGGAATTTTAGAACAAGATGAAGGGCTGATTACTTTGCCTATGCGTGGTGATTTATATGATCGTCCTCGCCAACTGGTGTGTTTTGAGCATGGTAAACCTGCAGAAACCACCTACCAAGTGATTGAGCGTAAAGAGAATAAAACCAAAGTTTATCTTTATCCTAAAACAGGTCGAACTCATCAACTTAGAGTACATTGTGCTCATTATCTTGGTTTAAATATGCCAATTACAGGTGATGGTTTATATGGAAAAAAAGCAAATCGCTTACATTTACATGCAGGTTATTTGTCGTTAATTCATCCTATCACTAAAGAATCGATGGAATTTAATGTCGAAGCGGAATTTTAATGTCATGTGTAACAATACATTAGCCCACAAATTTATTCGTTTATCCGATAATATTGATGGTATTGCTCTGCCTCAACATTTTACGTTCCCGTATTATTATTCACCTCACCCATTAGCAAGATTAGCAATGGATGATCTGCAACTCTATTTAGATACTCAAAGTGAGTGGCAACACGACTTTACTGCTAACGGAAAAATGTTTGGTGTATTGGTAGTTAAAAACCAACATGACGAGATTGGTTATCTTGCTTCTTTTGCCACTCAAGATGCAGATAAACGACCAGAATTAGAGCACACTCCTAATTTTTTTGTTGATGCTATTTTTGATAAAACGAATCACGATTCTCTTTGTTCTCAGCAAAGAACAGAGTTACAACATCTAAAAAGTCATATTCATCAATTAAAAAATGACCCAGCGTTTATTGACCTAAAAGAAAAGCTGTCCGTTAATCAACAGCAAGCTGAACATGAAATCACCCAGTTTCAACAGGCTATGGCTGACGCTAAAAAGCAACGTAAGCGACAACGTGCAGAGGCAGAGTCAAAACCCCTATCACCTCTAACTCCTGATGATTTAAGTGCTCTTATCTCTGAGCTAGGAAACCAAAGTAGTCGAGAAAAAAGAGCATTTAAACAATTAAAGCAAGATTGGCAAAACACGCTTTTGACGCTCTCTACTCAATACAACGAAAATGAGTATCGCATTTCACAAGCGAAATTAGCGTATGATAATTTAGTACAACAACTTCATATTGATGCACTAAAAGCAACGCAATTTCTTAATTCTAATGGCGTAACTAAAAGCCTGTTTGACTTATTTAAGCACAGTGATTCAGACCAACTGAAACAAGAGTCTATTGCCAATTCCAGTGAACAAAACTGCCCTAAACTTTTACAAGCTGCGTTTACATTGGGTTATACGCCTTTAGCCTTAGGAGAATTTTGGTGGGGAGCGTCTCCTTATGATCAAATTCGCCAACATAAAAACCTTTATCCGGTATGCCAAAGTAAATGCTTTGAAATTCTAGAGCACATGCTTGAAGGAATAAGCACAGACGACAGCCCATTAGAGCAAACTCCGTCTTATGATAAAGAATTAGAGATCGTATATGAAGACGATGTGCTTGTTGTCGTCAATAAGCCCGCCGAGTTTTTATCCGTATCTGGAAAATACATTTCAGATTCTGTTCATGCTCGTATTCAAGCTCGTTACCCTAACGCAACAGGACCATTGATTGTTCATCGTTTAGATATGTCGACCTCTGGTTTATTGGTTCTTACATTAACTGCTGAATCGAATAAACAGGTTCAAAAACAATTTATCGAACGTACGGTTGAAAAGCGTTATACCGCATTACTTGAAGGTAATATTGAAACCGATAATGGGACGATTAATTTACCATTAACAGGTGATATGGAAGATCGTCCTCGCCAAATGGTCAGCCATAAAAGTGGCCGTAAAGCAAAAACACACTACCAACTCATAGCTCAAGAAGGCAAACGAACCAAAGTGCATCTTTACCCACATACGGGGCGAACGCATCAATTGCGTGTTCATTGCGCTCATCAAGCGGGATTAAATACCCCTATTGTGGGTGATGATTTGTATGGTTTTAAAGCAGATAGGCTGCATTTACATGCTGGATATTTAAAATTCAAACACCCGACAACCAATGAGACGGTTGAATTCTCGTGCCCTGAAGATTTCTAACCGATAATGCTTTACCTATTTTTGTCTTCTAACTGCATAAAATAACCCACCATAAAGAGAAATGTTGGGTTATCCCTTTCATTACTGCATTAATATATTGCATTTATTTATAAAGAGGTTAATTTAGTCCTCCTTATCAACACCGCAAACACAGTGCCTTTTCACTTTGTCTGATGAATTAACATTATGTATGACTACAAACCACGAATAGACTACGCTTTACTTGCTGCAATTTTAGTATTAATTGTGCTTGGCTCTTTAACCGTTTGGAGCGCAAGTGGTTTTAGTGAACCTATGTTAGAGCGTCACTTAGTACGAGCAATGATCGCCATTGGTTGTATTGTCGTAATGTCAGGCATATCCCCTATGCATTATCAACGCTCAGCACCTTTTCTATATGGGCTAGCTGTTGTTCTTCTCATTGGTGTAATTATTGCTGGAGATAGTACTAACGGCTCACAACGTTGGCTGGTAATAGGACCAATCCGATTTCAACCTTCCGAATTAGTTAAAGTTGCAATTCCTCTCATGGTTGCCTGGATACTAGCAGCAGAAGCAACACGTCCTGATTTAAAAAAAATAGGGATTTGTTTGCTCGTTACTGCTGTGCCTGCTGGTTTAATTTTTATTCAACCCGATCTTGATGGTGCCATTTTTACTGTTATATACGCTCTCTTTGTCCTGTATTTCGCCGGTATGAGTTGGAAAATCATAGGTTCTTTTCTAGCAACCGTAGCGACTGCCGTCCCGCTTTTATGGATATTCGTTATGGAAGCGTATCAGAAAAAGCGTGTTACTCAGTTTCTTGACCCTGAGTCGGATCCGCTTGGTGCAGGCTACCAAATTATTCAATCTTTAATTGCTATTGGCTCTGGCGGGCTACGTGGTAAAGGTTGGATGAATGCGACACAAGGACATCTGGGGTTTATTCCTGAAAGTCACACTGACTTCATTTTTTCTACTTATGCAGAAGAATGGGGATTTTTCGGCTGTGCTCTACTGTTATCACTGTATTTATTCATCACTGGACGCGTAATTTGGTTAGCTTATCAAAGCGAAAGTACCTTTACTCGTTTGGTGAGTAGTACCTTTGCATTAAGCTTCTTCTTATATGCTTTCATTAATATGGGCATGGTAAGTGGTTTACTTCCTGTAATGGGTAGTCCACTTCCATTTTTCAGTTATGGTGGTACAGCAATGATAACCCAAGGTATTTGCTTTGGTATTGTCATGTCATTGTGTTTATACAAACCATACAAACCAAACCGCCCAGATAGAATCTAAGGCTATTTTTCTTTGTCATAAATCGTTCATTATTCATCCACTTGAATTATGAACTTTTTATGACAGTGAATGTTTATAGTGACATTATCAATAACTTGGCATAATCTCGATCTTTCCCGTCACACCTCTTGGTTTGATATATTTATTTCGAGCTATTATGACAAACTCACTATCAATCGGCGCATTAGAATCATTTCTAATAGCTATCGCTGTGCTTTTTCTGGGTCATTTCATCAACTCAAAAATTGACCTATTCAAAAAATATAATATCCCTGAACCTATTGTCGGTGGATTAATTGTTGCTTTTGCGATTACGGCTTTGCACTTCCAAGGAATTAGCCTTGAGTTTTCTCTGCCTCTTCAAAATACCTTCATGCTAATGTTTTTTAGTACCGTTGGTCTTGCAGCAAATTACACTCAATTGCTTAAAGGTGGCACTAAAGTTTTCCTATTTTTAGCTGTCGCTTCGTTTTATATCATCATACAAAATGCCGTTGGTGTTGGCCTTGCCTCAGCAATGGGGTTAGATCCATTGCTAGGTTTAATCGCAGGTTCTATTACCTTATCTGGCGGACACGGTACGGGTGCAGCTTGGTCACAAACCTTTGCTGACGCTTATCAATTAAACACACTTGAACTTGCGATGGCATCGGCAACGTTTGGGCTAATTATGGGTGGTTTAATTGGTAGCCCTATCGCGCAGCGACTTATTCAAAAGCATAAGTTAGAATCTGAATATGGCGCAGGTACAAATACACACGACCGTTTTCCTGAGCTAATTACTTATAACGAACGTGAAGAAGACAAAGTGACCGCTAAAAAGGTCATTGAAATCTTATTCATTCTACTTATCTGTGTTACTGGTTCTAAGCACTTAAGTAATTTTGTAAACAGCTTCGATATTGCTTGGCTTAAGATCCCAGATTTTGTTTATGCGTTATTTATTGGCGTTTTCATTACTAATATTTGTGAAGTAACGAAAGTTAAAAAGATAGATAATGAAACCGTTGATATCCTTGGAACCGTTTCACTGTCGCTGTTTTTAGCAATGGCGTTAATGAGTTTAAAACTGTGGAACATCTTTGATCTTGCGATTCCATTTTTAATTATCTTAACGATTCAAACGATTGTTTTAGCCCTGTTCTCTTATTTCATTACTTTTAGAGTCATGGGTTCAAATTATGATGCTGCAGTCATGGTTGGCGGACATTGTGGGTTTGGACTTGGAGCTACACCAACAGCGGTAATGAACATGGGTTCTTTAGTATCTCGCTTTGGGCCTTCACCTCAAGCTTTCATGGTAGTTCCAATTGTAGGTGCATTCTTCATTGATATTACGAACTTAATTATCTTACAAGCTTATATTAGTTTTATTGGATAAGTAATGTAACAAAAAGATCGAATACATTAAATTCGATCTTTTTTTTACTAAAAATAACATATGAACTTTTTATGACAGTAAAAATTTTTAGTGACTTTATCAATCAGTTAACTTACTCTCGACCTATCTGTCACAACAAGTTTCGGCTTAATTTTCGTCTGGAGAATGGCGATGTTTGATTCATTTATTTCGATTCTAACGGCTTTATGGCAACAAGATTTCACAATTCTACAAAACCCAGCAAGTATGACGATGATCTACTTTTGTTTGATTCTATTTATTTGGTTAGAAAGTGCTTTTATTCCAGCAGCACCACTACCTTGTGATAGTGTTGTTATTCTTGCAGGTTCTCTAGCTGCTGCTAATGTAATTAGCTACCCTGTAATTGTTGCTGGTCTTATCATGGCCGCGGCAATTGGTAGTCAATTAGCTTTTATACAAGGTCGTTGGTTGCATAAGTTTCCAACAATTCAGAAATGGATTAATGCAGTTCCACCACACAGATTACAGACAGTTGACTCTTTGTTGACTAAACATGGGCTAATTGCTCTTTTTGTAGCTCGTTTTATTCCTGTTGTTCGCCCTCTTCTACCGTTAATGATGGGACTACGAATGCAACAAGCTGCTCGCTTCCATTATTTTGCTTGGATGAGCGCTATTATTTGGATTTTATTACTAACTGGTTTCGGTTATTCATTATCATTTTTACCGGAAAAACTGTCGAAATACATCACCATGGCACTAATGGCAGCACCAGTCATCACACTGGCGATTGCAGTATGTAGCTTTATCAGTGGTTACTGTTTAAAAAAATACCGTCGTAAAAAAATCTGTTAAATTAATTCAATATAAAAAGCCCCTAACTCATACAAGTTAGGGGCTTTTTTATTTTATTGATGAAAGATAACAGCTACGAATTATACGTTGTCGACGATACATCACCGCCCTTACCAGTCCAATTCGTATGGAAAAACTCGCCTTTTGGTTTATCTACACGTTCATAAGTATGAGCACCAAAATAATCACGTTGTGCTTGCAACAAGTTTGCAGGAAGACGAGCTGTTGTATAACCATCAAGGAAAGTCAATGCTGATGTCATTGATGGCATTGGAATACCTACTTCCATTGATTTTGCTGCTACTTTTCTCCATGCGGACATACTATTTTCTAGAATACCTTTGAAGTAGCTATCTGAACCTAAAAAGGAAAGTTCAGAATCGATATCATATGCATCACGAATATTACTTAGGAATGCAGAACGGATGATACAACCACCACGCCACATCAATGCTACGTTACCGTAATTTAGATCCCAACCGTTTTCGTTTGACGCTTCACGCATCAACATAAAGCCTTGTGCATATGAGATGATTTTCGATGCTAAAAGTGCTTGGCGTAATGCTTCTATCCAAACTTGTTTATCACCTTCAACAATTGATTCTTTCTTACCAAATAACTCTTCAGCTTCTACACGTTGATCTTTTAATGATGATAAACAGCGTGCAAATACAGATTCAGTAATTAGCGTTAATGGGATACCCATATCTAATGCATTAATACCTGTCCACTTACCTGTGCCTTTTTGGCCGGCAGTATCGAGGATTTTCTCTACTAATGGTTCACCGTCTGTATCTTTATAACCTAATATATCCGAAGTAATTTCTACTAAGTAGCTATTTAGTTCGGTTTTATTCCACTCAATAAAAACAGATTGCATTTCATCGTGTGTCATACCAAGACCATCTTTCATGAACTGGTATGCCTCTGTGATGAGCTGCATATCACCATATTCAATGCCGTTATGAACCATTTTTACAAAGTGACCAGCGCCATCGTTACCAACCCAATCACAACAAGGCTCATCATTTTCAGTTTTTGCTGAGATTGCTTGGAAGATTGGTTTAACAAATGGCCATGCTTCTGGTGAACCGCCAGGCATAATCGAAGGACCAAAACGAGCGCCTTCTTCACCACCAGAAACACCAGAACCGATAAAGTGGATACCTTTCTCTTTTAGTGCAGCAACACGGCGGTTAGTATCTGGGAAATTTGTATTACCACCATCAATGATAATGTCGCCTTTATCTAATAAAGGAACCAACTTATCGATAAATGAATCAACCACATCGCCAGCTCGTACCATTAGCATAATTTTGCGCGGTGATTCTAATTTGTCGACTAACTCTTGAAGCGAATATGCACCAACAATATTTGTCCCTTTTGCCGGACCTTGTAAGAAGTCATCTACTTTTTCAGCAGTTCGGTTATGTGCAACCACTTTATAACCGTGATCGTTCATATTTAGAATTAGGTTCTGGCCCATTACTGCAAGACCAATTACGCCAATATCGCCTTTCATATCTTTACTCCAAAAATTTGCGTTATGCTCGAACTTCTATTTATTAATAATGCGAGCCGCTGCATCTATATCTAAAAACCATTCAGTTTCACCCAATGCTGAGTGAATTTTTGCTGCCGGGTATGGCAACTCATTTGCTGGTTTAGTATGAATTTCTTGAACAATTTCAGCTTTACCACTACCTAACACTAGATAGCTAATACGTTTAGCTGCTTCTAATACTCTTGCTGTCTTCGATACTCTTTGTTGTCCTGACTCTGGGTGAGTCGCAATAACGGCTAAGTTTGTATCGTTATAATCTGTCTTATTAGGAAATAATGATGCCGTATGACCATCTGCTCCTACGCCTAATAAAATCCAATCAAAAACTGGGATCCCATTTTCTAACGGAATCAATTCTCTCATCTCATTAGAGAAGCGATTCACTTCTTCTGAAGGTTCATTTTCGCCTTCAATACGGTGAATATTTTCTAATGGAATATCGATACGAGAGAACAATAATTCATTTGCTTCTCCATAATTACTCTCAGGATCAGTAGGAGCAACACAACGCTCATCCCCCCACCAAAAATGAAGATTATTCCATTGAATATTTTTAGCATAAGCCTCTGATGCTAAAAGTGAAAAAAGCATCTTTGGTGTGCTACCACCCGATAATGAAATGTGAACAGCTTTTCCTTGCTCACCTAATTGCTTTAGCTCATCAGCTAGCGTTGTCACTACATCTTGTGGTGTTTCAAATATTTTATGGTTAATCATAATTCACAGTAATCCGTATCTGTTAAGTTCTTACAAGGAAAACGCCATTTTCTATTATCACGTTCCAATAATTGATCGGCTTCTTTTGGTCCCCAAGTGCCACATGCATAGCCAAATAAGGCTTGTGGATCTTGTTTAAAATCGAGTATCGGTTGAACAAATTTCCAACATGCATTTACCGCATCACTTCGTGCAAATAACGTAGCATCACCATTTAACGCATCTAATAGCAAACGTTCATAGGCTGTCAGCATTTGTGTTTCTGCCAGTGATTGATAATGGAAGTCCATTGATACATCTTTCACATTAAAGCCTGAACCTGGCTCTTTCAAGCCGAAACGCATTTGAATACCTTCGTCAGGTTGAATGCGGATCACTAATTTATTTTCAGGAGCATTTTCTGCAAACGCTGGATGTGGCGTCTTTTTAAAATGGACAACAACTTCTGTCACTCGAGTTGGAAGGCGTTTACCAGTACGGACATAAAATGGCACACCATTCCATCGCCAGTTATTGATAAACATTTTTAAGCCAACATACGTTTCAGTACGAGAATCATCAGCAACACCATGTTCATCACGATAACTTGGTAAAAACTGTCCTCTTACTTCAGATTCAGTATATTGACCTAATACAAGGTTATTACGTAGATCTTGCTCTGTCAGTGGTTGAAGACTTTGTAGTACTTTAGCAATCTCATCACGCATTGAATCCGCATTAATTGCTGAAGGCGATTCCATTCCAACCATTGCTAATACTTGTAGCAAATGATTTTGGAACATATCACGCATTGCACCAGAACCATCATAGTAACCACCACGCTCTTCTACTCCAAGAAACTCAGAGCCTGTGATCTCGACATAATCAATAAAATTACGATTCCACAGAGGTTCAAACATCACATTTGAAAAACGCAGTACTAATAAGTTTTGAACGGTTTCTTTACCAAGATAATGGTCAATACGATATATCTGATGCTCTTCAAAATATTGATGAATTTGTTTACCAAGTTCTAGCGCTGATGCCAAATCATAACCAAATGGTTTTTCGATGATTAAACGTTTCCAGCCATTAGATTCATCATTTAATCCATGAGCGGCTAAACACGATGGGATCACCCCATAAAGACTTGGGGGTGTTGCTAAGTAAAAAAGTGTATTTTGTTGTTCTAATTGATATTTATCAGCAAGTTGGTCTAATTTACACACCAATTTTGAATATTCATCAACGTCTGATGTGTTCAGTGCTTGGTAGTGCAAGTGATGACAAAACGCATCTAAAATTTCAGGATCCGTTTTCTCTAACTCTCTTAATGATTGTTTCATTTTTTCTCTATATGACTCGTCATCATATTGAGTTCGGCTTACACCTAAAATGGAAAACGTAGAAGGAAGTTGATTACTGGCATACAAATGATATAAAGCCGGGATCAACTTTCGATAAGTAAGATCGCCCGAAGCGCCAAAAATTACGATGGTATTGTTGTCCGAAATTGTCATTATTTTTCTATCCGATACACAGCAAAGTATCTCTGTATAATAAGAACAACTTCTCTTTATTACTAATCAGTTTTAGTTATTGTATTGATAGGTAAAAACTAACGTTGTTCATTAATTAAACTTAAGGAAAATACTAAAAATACACCTCTACAGGCATGCCTTCTACCCACTCTTTTTCTAATAAACCACCTAAAAACGTAATTTTAACCTTGAGTAAAGCTTTAGCTCCTTCAAAAGGTTTTGCTAACTGAATAGGAAGTTTTGAGGTTAAACCTATGGCAGATGACACTCTCGCCTCTACTTTTTTACCATTAGGAAGTTTAACCGTTACTAATGCACCTAATTTTGCTTTTTCAATGTGCTTAGGGTCTAAATAACTAATAACATAAGGAGCAACATCTGGTGATACAGTGACCAGTGGATCCCCAATGCTAATTTGTTGTCCTTTCAAGGCATTAATATCAATCACCAATCCCATATACGGAGCTCTAATTGACAATGCATCAAGTTGATTTTTTTTCGTTGTTAATGCTTGGTTTAATTCACGAGTAACTTGAGCAACACCTCCAGCTAGTAAGCGTTGCTTTTGTGCGATTTCAGCTTGATTTAATGCGATATAAGCATTGGTAAGATTATTTTGTGCGGTGTTATAAATACCAACAATTGCGGCATAATCCACTTGAGATACTTTCCCCTCTTTTGCGTATTGATCATAATTGACTTTGATTTTCGTTATCTTTTTTAAATTAAGCTTTGCAGCTCCAATAGCACTAATATACGGACCAAAATCTTCTGTAATTTTTTGCGTTTGCTCTTGGTATAATTGCTCTAATTCATTTCCTATAAATTCAATTTCTTGCTCTAAAATGGGCGCATCTAATTCCATTAGCAATTGATCTTCCAGAACAAATTCACTGTCTTTCACATCAATTAACTTTACTGAACCATTTTGGGATGCTGTGATGATCACAGGCCCTGTGGTGATTATTCCAGGAGCTACGGTAAATAAATGTTGTTTTGCAAAGGTATAAATCATAAAAAATATAGGACTAAGAATAATTGCTAGTATCAAATACCATCTAAAACGATACGCCCCACGTTTTTCCATTCCATACAGCACTTTCATGCCGTTGTCTGAGGTTGGTTTATTCTTTTTTTCTAAATGAAATTTAACATCCATAATAGTTAAAACCTCTTACCACGTTTAAGTACCCACCATGGAGCCATGCTAGATTCCTCATGACTTCGTCTAACAATTTCATTTATCATGGCAAATGCAGTAACAAACCGCATAAACAAAGCATAGAATGGATATATCAATAGCCATAAAAGCATTTCACGGTCTTCTTGGATCCGTTCGGAAATCAAGCTGAGATAGATAAGAAAGGTCATGGCAATGAATACCAAATAAATGACGTATAAACAGCTTAGGACTGCGAGAACCACTGTTGTTGGATAAAATATAAATATATAAAAATTAAACAGTGTCATTAATACCGGTAATAATACCGCTTGTAAAACACCATAAACTAAGGTGTAACCAAAACTTCCCCATCCATACAATTTTGGGCGTAACCCATGTTTATGTTTTCGTAAATACACAAACAGAAGATCACCATCCCAACGTAATCTTTGACTCATTAAACCTTTAAATGTATCTGGTACATCAGTATGTCCAATCGCTCTAGGAGAAAAGTTAAGCCGAGTTCCTGGGTATCGTTTTTTGTATTGTTTTAAACGAATCGTTAAATCAAGATCTTCTGCTGTATGTGTATTCCAGCCACCGACCTGTTTCAATACTGAACGCCTAAAACCACCAAATGCCCCAGAAATATTATTCAATAAGCCCCATGTTGCCATTCCTGTTTTACTGCTCTGCATCGACATCATATATTCGAGTGACTGCATTTTTGTCCAAAAACTGCTCTCTCGATTTCTTACCCTTAACGCACCTCCACAAGCAATAACATTAGGGTTTGCAAATGTTCGCGCCATTTTAAGAGCCATGTTGTTATCAAAAGAGGTATCTCCATCCACATTGATAACCAATTCATGTTTTGCTTCTGATAGCCCAGCATTAAGAGTCGATACACGTCCACCACGCTGCCATTTAGGAAGAATTTTGATGGTTTTATTTGGTATATTTTTGTATTTTTTAATCAAAGATATAGCTGTTCTATATGTCTCTTTATTCTCTTTAGCACCATCAATCACAACTAAGATTTCAATGTGGTTTGGGTAGATTTGCTCAACCAAAGTAGCAATGGTTTTTTCTATCTCTTTACCTTCTGCATAACAGGTAACAATAAAACTGATTGATGGATGTTCATGTTTCCTGACTTCATTCGCTCCCCATGACCAATGCAAAATACCAATAAAAATGAGCAATAAAAGCGGGACTTCAACAAGCAATAATATAGGCAAAAAAGTTAGCATTAACTCCCAATATGTCGTCAACGTACCGGTTATTAAATAAAGAATATATTGAAATTCAGCCATCATATATCCTTAAGCAAATCAGCTAACCATACTGAAGCACTATGACTCAATGAAGGATCAGGCAATTCCCAAATGTACAAATGAAGAGTCACCAGTTCAGACTCAATATCACTGGCAATATTGGCGACTTTATCTTCAATAATTTTATGTGAGCTTCTTGGTGTCATTGGCATAAGAAGTAACATCAACTCTGAATTGTATTGACAACAAATGTCTGTATCTCTTAGCAACCCATTAAAATGAGATGATATTTCATCGATTAACTGTATCCGCTTTATCTCACCAAACTCTTTTGAGTAGCTATCAATTCCGGATAATTGAACCCCTAATAATAAATGGTGCTGTTCATGTCTTATTGCTAACTTATTTATCCATACCAACAAATTATGAAATGAATTTTGGTCAATTAAACCGTTAAGTGAGAGCGCTTGCTCTATCGGTCGACGACCATACATCATAAGACCTTTAACCTGCTCACCCACTTTAAATTGATTAATTGGCCTTGCTATTAACTCACTGGTTTCATTCATATGGAAACAAGAAAGACATCGAACTCTCACTACCGATTCGGAAAATGATAACTGACAATCTCGACATTGATAGCGCTCCAACGGTCTATCATAATCAACACCAATATGACGTAACTTAGTAAAACAATTTGGGCACTGAAGTTTATCTTGTTTAACAAAACGTTGTTCTTTACCCACATGACCACAAGTGAAACAATGCAGTGATAATATCTCCTCGATGTTTGTACTCTTACAATCGGGGCAAGTCTCGATGTAATTTAAATGTCCGCTATGACAAGATGAACATAATCTTATTTTATCTACGGTATTAAGCTTTTCTAAATACCCTCTTTTTTCCTCTAATTGAAAATAATGATAAGGCTCATAATCCTCACCAAAATAACAATGTAATAAAGGATAATAATATAGTTCTCTTTTCTCACTTTGGCATAAAGGCAATAAACGTCGATCCAACCCAAGCCATAACCATGCCAGTAGTTTGTCTGTTGGTTCTTCTTCAATTAAAGATAATTTACTTTGATGCTGTTTCCATTGATCTGTAATTTTGAAGGGATCAAAAATGCCATCAGATAGGTATTCAGTCAATGTACTCTCTTGTAAAACATAGACTTGGCTATTCCAGAGTGGGAAATCTTGATGTAAAGAGAGTAATGCTTGATTCTGTTTTTTAGGTTCTAAAGCTAAAATTATTATTGCTGGGGAGTCTAATGTTAATTCATCTAAATTATTAACATATATAAAATCAAGGTCCTGACAATTAATTGGAATATCATTTCCAATAACATACATTGAAATACGATTATTATCATGTATATCCATATCTAACCTCTATCAATATGAATTAACTAAATTCTATAATGCCTTTCCTTATTGCTTATATACCTAGTTTTAATATCCTATAAGTATAGTTAGGAATTTTTAAATCTGTCTCGTCCTAAAATACGTTGACGATTTTTAATTGAAAGCTAAGTGCGTACGCACTTGGCTTTTTTGTGTACTTGATTTGGTGTACTCATTCCCAAGCTTAAATGTGGCCGCATTTCATTATAAATAAAAATAGATTCTTCAACTAAATGCCTTAACTCCTCTAAATCTTTACAGTCATACAAAAGAAACTCTTGTTTAAGTATCCCATTTATTCGCTCTGCTAATGCATTTTGATAGCAATCATAACCATCCGTCATTGATGGCTTAATATCATTTTTATTCAATTTTTCCTGATAAACCTTTGAACAATACTGTAATCCTCGGTCTGAATGATGAATCGTACTCCTTTGATATTGACGGCTATCTATCGCCATATCAAGAGCTTTGACTACATCAGTAGCTTTCATTTCATCACTTAATTCATATCCCATTATCTTTCGACTATAAGCATCTGTTACTAAAGATAAATAATGAATACCTTTTTGTGATTGAACGTAAGTGATATCACTAACAAAAACCTCTTCAGATGCTTGAGGTGTTACTTCTTTAAGTAAATTAGGATGTTTTTTCATCCAATGCTTACTATAGGTAGTTTTTGTATAACTTCGTTTAGGTTTTACTAATAAGCACTCATTTCTTAAATAGGAAAAAAAGTTATCTCTGCCTAACTTTATGCCATGAGTGATGAATTTGGGCTTAAGTAAAAAATATAATTTTTTACCTCCAATACGAGGCATATATCGACGAATTTCTTGCACCATATTTTTAACCGGTGAAAGTTCAACGGCACGTTTCAGAGCTCTACGTTCTTGTTGGTATATACATTGTCTTGTAATGCCAAGTAGCTGACTAGCTCGCTCTAAGCTGATCATTTTCTGCTTTTGAAGACTTCTTGCTCCTTGGCAATATACTTTTTTCTAAGGCCTGCACCATGTTCTGCGTCCATGATATTCACTACTTCATTAAGTAATAAATTACGCATTCTTTCATCATCAAGCTCTCGCTCTAAACGTTTAATTTTTTGTGCAGGCGATTCTTTCGCTTTCGGGGATTTAGGCATAATAATCTTAGGTGATTGAGACCAGTCCATCTTACCGTGTTTTCTTAACCAAGTAAGTACGGTAGATCGACCTTGAATGCCATAAATGTTTTGAGCTTGCTTATAGGTCATATCGCCTTTTTCTATAGCGGCAACAAGCTGCAATTTAAAGCCTAATGAATAATCGCGTTGAGTTCGCTTATTCTTTGTTTTTTCTTGATTTGTCATATAAAAGTCCTAAATGTGTAAACACATTTCAGGACGAGACAATCACATAAAAAAAGCCCTCAGAATATATCTAAGGGCTTTATCTTACTAAAAACTTATATTTTATTTTGAGCTTAATACTGCAGCTGGTTGCAATCGACTCGCTCTACGAGCTGGATACCAAGTGGCAATACTGCTTAATAAAATCGCAGTACATGTGACAATCGCCACGTCACTCCACACCAATTGCGACGGCAGAAAATCAACAAAATAAATATCCCCAGATAAAAACTGATGACCAATAAGAGATTCAAGCGCTTTAATCATTGGAGTCAAATTCAATGCCACTACCGATCCTAAAACAGAACCTGCGATACTCCCTGTTACGCCAGAGAAAATCCCTTGGCAAACAAATATCCGTTTAATCAGGCCATCGTTAGCCCCCATGGTACGAAGAATCGCGATATCTCCAGCGCGATCTTTTACCGCCATCATGAGAGTAGATACAATATTAAAACACGCCACCCCAATAACGAGCACCATGACTAAATACATAATGGAGCGTACTAATTGAATATCACGATACAGATAACCGTATTTTTGAATCCAACTGCGTAAATACACGTATTCACTTAATGTACCACCCACTTCACGTACAATATCTTGAGCATTAAGTACACTGCCTACTTGTAATGATACACCAGTGACACTGTCACCTAAATTAATGTATTGCTGTGCATCCTTAAGAGGAACAATAGCTAAGCCATGATCAACTTGTCCCCCAAGAGAAAGTAAACCCACCACCTGTAAACGCTGGCGTTTTGGAGAACGCAATTGCCTATCTGCATTCTCATCAGGGATCATCGCTGTTATCCAATCCCCAACTTTCACATTAAGTGTATCCGCCACGCCTTTACCTAAAATCACGCTTTGTTTATTGGCCTCAAACGCATTCCAAGCGGCTTTATCAATATACTCAGGTAATTTAGATACAGAATTTTCAAGTAAAGGTTCAACACCTCTAACTTCCACCGCTTTTAATTTACTGCCTCTTTCTAATAAAGCGGTAAAACGAACATAAGGTGCCGCGCCTGTGACTTTTGGGTGTTTTTTAGCTTGGATCATCATAGATTGCCAATCAGTCACCGGTTTTTTTACGCCCTCAAGCTCTGCGTGTGGAATAACTGACAAGACACGATTTTGCAACTCACGCTCAAAGCCATTCATGGCAGATAAACCAATGATAATTACAGCTACGCCAATCGCAATACCTAAAGTAGACGAGATAGAAATGAACGACACCATTTTGTTTCGTTGCTTCGCCCGTGCAAAACGACTACCGATAAAAAGAGAAAGCGGTGAAAACATTACGCCTCCATCTCTTGAGCTAAACTTGAACGTACCGTTTCTGTGATAAAGCGACCATCTTGCATACTTAGTTGCTTATCCAATTTTGCGGCTAATTCATTATCGTGAGTGACAACTAAAAACGCCGTGCCTGATTCTTGGTTAAGCTCGCGCATTAAATTATAAATATCTAATGCCGTTTTGTGATCTAAGTTACCTGTTGGTTCATCCGCTAATACTAAAGCCGGTTTATTCACCAAGGCTCTAGCAATCGCAACACGTTGACGCTCACCACCTGAAAGTTCTGACGGGCGGTGTTCAATACGGTGCGCTAACCCTACTTTTTCCAGTAATTCAGTGGCACGCTTCGTTGCTTCTTTCTTATTTACACCACCGATTAACAATGGCATTGCTACATTTTCTAACGCACTGAAATCAGCCAATAGATGATGAAATTGATACACAAAGCCAATATGCTGATTACGAATTTTTGCCTGCTTATTTGCACTCAACTTAGTCAGTTCATTCTCTTGGAAATGTACAGTACCTGCCGTTGGCTCATCCAGAGCTCCTAATATATGCAACAATGTACTTTTACCAGAGCCTGATGACCCAACAATCGCCACTAACTCACTTTCATTAATTTGGAAGTCCACGCCTTTAAGCACTTCAGTTTCCATTGTGCCTTCTTGATAAACCTTACGGATACCCTGACAAACTAATAATGGATTACTCATATCTTAATGCCTCTGCTGGTTGTACGACTGCTGCTCGATAAGATGGGAATACGGTCGCTAATAAACTTAATAAAATTGCTAGGATAATGACTACACAGACCTGTAATGGTTCAACCTCTGCTGGTAATGAGCCACCTACGGTAAATAATGACAAACCTAAAGTAGAGAGAATCACGTTAATATTGCTGGCAAAAAGAGCCCCTAAGGTACCGCCAACAATCGCTCCAATAACACCACTGCTTGCGCCTTGAACCATAAAGATAGCCAACACCTGATTACTCGTCATGCCTTGAGTTTTTAAAATAGCGACTTCCGCTTGTTTCTCCATCACGACCATAATCAGTGCTGAGATAATATTAAAGGCCGCGATAGCGACGATTAACCCTAGCATCAATCCCATCATGTTTTTTTCCATTTTTACCGCTTGGAATAATTCACCACGTTGATCACGCCAATCGCTCCATGTCATATCGTGTTCTAATGGCATTTTCGCTAATTCGGTCACTTGAAATGGGTCTTCAAAAAACAAACGCCAACCCGTTATATTGCCTTTTTTCAGCTTCATTAAACGAGCGGTATCTTGAATATTAGCAACCATTAACTGACCATCAACATCAGAACCAGTATTAAATACCCCAACAACTTTAAAATTGCGTTGGCTAGGAATACGCCCTAACGGTGTATATTGACTCGCATTGGTCACCATAATACGAACCGTATCACCATATCGAACGCTTAATTCTCGTGCTAATTTCGACCCTAAGAAAATACCGTATTCACCGGTTGCAAGTTGACGAACATTTCCTGAAATTAATTCATAAGCAATAGGATCGTATTCATTCGGATCAATACCAACCAGCATTCCCGCGCTTAACCCACGAGCACTTTGAATGATGGCTTCACCACGTACAACAGGCGTAACTTGGGTCACATGAGGCAAACTTGCTACATAGTCACGCTCATTATCTAATGGTGTAATTTGATTATCGGTACTAGAGATAACCGCTTGAGGTAACACCCCCAAAATACGGTCTTTTAATTGACCTTCAAAGCCATTCATCACAGACAATACTGTCACCAAAGAAAGCACGCCTATGGTGATACCGGCTGTGGACATATAAGAGATAAAGCGACTAAATCTATCGCCAGAACGACCTCTTAAATATCGTAATCCTATAAATACTGATACTGGATGAAACATAAATTCTCTCAATCGCGCATATACAAGCTATAATCCTATAGTCTATCACGTAAAATACTGGTATTTATTCCTTTTTTACACTTCTTCCTCTCATTCAAAAAGATTAAACACTTGCTGATACTCAGTGACTTCGCCATAATTAATGAATAATAAATAGAGGGACGCTTATGTCGCACGATGAATATTTTTCGGTTCACTATGATTTAACTATCAATGTAGAGCCACTTGCTGTTGATACTTCACTACCAAACATGGAAACGTTTGAGCGAGAAATCCCCGCTCCATTTCGTGTTGCGCAAGAGTGCAGCGCCTTAGACGATGTGTCTGAAAGCGAATTATCTTTTTTAAAACAAGATGATGGAAAGCGTCTAGCTAACTATTTAAACAATCAAAATCAAAAACTTAACCTACTTCTTTCTTACTTATTAATTCAACAAGATGACGCAGATTATCGTCATAAAACGTTAAGCTTTGGCGCAAGTAAGTTTACTTACCAAACAGACTCTGCATTAACTATTGGTCAAAAAGCCAAAGTTAAGTTGTTTTTAGAACATCCGCCTTCAGCTATTTATTGTTACGCTACGGTGACGCAGTGCACTGAAACTGACAACGGTTTTAACATCGAAATGGCTTATGAATTGCTCCGTGATATCGATCAAGACTTATTGATCAAAGCGGCTCTTTTCCAGCAACAAAAAATATTAAAACTTCGCGCACAAGAAAGAAACTTAACTTAATAATTGAATATCCTGATGCCTATTAAAAATTTACTGTCTCTCTCGTTACCAACTAAAGCGAATGATACTCGCTCTGTTGGTAATCTTACTGGTTCTTCTCTTGCTCTCGCGATTGCTGAGATCGAGCAGCAGCACCAAGGACCTATCATCGTTGCTGTTACTGAGCCTCAATTGGCATTTCGTCTACAAAATGAAATTAACCAGTTTTCTCAAAATGCAGTAGATGTTTTTCCTGATTGGGAAACCTTACCTTATGACAGTTTTTCACCGCATCAGGATATCATTTCAGATCGTCTATCGCGCCTGTACCATCTTCCACAACAGAAGAATGGGACTCTGATCGTTCCAATAAGTACATTATTACAACGTCAGTCTCCTCAATCGTTTCTTCACAAACACGCATTAGTGGTGAATGTGGGTGATCGACTGTCGTTTGACAAATTAAAGCTGCAATTAGAAAAATCTGGGTACCTACATGTTGATCAAGTAATGAGTCATGGTGAATATGCAAGCCGTGGTTCCATTATTGATCTTTTCCCTATGGGCAATGGTCACCCATTTAGAATCGATTTTTTTGATGATGAAATTGATTCAATTCGTCAATTTGATCCTGAAAATCAACGTACGATTGAAGAAGTTAAATCAATCAACCTATTGCCAGCTCATGAATTTCCAACCGATGATGAGGCAATTGAAGATTTTCGTATTCGCTGGCGTCAACGCTTTGATGCTCGACGTGAACCAGAATCTGTATATCAGCAGATCAGTAAAGGTACATGGCCTGCTGGTGTCGAATATTGGCAACCACTGTTTTTTGATGAAACAGAGACCTTGTTTGATTACCTACCTGACAACACATTATTGGTTACTATTGGTGATATTGAGAAGGCAGCAGACGATTTCTTAGCCGATGCAGAGTATCGATACGAGCAGCGTCGAGTTGACCCGCTTCGCCCTCTTCTTCCTGTTAATGAACTTTGGCTAAATACCGCCGATATGTTTGCTTTATTTAAGCAGTATCCGCGCGTAAAACTCTCTAAAGAGCCAGAAAAAGAAAAAGCAGGTCGTTTTAATCCTGATCTGCTTGAGTTACCTGAAATTGCAATTCAGCATCAAAACAAAGAACCTTTTGCTCAATTTCGTCAATTTTACGAGAAATTCAGTGGACAAGTTATCTTCTCTGTTGAATCAGAAGGTCGCCGTGAAGCGTTATTGGAACTTTTAGCTCGCATTAAGCTCAAACCCGCTATTTGTGAAACCATGAAAGAAGCCATGTCGCATAAAAACAAAGCGACCTTGGTTATCGGCTCTGCCGAACGTGGTTTTATTCTTCAAGACCCGTGCGTTGCTTTCATCTGTGAAAGTGATTTATTGGGTGAGCGTGTCATACAGCGTCGCCGCCGTGGTGATAAGCAGTCAGCAAGTAGTGATACAATTATTCGCAACCTAGCTGAGCTAAAAATTGGGCAACCTGTTGTTCACTTAGACCACGGTATTGGTCGATACATGGGGCTTCAAACCTTAGATGTTGGTGATATGCCAGCAGAATACATGATGCTTGAGTACCAAGATCAAGCCAAATTGTACGTTCCTGTGTCTTCGTTAAACCTCATCAGTCGCTATTCAGCCGGTGCTGATGAAACCGCTCCTATTCATAAATTAGGTGGTGAAGCGTGGACTAAAGCGCGTCGTAAAGCCGCAGAAAAAGTGCGTGATGTCGCTGCTGAGCTGTTAGATGTATACGCAAAACGCGCCATTAAACCCGGTTTTGCCTTCAAACAAGATCGCGAAGCCTATGCTGATTTTAAAGCGAGTTTCCCATTTGAAGAGACGCACGATCAAGACATGGCTATTAATGCGGTGTTATCTGATATGTGCCAAGCCAAAGCCATGGATCGCCTTGTATGTGGTGATGTTGGTTTTGGTAAAACAGAAGTTGCCATGCGTGCTGCTTTCTTAGCTACACACAATGAAAAACAAGTGGCGGTATTGGTTCCTACAACCTTACTTGCTCAACAACACTTTGAAAACTTCCGAGACCGTTTTGCAAACTTCCCTATTCGTGTTGAAGTACTTTCTCGCTTTAAATCGGCCAAAGAGCAAAAAGAAATCCTAGCAGCAACCGCTGAAGGTAAAGTAGATATTCTGATCGGCACACACAAATTACTGCAAGATAGCATCAAATTTGATGATTTAGGCTTACTTATTGTTGATGAAGAACACCGCTTTGGTGTGCGTCAAAAAGAGAAAGTAAAAGCCATGCGTGCCGACGTTGATATTTTAACGCTAACAGCAACACCTATCCCACGTACATTGAATATGGCAATGAGTGGTATGCGTGATCTCTCTATCATTGCTACACCACCAGCTCGACGCTTAGCTATCAAGACTTTTGTTCGTGAAAAAGCAGATGATGTGATTAAAGAAGCCATCCTGCGTGAAATTAAGCGTGGTGGCCAAGTTTATGTACTGCACAACAACGTTGATACGATTCAAAATGCAGCAGAAGAGATTGAAAAACTAATCCCTGAAGCTCGTGTTACTTTGGCTCATGGTCAAATGCGAGAGCGCGAGCTAGAAAAAATCATGGGGGATTTTTACCACCAACGCTTTAATGTGCTTGTTTGTACCACCATTATTGAAACCGGTATTGATGTACCAACAGCCAACACCATTATTATGGATAGAGCTGACAAGCTAGGTTTAGCACAACTACACCAGTTACGAGGCCGTGTTGGGCGTTCGCATCACCAAGCGTATGCGTATTTATTAACACCGCATCCTAAAGCGTTAAGCAAAGATGCAAGAAAGCGTTTAGACGCGATTGCTTCACTTGAAGATCTAGGTGCAGGCTTTACCTTAGCAACACACGATTTAGAAATTCGTGGTGCAGGTGAATTGTTGGGTGATGGTCAAAGTGGTCAAATTCAATCTGTTGGCTTTACGCTTTATATGGAAATGTTAGAGCAAGCCGTTGAAGCATTAAAAGAAGGTAAAGAACCCTCTTTAGATGATCTACTGCGTGAACAAACCGAAGTTGAACTGCGTTTACCATCGTTAATTCCAGAAGATTACATACCAGATGTTAATACTCGCCTATCTTTATATAAACGTATTGCAAGTGTATCAAGCAACGGTGAATTAGATGAACTGAAAGTAGAAATCATTGACCGATTCGGCACTCTACCAGAAGCAACGCAAACATTGTTGATCAGCTCAGAAGTGAAAATGTTAGCCGCTTCATTAAAAGTGAAGAAATTAGAAGCACACGGTAACGGTGGTTACATTGAATTTGAACCTACTGCTGACATAAACCCTATGTTCCTTGTGTCATTATTACAGAAAGATCCTACGGGTTTTGCTCTAGATGGCCCAACCAAAGTCAAATTTATAAAAGACTTAACAGAGAGACAAACACGAATTAAATACGTAATGGACTTGCTCAAACTGTTCAACGAAAATAGAATCTAGTTATTAGGTTTAAATTATAAGAAAAACCAAATTTATAGCTTCACTTATGGATGATTGAAGCTTTAGAGCCCTTTTTCACCGGAGTATGAATGAAAAAAATAATTTACGCGTTGATTTTACTAGCAAGTTGGCCTTCTTTTGCTCGCCAATTTGATATTGAAGTTATTATTTTTAAACGCAACGTAGAACCATCATCTTATCAAGAGGCTTGGCCTGATGTTTTGGATCCAATTAATTTGGATCGTGCTTTCTCATATCGCGACAAAGCTATGATGAGCAAAAATGGTGCTTTTTTAATTTCGCAATACAAGCTAAATGACGTTTATCAAAAACTTCAAAACCATGCTGGCTTCAAACCATTAGTGCATGTAGCTTGGCGTCAAGGCGATTCAGGCTCTTCTCGTTCTCCTATTTTCCATATCCAAGCAGGTCAAGATTTCTCAGATCGTTTTGTTGCGGATGGCCGAACCATTGCTGATGCTAAAGCAGACTTATCTTTAGTGCCTTTAGATGCTCCAGCACCGACACCAGCTCTTGTTGAGGGTGATGAAAATCTAGCACCAGAAACACCAACGGTTCAATCTGGTCCAATTCTAGAGCTTGATGGAACAATGCAAGTTTACGTACAACATTATTTATACGTAAAAACAGAGCTAGATCTTAAAGTTCCAGGTAAGCATGAATTTATTGTAAATACGCCTGAAGAAAAAGAGGCACTAGTTGAAGAATCGACTGATGTTGTTGCAAATGAAAAAAACAACGAAGAAGCCGTTGAAGTTACTGCAGCAGAATTAGAACCAGCTCAACCAATGAATGAGAACATTCAACTTGGTCATCTTGAAGATGTAACCCCAGATACAGAGATTAAAGAATTTCTTAAATCTTACCGTATGAAAGAGAAGCGTCAGATGCGTAGTGGAGAAACTCACTATATCGACCACCCTCTTATGGGCATGATTATCCAAGTGCGTAAAGTCTAATTATATAAAATCTTTACACATATTTACCAAAATAGGACAACATTTGTTGTCCTATTTCATTTCTACTTTCTTCATTTCATGCTATTTTCATTCGAAATCATAAACTATGAGAATTCTTATGAAATCCTTTATCAAACCACTGTTACTGATCCTTTCTTCTGCTCTTTTCTTAACAGCGTGTAGCGACAATAACGATCCAAAAGAAGGCGTACAATACGAAGTTTTATCAACATCATTAGAAAATGATGGTATGGCTCCAGTTACTGAAGTATTCGCTCTTTCTTGTGGTCATTGCCGTAATATGGAAAACTTTTTACCAGTAATCAGCCAAGAAGCTGGAACCGATATTGGTAAAATGCACATTACTTTTAACCAATCAGCACACATCGCATCAATGTTTTACTATGCTGCTGAAATGCAAGTAGATGGCGCACCAGATCACGCATTCATGGAAGATTTATTCGCAGCAACCCAAATGGGCGAAGGTACAACATTAACAGAACAACAAGAAGCTTACTCTAAAGCCTTTACTTCACGTGGCCTAGTAAGTCCATACGATTTCAATGAAGAGCAACGCGATATTCTGATCAAAAAAGTAGATAACGCGAAAATGTTATCTGAAAAATCAGGTATCAGCTCTGTACCAACATTTGTTGTTAACGGAAAATACAACGTATTAATCGGTGGTCATGATGATCCTAAGAAAATCGCTGATACAATCCGTTACCTATTAGAAAAATAATTGATTTAAATATAAGGAAATAATGTGTCTAAAATCATTATCACACTAGCAGTAATCGTATTGGGTTATATGCTATTTCAACACTTTGTGAATAATCCAAAAGCAGCGAAAGCAAATATTGAGCTTGGTAATGCTTTTCTTGCTGAAAACGCAACAAAAGAAGGTGTTCAAACTACGGCTTCTGGCCTTCAATATCTTGTTCTTGAAGAAGGGACAGGTACTGAGCACCCTACAGCAAAAAGCAAAGTGAAAGTGCATTACCATGGTACAACCATCGACGGAAAAGTGTTTGATAGCTCTGTTGAGCGTGGCGAGCCAATTGAATTCGGTTTAAATCAAGTGATCAAAGGTTGGACTGAAGGTGTTCAATTAATGGTTGTAGGCCAAAAGATGCGTTTCTTTATCCCTAGCGACTTAGCTTACGGTAACCGTTCAGCTGGCTCTATCCAACCGGGTTCAGTACTTATTTTCGATGTTGAGTTACTTGATTTTAAATAATCCAAACTCATCTCAATAAGATAAAAATAAAATGGCTAATCACTTCGATTAGCCATTTTTGTATTGGTTATTTACTGCTATTGGTATGACGCATTACGATTGTGAAATCTTCATCTGCATAACCAGTTATTAATTCACTGTCTGGACAAAAGCTTAAACAGTATTTCAACACCTGCTGTGGGTCATGCGCTTCTAATAGACTCGACGATGTAAAATGTTCACTATTCAATAAGTTAAAAATAACGGCCTCTTCCGCTCTCTCATACATGTCTTTAATCACTTTTGCATGATAGGTTTTATTTCTAGCTCGATAATTTAAAGACCCACTTGCAATAACGATATCGGCTTTTGGTAATGTCGTTGCAGAAAAATCGGCTTTAATAAACTCACAATTTGTATGGTGTTTAAATAGTGATTTCGCCTGCTTGATAAAACTGCTCTGTTGATCAACACCGGTATAGCTCTTAATACAACAACTCATATCTAAAAATGTTTTAAAATCACCGTAACCACAGCCCAAATCCAACACCGTTTTTTGCTCAAAGTTAATTGCTTGCGTCATCGTTTTAAAACGCAAAAATTGAGATTCAGTAGAACTCCATCCCAAACTTCTCGCATGATCACCTGAAAACTGCTTCTGTCTTTCATCATGAAAAAGACGAATGGTTAATCTGTCTAATAAATGCATTGATAATGCTCTAATCATTTTGAATTGGTTTCAGGCACAGTTTACTCTGAGTATGAAATGATTTCATCTAACTTACTCTGATCTAATAAATAACAATTTAACTTGAAAGTTATTCAAAAAATTGCTTTTATTTGTATAGTCAATTTAAAAGTAGAACACTATGAGCCAACCTCGTTACTTACTGATAAAGCAATATCTTAATGAAAAAATTCAAACAAGAACTTGGCCTATTGGCTATAAAATACCAACAGAGATAGACCTTGCTAATGAATTTTCTGTCAGTCGTATGACAGCAAACAAAGCCATTAAAGAGCTTGTAAATGAAGGCTTATTAGAGCGAACACCACGCTTAGGCACCTTTGTTTGTCATAAAAAAGCTGAATCACCTCTGATGGAAATTCGTAATATAGCAACAGAAGTACACCAACGTGGCCACCATTACAGTAGCAAAGTAATTAAAAAAGAAGAAGTAATAGCTAAAGATGATATTGCTTTAAAGATTGGGGTTCGTAATGATACTTCGATTTATTTTACTCAAATTGTTCATTACGAAAATGATATTCCCATTCAGTTAGAAGACCGATGGGTTAATCCTTCATTTGTAAAAGATTATCTAAAACAAGATTTTACATTGCAAACACCGAATGAATATTTGGTTCAGATTTGCCCTTTAAGTGATATAGAACATTCTGTGGAAGCAATCATTCCAAATGAACACGTCTCCGAACTTTTGCATATGGATAATAAAACGCCCTGCTTATTACTGAACCGTCGAACTTGGAGTGAAGACAAATTAGTTAGCATTGCACTTTTGTATCATCCCGGTGATAGATATAAGTTAACGTCTCGCAGTAAAGTTTAATTTTCCCAGCTCGTACTTCATCGCTTCCCCTCTTCACAATTATAAAAGTGCAATGATTAATAATTGTACTTTTGATCACAACTTCGTTACATCCCATCTTGTCTTTTCATCAAAAACAGACTATTTATTTGTATATACATATAGTTTTTTATCACGATAACCAGATAAAAATGGACATGACGTATGGACAGAGTTTTTATTAATTTACATCTTGTTTCTATGGTGAATAAACAGCAGACGGGTTCTGATGGCTACCAAGTGGTGAAAGATGTCATGATTGGAGTAAGAAACGGGAAAGTTGAATACGTTGGTGAGCCCTGTCCCTCTATTTTACATGGCCATCCTGATATTATTGATTGTGCGCACGCATTAGTCACTCCCGGTTTTATTGACTGCCATACACATCTTATTTTTGCAGGAAATCGTGCAAACGAATTCGAACAACGTTTGCAAGGCATACCTTATGAAGAGATAGCAAAACAAGGTGGCGGCATTTTATCTACCGTACAAGCAACACGTGAAGCAAGTGAAGACGAACTTTATCACCTAGCGGTTCATCGCTTAGAAGGACTCAAACGTGACGGCGTAACTACAATTGAGATTAAATCTGGCTATGGTCTAACTCTTGATGATGAAATCAAAATGCTTAAGGTAGTGAAACGTATATCTGAACTACCTGACATGAAAGTATCCTCTACACTTCTTGCTGCACATGCAGTCCCTCCTGAATACAAAAACCGCTCCGATGAATATATTGATTTAATTTGCGATAGCATCATTCCTCAAGTGGTTAAATTGAATCTTGCCAATCATGTCGATGTATTTTGCGAAGGTATTGGATTTTCAACCAAACAATGTGAACGCGTTTTTCGTACGGCACTCAAGCATGGATTAAGAATTAAGGGGCATACAGAACAACTCTCCAACCTTGGAGGGAGTGCTTTAGCCGCCTCCATGGGAGCAGACTCTGTTGATCACATCGAATACCTTGATGAAAATGGTGTTAAAGCGTTAGCAAAGAATAATACCGTAGCAACGCTACTTCCCGGAGCCTTCTATTTTCTAAAAGAAACCAAACTTCCTCCTATCGCTTTATTAAGGCAATACGAGGTCCCAATGGCCATTGCGACAGATTTTAACCCCGGAACCTCTCCTATTGCATCATTGCGAACAATAATGAACATGGCCTGTACCTTATTTAAATTAACGCCAGAAGAGTCACTACGTGGCGTCACTTGTCATGCAGCACAAGCGCTTGGGTTACAAAATTTCAGAGGAAAAATAGCGGTTGGTATGGAAGCAGATTTTGCCATTTGGCAGTTGGAGTCACCGGCTGAACTTTCCTATCGATTAGGGGTACCTGACCTAATAGCTAGAGTTGTCGATGGAGAGATTTTTCATGAAAAATAATACATCGAGCAACATGACAAACTGGATCGGAAGAGTGGATCATGAAGATGGGGAACTTGGTTTACGATGGCATCAAAAAGTAAAAGAGGCAAAAAGTACAAATCAAGATGGCATAATGCTATTGGGCTTTGCCTGTGATGAAGGCGTTATTCGTAATAAAGGACGTAAAGGAGCTTATGCCGCTCCTCAGGTCATTCGCCGTGCATTAGCTAATTTAGCTTGGCACCATCAAAGCGATGTTTATGATGGAGGAGATATTCAGTGTAATGATGGCGACCTTGAATTAGCTCAAAAGCAACTCGGGATCAAAATAAAATCAGCCTTAGCCAATAAGCATCAAGTTATTGTTCTCGGGGGTGGTCATGAAATGGCATGGGGATCATTTCAAGGCATTGCTCGTTATTTACAAAACAGAGCTTTTTTAACATCACCTATTACTCCACCACGTATTGGTATCATTAATTTCGATGCACATTTTGATTTGAGGAACTTACCGCAATCACCATCAAGTTCAGCGTCTCAATCAAGTAAACAATACGGTAGTTCTGGAACCCCATTCCATCAAATATCAGAATTTTGTCATGTTCAACATTGGCCTTTCAACTATGCCTGTTTAGGTCTAAATAAAGGCAGTAATACTCAAGCTCTTTATCACAAAGCAAAACAGTTAGGTGTGCTTCATTTTGATGATATTGAAATGAACCTATTAAATTTACCTCAAATTAAACAAGCTCTTTCCGAATTCATTGAACAAAACGATTTTCTTTATCTCACTATCGATATCGACGTATTTCCAGCGTCATGCGCACCGGGGGTTAGCGCTCCTGCAGTGCGTGGTGTTTCATTAGAGATTATAGAATCACTGTTACCTGATATTTTAAAAGCTAAAAACCAACACGGCGAATCCAAATTACTACTGGCGGATCTCGCTGAGTTTAATCCTACCTTTGATATTGATAATCAAACGGCACGTTTAGTTGCTCGGCTCGTTTCGACCATCGCTCACGGCATGAAATCAAATATGTAATAGCAAGGAGAAGCAATAATGACACAAACATCATCTAACCCTAGACTGGATGAATCTCGTACTATCATTGCACCGACAGGAGTCGAGTTAACGGCTAAATCATGGTTAACAGAAGCCCCACTTCGAATGCTAATGAATAATTTACACCCTGACGTTGCAGAGCACCCCCACGCTTTGGTGGTATATGGGGGGATTGGCCGTGCTGCACGAAACTGGCAATGCTACGATAAAATCATCGAAGTATTAACTCGTCTAGAAGATGATGAAACCTTAATGGTGCAATCAGGAAAACCCGTCGGAGTTTTTAAAACTCATGCTAATGCACCACGAGTATTAATTGCGAACTCAAATTTAGTTCCACATTGGGCTAACTGGGCGCATTTTAATGAACTCGATAAACAAGGTTTAATGATGTACGGTCAAATGACGGCTGGCAGTTGGATCTACATTGGTTCACAAGGTATTGTTCAAGGAACTTACGAAACCTTTGTTGCAATGGCAAAGCAGCATTTTAATGGTGATACACAAGGTCGCTGGATCCTAACTGGTGGGCTTGGCGGTATGGGAGGCGCTCAACCTCTTGCTGCAACCATGGCTGGCTTCTCAATGCTAGCAGTTGAGTGTGATGAATCTCGTATCGATTACCGTCTCCGTACAGGCTATGTAGACCGTAAAGCGACAACACTCAATGAAGCCCTCTCTATCATTGAAGAAGCAAAACGTTCTGGCTCTCCTATTTCTGTTGGTTTATTAGGTAATGCTGCTGATGTCTATGCTGAAATTGTAAAACGTGGAATTGTTCCTGACATTACCACTGACCAAACATCTGCTCACGACCCTCTTAATGGTTATTTACCTCAAGGATGGTCAATGGATCACGCAGCAAAAATGCGCTTAAAAGATGAAATCAATGTAGTGAATGCAGCAAAACAATCAATGGCTGTTCAAGTAGAGGCAATGCTATCTCTTCAAAAATCAGGCTCAGCAACGGTAGATTATGGCAACAATATTCGACAAATGGCTTTTGAAGAAGGCATCACTAATGCCTTTGATTTCCCTGGATTCGTCCCAGCTTATATTCGTCCTCTATTTTGTGAAGGTATAGGGCCATTTCGCTGGGCAGCTCTATCTGGTGATCCTGAAGATATTTACAAAACCGACCAAAAAGTAAAAGAACTGATCCCTGATAATCCACACCTTCACAATTGGTTAGACATGGCACGTGAACGCATTCAATTTCAAGGGTTACCTGCACGTATCTGCTGGGTTGGACTAAAAGATCGTGCTCGTCTCGGTAAAGCATTCAATGAGATGGTAAAAAATGGAGAGTTAAAAGCTCCTATCGTCATTGGTCGTGATCATCTTGACTCCGGCTCTGTCGCCAGCCCAAACCGTGAGACCGAAGACATGATGGATGGTTCAGATGCCGTGTCTGACTGGCCGCTATTAAACGCCCTACTCAATACAGCCTCTGGAGCAACGTGGGTATCCTTACACCATGGTGGAGGCGTCGGCATGGGTTTCTCACAACATTCAGGAATGGTCATCGTATGTGATGGAACTGATGAGGCAACTGAACGTGTCAGTCGAGTATTACATAATGACCCAGCAACGGGCGTAATGCGACATGCTGATGCGGGTTATGATATAGCGATCAATTGTGCAAAAGAACAAAACCTAGATTTACCTATGTTATCCATACCTAACAAATAAATTAATACTAATAAAACTATAATGAGAAGAAAACTATGTATTCATTAGACATTATTCCAGGTAAATTATCACTAAAACAATTACGTGAAGTTAGCCGTCACCCTACAAAATTGTCGTTAGACCCTAACGCTCTGCCAGATATGCTCATCAGTGCAGATGTTGTCGCTCAAGTCATAGAAGAAGGTAAAACCGTTTACGGTATTAATACAGGATTTGGTTTACTCGCTAATACGCGTATTGCTGAAAAAGATTTAGAAACACTACAGCGAAGTATCGTACTTTCTCATGCAGCTGGTATTGGTGAGTTTATGGATGATGCGACTGTTCGCTTGATGATGGTACTCAAAATAAATAGTCTTGCTAGAGGTTATTCAGGTATTCGTCCTTTAGTTATTGACGCTTTAATACAATTAGTCAATTCAGAAGTCTATCCGTGCATACCCAAAAAAGGGTCTGTTGGGGCTTCTGGGGATCTTGCCCCATTAGCTCACATGAGTACCGTTCTATTAGGAGAAGGTGAGGCTCGCTATCGAGGTGAAGTAATCTCAGGAAAAACAGCATTAAAAATAGCTGGATTAACTCCAATAACACTGGCACCAAAAGAAGGACTAGCCCTACTTAATGGCACCCAAGCCTCTACAGCATTTGCACTTGAAGGTTTATTTGCGGCTGAAGACCTTTACGGTTCAGCCACTGTCTGTGGTGCCATGTCTGTAGAAGCCGCTCTTGGTAGTCGTAAACCATTTGATCCACGAATTCATCGTGTACGTGGTCATCGCAGCCAAATGGATGCCGCACTTGCTTATCGACACCTTTTAGGTCAAAGCAGTGACATAGGCCTGTCTCACCAATGTTGTGAACGAGTACAAGACCCCTATTCACTTCGATGCCAACCACAGGTAATGGGAGCTTGTTTACAGCAGATCCGAAACTCTGCTGATATATTAGAGATTGAAGCCAATTCAGTCTCTGACAATCCGCTTGTCTTTGCGGATGATGGAGACATTATTTCTGGTGGTAATTTTCATGCAGAGCCAGTCGCCATGGCCGCAGATAATCTTGCTTTAGCCATTTCAGAAATAGGCAGTTTATCAGAGCGTAGAATGGCGCTTTTAATTGACAGTGGATTAAGCAAATTACCTCCATTTTTGGTGGATAATGGTGGTGTAAACTCTGGCTTTATGATTGCACAAGTAACCGCTGCAGCATTAGCTAGTGAAAACAAGACGCTAGCACACCCCGCCTCAATTGATAGTTTACCAACTTCCGCAAACCAAGAAGATCATGTCTCTATGGCGACATTTGCAGGACGTCGATTAGGCGATATGGCAGAAAACACACGTGGTATTTTGGCCGTTGAACTATTAGCCTCAGCTCAAGGTCTCGATTTTAGAGCGCCAAACAAAAGCTCAAATAGAATAGAAAAAGCAAAAGAACTGCTACGTGAACGTGTTGATTTTTATGATAAAGATCGTTACTTCGCACCAGATATCGCAAAAGCCAACTCGTTATTAAAAGAAGCCGTATATAATCATTTAATGCCCGAAACCTTACTTCCGAGTATATAAAAACTCATACCCTTGGAGATAATACTATCTCTAAAGGTATTCTTTCCCAATTTGAGTCTTCACTTTTTATCAGTACAATATCAATACATTCAATAAATCAAGGAAGTACAATGCCAACGATTGATATTCCTAAGAACAAACGTGACGAATTAATCCAACAATTTCAGCGCTATTTTGAACAAGAACTTGATCATGAATTAGGTCAATTTGATGGGGAGTTCTTATTAGATTTCATTATTAAGCAAACAGGACCTGTCTTTTATAATCAGGGATTAGCCGATGCTCAAGCTATTATTGAACGTAAAACTCAAGATATTGCTGATGAAATATATGAAATTGAAATGGCGGAAAACTAAATAAATATAAATAAAGAACTCTTATTTAAACAGCAGGTTAACCAGTAAAAGCTAACCTAAAGACAAAAAAACCCATAAATTGTTACATTTTCCATCGACAAAAGTGTGACAAAAGTCTAAAATTCGAGAAAATGCAAAATAAATGTAAATTTACAATCATTTTCTCAAATTTAAGAGGCTTTAATGCGATTTTCATTAAAAAATACGTCTATACGTATTCAAGTTTTACTACCCGTTGTACTCACCGCACTAGCTCTGTTCATTTCTTTAGGTTTCACCGCCTCTACACTTGAGGAAGAACAAGATATTATTGCTAGCAATACTGATTCTTTCGTCTTCTATAAAGACCAACTTGCAAAAGTTGATGATGAAGTCTATCCCCTACGTATCAGTGCTGTTTATGCCATTTATGATACGGATCGTCGTGCAAACTTCACGGCTGAATTACGAAATAAAGTAGATGACATCAATGTATTACTGGATGAACTAGAAGCAAGAAAAACTTTCGCTAAAGAAGTTAACCTCGTTCGCACAAATATCAATAACTACGTTCAGTTTTCTCATAAGGTTATTGAATACCTAAATAAAAAAGAAAGTGGTCAGGCCGTTTCTCAAAGTTACGATGCGCTTATCTCGCAATACCGTAATATTGGTAATAGCATGGTTTCTTCTATCAATGCTCTTTCTCAACGTGTAAATGAGTTTTCTGATATCGCAATGAAAGAAAGCTATGAGAAAAACACTCAAGTGAAAACCACAGCAGGTCTAACTATTTTAGCGGTGTTTATTATTTCGATGATCACAGCATGGTGGCTTTCAGGCTTAATTGTTAATCCAATTCAACAAATTCAATTAATTATCCGCCGCTTAGCTGAAGGTGATTTAACGGTACGAGCTAATGCCGATGGTGATAATGAGATTGCAACATTAAGCAATGACATCAATACCACAGCATCTCAACTGCAAACCACAGTAGAAGCATTATCACGCATCAGTGAAGACGTTGCGGCAGCATCAACAGAACTAGCGGCTGTGATGACTGAAGCGGAAAACAACTCACAGAAAGAGCTAAGTGAAATCGAACAAGTCGCTTCTGCTGTTAATGAGCTATCAAGCACAGCAAATAACGTGAGTGACAATGCATTAGCGGCAGATAAAACAGCACGTGATACAAATGAATTAGCTCATAATGGATTAGATATCTTTACTCAAAGTAACAAAGCAAGTGAAGAAATGGGTTCAGCACTAACAGACGCGGCAGTGGTTGTTAATCGATTAAAAGAACAATCTGAGCAGATCAACAATGTCGTTGAAGTTATTCGTGGCGTATCTGATCAAACGAACCTACTCGCTTTGAATGCGGCAATTGAAGCGGCACGTGCAGGTGAATCTGGTCGTGGTTTTGCGGTTGTTGCTGATGAAGTTCGTATGCTTGCAGCTCGCACGCAAGATTCAACTCAAGAGATTCAAACGATTATTGAATCACTTCAAGAGCAATCTACCCTTGCGAATGCAAGCATGGAATCGAGCTTAGACAAGCTAGAATTAAATAAAGAGCTGACAGCAAAAGCTAGTGATGCCCTACTTCAAATTACCAATTCGATAGCATCGATCAATGATATGAATACGCAAGTGGCAACGGCTGCTGAAGAGCAATCTCAAGTAACTCAAGATATTAACCGCAACGTGGTAAACATGTCTGAATTAGTCAATCAAAATGTTACGGGCATCAGCCAAAGCGCTAGTGCAAGTAATGAGCTATCAAAGCTAGCAGAACAACAAAAAGAACAGTTATCATTCTTTAAGTTGTAATGTAAGCATCCATAATGAATTAAAGCAGCAAGGTTAATCTCTTGCTGCTTTTTTGTATCTATAGAAAGTGAATTTGCATTCAATTAATCTAGATCAATTAAAAATACACATTTAGTTACAAATTCAATCGACAATAATGTGACAAAGGTCTATATTTCGAGAAAATTCTAACAATGAGACATATCTAACGATATTTTTTCGAATTACAGAGGCTGAAAATGCAATTTTCACTTAAAAATACGTCTATTCGCGTCCAAGTTTTACTGCCTGTTTTATTTACAGCGTTAGCCCTATTCTTTTCTCTTTGGTATACGTCAGTAAGCCTTGATAAAGAGCAAGATATTCTAAATAGTAATACGACTTCATTTATTTTCTACAAAGATCAATTAGCAAAAATTGATGATCATATGTACCCAATGCGTATTAGCGCTGTTTATGCTATCTATGATCACGAGCGTAGAATCGATTTCTTAAAGAATTTAAGCCAAAATGAGAAGATCCTAAACGAACTTCTTGTTGAAATCTCTGCTCATAAAACCTTCAGTTCAGACGCTGCAATAGTTAAAAAAGCCGTTCATGACTATTTAGATTTTTCTAAAAAGATCCTTAACTTTCAAGAGCAAAAAGAACAAGGCATTACAACAAACGATAATTATAATTCTCTAATTGCTCAATATAGCAAGTTAGGGAATATTATGGCGGAATCAATTAATACGCTATCCGCAAAAATTAATGATACCTCTACCAATGAAATAAACAAAAGCACAGAAAGAAACACGCAAGTTCAGCATAATGCAATTATCACTGTTCTTATTGTTTTTGTTATTTCATTAGTAACATCTTGGTGGTTATCAGGCTTGATCGTTCACCCTATCCAAAAACTTCAATTGGTTATCCGTAAATTAGCAGAAGGTAACTTAACGGTTCGTACTGATATTGATGGCGAAAACGAAATTGCTCAATTAAGCCAAGACATCAACACCACCGCTATTCAACTTCAAGCGACCATTGAAGAACTTCACAACATCAACCAAAGCGTGGCTTCAGCATCGACTGAACTTGCAGCCGTAATGAATGAAGCTGAGCTTAACTCTCAAAAAGAGCTGTGTGAAATTGAACAAGTGGCTTCTGCGGTAAACGAGCTATCTAGTACCGCTAACAACGTAAGTGATAATGCATTAGCGGCAGATAAAACCGCTCAAAACACCAGTGATTTAGCTAAAGCTGGTTTAGATGTATTTACTCAAAGTACGGATGCAAGCGAAAAAATGGCCGTTGCACTAACGGATGCTGCGGTAGTTGTTAATCGTCTAAAAGAGCAATCTGAACAAATTAATAACGTTATTGAAGTGATCCGTAGCGTCTCAGAGCAAACTAACCTACTTGCTTTAAACGCGGCCATCGAAGCGGCACGTGCTGGTGAATCTGGTCGTGGTTTTGCTGTGGTAGCGGATGAAGTTCGTTTACTTGCTGCACGTACGCAATCTTCAACTCAAGAGATCCAAACCATTATTGAAGCCCTTCAAGAACAATCAGGTTTGGCTAATGAAAGTATGCAAACTAGCCTTGATATGCTGGAGTTAAATAAAGAGCTAACGGCAAAAGCAGGCGATGCATTAATTGGTATTACTGAATCAATCAATGCCATTAACGACATGAACACTCAAGTTGCTACGGCTGCAGAAGAACAATCGCAAGTAACTCAAGACATTAACCGTAACGTCGTTAATATGTCTGAATTAGTGAACCAAAACGTAACAGGCATCAGTCAAAGTGCCATTGCAAGTTCAGAACTGTCTCGATTAGCTGAAGAGCAGAAACAACAACTGTCATTCTTTAAGTTATAGTTGTTATCTTAATGAAAGAAAGCGGTAAGGCCACCCTCCTTACCGCTTTTTCATATCATCTAATTAGTTACGTTGGTATTACAATGTAATTTTCTTTACCATGCCCGCTTCTGCGTGTCCTGGAATATTACAGGCAAACTCCACATTCTTATCACCATGAAAATGCCAAATAATTTGTTTTGCTTTACCCGGTTTTACAGTTACTGCACTGCCACTGTCATGCTGATGACCAGAAGGCATTTTCTTCATCATTTCACGATGTTCTAATTGCTCTTTTTCATTACCAATTGCAAATTCATGATCAATTTTCCCTGTATTCATAATAACAAATTGGACAATATCATTAGGTTGTATATCGACTTCTTTTTTAAATGTAATTTTCATATCATCTGACAAAATCACATGCACAACTTTATCTGGTTTCATACCTGTTGCAGGCATACCTACTGCGTTCATATCTTTCATCGACATGCCGTCCATTTTACTCATGTCCATCCCTTCCATATCCATTGAACCATGATCCATTTTACTGTGGTCCATCTCTGCCATTGCTGAACTTGCAACAAGTGTTAATGCAATTGCTAATACTGTTTTTTTCATTTGATTTTCCTTTCATTTCTTAATTGATATATGGCTTACTACCTATTTCGTAAGCCATTAATAATGGGTTTAAACACCAATAAAAATGGTATAAACCTTATTTACACTGCGATTGTTTCCATAATTTAAATACAGCGGGCAATACAAGTAGCGTTAATAATAAAGCTGATGCCATTCCACCAATCATAGGAGCAGCTATTCGTTGCATCACTTCAGAACCTGTGCCTGAGCCATACATAATTGGGATTAAACCTATAATCACGGTTAGTACCGTCATCATCACAGGACGAACACGTAAACCGGCACCATCTTCAATCGCATGAGTTAAATCTTGTTGAGTTAATACATTGTTTTTCTCTTGTGCTATGAGCTGTTTTTCATGCCATGCCTGATTTAAATAAACCAACATGATCACACCAATTTCTACAGCAACACCAGCTAATGCAATAAACCCAACACCGACTGCTATTGAAAAGTTAAAATTAAGTAAGTGCATTAACCAGAGGCCACCAACCATAGCTAACGGTAATGTCCCCATGATAATTAACACTTCACCAAATCGTCTAAAGCTCAAATATAAAAGCAACATAATGATGCCAATCGTAATTGGGACAACTGTGGTTAGACGTTCTTTAGCACGTTCCATATACTCATATTGCCCTGACCACCCCAACGAATAACCAGCAGGAAGATCCAGTTGGTCATGTACTGCTTGCTGTGCTTCATGAACATATGAACCAAGATCCCTTCCATCAATATCAACAAATACCCAGCCATTTGGGCGTGCATTTTCAGTTTTGATCATAGGTGGCCCATCTTCATAACGGATCTCCGCTACATCACCCAAAGCAATTCGAGCACCACTCGATGTGATAAGAGGCAAGTTTTGTAATTTAACGACTGAGTCTCGATACGATTGCGGGTACCGAACGTTAATTGGATAACGCTCTAGACCCTCAATGGTTTCACCAACATTCATTCCACCAACGGCTGTTGATATAACCTGCTGAATATCCTTAATATTCAATCCATATCGGGCAGCTTGACGACGTTTAATATCAATCGTGACATAGCGACCACCAGCAACACGCTCTGCGTAAACAGAAGTCGTTCCTTTGATATTGTTTAAAATCGGTTCTAACTCAGCACCTATCTTTTCAATGACGTTAAGATCTGGTCCTGCTACTTTTATTCCGATTGGTGTTTTAATCCCTGTCGCCAGCATATCGATACGAGTTTTAATCGGCATTACCCATGCGTTTGTAATTCCGGGAAATTGAATCAGTTGGTCTAGCTCGTTTTTAATTGATTCAGTTGTGACGCCGTCACGCCACTCATCTTTAGGTTTGAACTGAATAACCGTTTCGATCATCGTTAATGGTGCTGGATCAGTCGCCGTCTCTGCTCGACCTATTTTTCCCCATACCGTATCTACTTCAGGTACTGTTTTTATTAGCTTATTGGTTTGCTGCAATAGTTCTCGTGCTTTACCAATGGATATGCCAGGATATGTAGTAGGCATATACATTAAATCTCCTTCATCTAATGGAGGAATAAACTCACTCCCCATCTTAGATATTGGATAATAAGCGGAGCCCATTAGCACCATAGCAACAAGTAACATCGTTTTAGGGAAACGCAAGCTCACATTAAGTAACGGTCGATATAATGAAACCAGTGTTTTATTAATTGGGTTCTTATGCTCAGGTAAGATCTTTCCTCGTACAAAATAGCCCATTAATACGGGTACCAACGTAATAGCTAAGCCAGCAGATGCCGCCATCGCAAAGGTTTTAGTAAAGGCTAATGGAGAAAACATTTTTCCTTCTTGCCCTTCAAGAGCAAAAACAGGCACAAAACTTAAGGTTATGATAAGTAATGAGAAAAATAGCGGTGGACCGACTTCTTCTGCCGCTTTACCAATCACTTGCCAACGGTTTTTATCGGTTAATGGGGTTTTCTCTATATGCTTATGAACGTTTTCGATCATTACGATCGCGCCATCCACCATTGCGCCTATGGCTATCGCAATACCACCTAAGGACATAATATTGGCGTTAATACCTTGCCAATGCATTACGATAAAAGCACTCAAGATCCCAACGGGTAAACTTAATGCGATGACCAATGAAGACCGTATGTGGAATAAGAACAGAGCACAAACAATTGCAACAACAATGAACTCTTCAGCTAATTTCTCCCAAAGGTTCTTCACTGCGTGATCGATTAATGTTGAGCGATCGTAAGTAGCTTTTATTTCAACGCCATCTGGCAACCCTTTTTGAAGTTGAGTTAACTTTTCTTTCACGTTAGCAATAACTTCGCTGGCGTTCTCACCAAATCGCATCACAATCACACCACCAACAGCTTCCCCCTCTCCATTAAACTCAGAGATCCCTCGGCGCATTTGTGGGCCCAAATTAATATCAGCAATATCACCTAATAACAGTGGCGTACCTTTATCTGTTACTTTTAGTGGTAAGGATTGAATATCTTCAATACTGCTTAAGTAACCTGATGTACGTACCATATGTTCAGCTTCTGCAATCTCAACAACAGACGCGCCAGCTTCTTGATTTCCCTCTTTGATGGCTTTATTAACCTGTTGTAAGGTTAAGTTGTAAGCTCTTAACTTATCAGGGTCAATTTCAACCTGATATTGCTTTACCATTCCGCCTACCGTAGCAACTTCCGATACACCATCAACCGTTTGTAATTCATATTTTAAAAACCAATCTTGCAAACTGCGTAGTTCAGCAAGATCATGCTGACCGGTTTTATCTTGTAATACATAGCTATACACCCAACCAACACCAGTAGCATCTGGACCTAATGTGGGTTTTGCTTCTGCTGGTAACTTAGGCGCAACTTGACTTAAATACTCTAAAACACGCGAACGTGCCCAGTACATGTCAGTATCATCGTTAAAAATGATATATACATAAGAATCGCCAAAAAATGAATAACCTCGAACCGTCTCAGCTCCAGGTACGGCTAACATGGCTGTCGTTAAAGGATAAGTAACCTGATCTTCCACCACTTGTGGTGCTTGTCCTGGATAACTTGTTTTGATGATCACTTGAACATCTGAAAGATCCGGCAAAGCATCAACAGGCGTATTCTTTACACTGTAAATTCCTGCAACAACAAGAGCAAAAGTAGCAACTAAAACTAAAAATCGATTTTTAATAGACCAACGTATAATTGCGGGGATCATAATGCTTCCCCTTCTTTTTCAATTTCTAGTAATTTGAATTCATCATTGTCTTTTCGCACTAAAAACTGAACGGCTTCACCTTCATGAAAAGCAGAAAGGTCAATGTTATTTTCAACCGAAAAATTCATTTCCCCCGCTTTCCAATCCCATTGTGAAACGGCTTTATGTTCAAAAGTCACCATCCCAAAATCAGCCATTAACATAGTGATATCACCCGATATCCAAATACTGTTTTCAGGGCCATTGATACGGCTTAATTCTGCGGTTTTGCTTGACTCAGAATCCAATAAGAATTGAGCAGATTTAACTACTTTATCGTTTTCTTTCAACCCCTTAACAACTTCTGTCTTATTCCCTGCTTCTCGTCCTACAACAATTCGAGCAGAACGATATTTACCATTTCCCTCATCTAATACTACGCGAGTCATACCGCCAGAACGAATAACAGACTGACGCGGAATAGTTAATACTTCCTCTTTGGTTTTAGGCTGTATGGTTATATTGGCAAACATATTTGGTTTTAAGGCACCATCTTGATTATCAAACTTCAAGCGCATACGCATAGTACGTGTTTTTGGATCTAGAATGGGATAAACATAATCCACTTCACCTTCCCATGTTTTTCCAGGAACCGCATCCAGTGTCATTACTGCTTTATTACCCGAAGATAACCAATGAGCTTGACGTTCAAATACTTCGGCATCAACCCATACGTCCTCTAATGGACCAGCGGTTATCACGATTTGTGAAGGTGATAAATACCCTCCTTCACGAATATTAAGGCTCGCAATTACACCATTTGAAGTTGCTTTTATCTCTATGTTTTTATTAGCTTTACCTGTTCTAACAATAGAGTTAATTTGGGGTTTATCAACACCTAATGAATACAAACGTTCTCGCGCACCTTTTACCAAACCTTTACGCCCTGTTCGATAGGCATTCAATAACTCCTCTTGAGCTTTGACTAACTCTGGAGAATAAATTGTAAATAGCACATCGCCTTTATTTACTCTCTCGCCTATCGCGTTTATGTTGAGTGTTTCAACCCAACCAGCAACTCGTACGTTCACTTGCCATAATTTACTTTCATCGAAAGCAATGTAACCTACGGTATCGATATTTGGTGAGAGAATCGTTTTTTCTACAAATGCACTTTTCACTCCAAGATTGTTAACCACACTTGGGTCAATCGTCACTGTCCCTACAGGTGCTTTCTCACCTTTAGCATCATCAGCATATACAGGAACCAAATCCATACCCATTGGTGATTTACCTGGTTGATCACGACGGTAGTTTGCATCCATCGGAGCTACCCAATACAAAGGTTCGTTATTCGAATTGACTGAGGCACTATCGGAATTCATCGACACCATGTTCATTGAATGTGCTGAATATAAGTTCATACTTCCAGCACCAATAGCACCGCCAATAACCACTGATAGTACGGCAATTTTTAATGACTTCATGTTTTATTCCTTAATACTTAGACGGCGACAATTGCGGGGCAGATACGTGATAATTAAAACCGTTTAGATAAAAAGCTAAATTACTGTTTGTTTTATCTAAATCACTCATTAACCGTTGTTTTTCTAACTCTAAGCTCAGCTCATCATTAGAGGCTAAAATGACATCATTAAATTGTGCGGTATTATTTTCATAGCCACGCTCAACCGCTTTTGTTCTCTCCTTTGATTGAGGCAGTAACGTTTCGTCATAGCGAGTAAGACGCTGCTCTAGATTGCTTTTATCCACTAATAATGCATTCACTTTCGCATTCATTTGACGCAATAACACATCACGCTGTGATTTCGCTGATCCCACTTGATATTGAGCAGCTGCATAATTTTGGTCTTGTCGTTTATCTGTAAATAAGGGAATGTCCATAGTGACATAAGCGCTAACTAAATCTGATGCAGGTTGACCTCCCATACCATTAGCTTGACGATAGGCATACATCACTTCTACACCAAATTGGGGCGAATAAGATTCATCAGCAATATCAACTTTTGTTTTTGTCGCAACAATGGCCAATTCACTCATTTTTATTGTTGGGTTGTTTTTTAATAACTCATAAAAATCAGTAGAACTATGAGCATTTCTCTCCAAAATTTGATCTAAATAATCCCAGTTAAGTGGCCTGATTTTATCTAATTGCTGCTGAGGTAAATTCGGTAACCACTCTGATAGCTGTGCATAAATTCGCTCTTGTGATTGCTTATTGGTCTGCACTTTTTCATCTAAACGAGTGAGTTGTAATTGCGCTTGCAATAAGTCTTGGCTTTCACTTTTACCAATAGAGTAATTAGTATTGATATACGATTCCATTTCAGTCAGTAAACGACGATTTTCATGTAAGATCGCTTCTGCTTTTTGTAAAAATCCAAGTTCAATCCACAACTGACTAATTGCATTGGCAACCTCTAATTCACGAACTTGAACTTGCATCGCTAATACATCTGCTTGTTGCCCCATTTGCTTTTGTTGTAAGTCCAAACTTGAGCCACGACCAAATTTCTGCATTAATCCAACAGATATATTCGTCATTGGATCTTCATCGAACTTGAAGCTATCAACAGGTAAACCGCCAAATCCTACTTTTAATGTTGGATCAGCCAATGTTGAGCTCGCAATACCTGTCGCTCGCATCGCTTGAGATTGTTCATATATTTGCTCTCTGCTCGCATCAGAGGATAACGCTTGCTCAATTAGTTGTGTTAACTGGTTTTCCGCCATCACTTGATGAGATAACACCACTGAAATAGCAGAAACCAACCACGCTTTTTTAAAACGTATAAGTCGTAATTTTTTCATGAGTTTATTCCAATAATGACGCGATCTAATAAGCAGATCACCGCCATAATTAAACCGATAAATAGAGATAAAAAACTATTTAGCTAATTGATTTAATAAGTTTTTACTGGAATTAAAGAATTGGAGGTCGAAATAAAGAAGAAGAAATAAATGAACGAGGTTGCTCATTGTATTGAGGATAGTGAACTGCTGATGATGTTGAGTTTATATAAGCATATAAATTTGAAGGTAAAGCGAAAACGGAAGCAATACAAACCGTTTTACAACAAGTTTCCCCTTTATCTGAACAATGATGATCAGAATTCATTGTCATCGTGTTCATATTACACTCTGTAGTGTCACTTTGTGTTGAATGACAATCTGACGCCATCATCTCTTGATGTTGTGTCATATTCATCTTCATCACTTCCATTTTCATCGGGTAGCTGTAAGCAACACTTGATAGCACTAATGCCATCAGCGTAACGCTTGTCACTAACCATTTAGAAAAAGAAGTAATCACAAATAACACTCTACATTAAAGAATTGAACCCATACTAAAGCCTCCACTTAGGGGAAGGTCAATGCGTTTATCAAATAATTTCATTTTTAAAAGTAAACCTTATATGTGAAAGCAATCTCAATTTCGTAAACATCTTCTGCTCAACCTCTACAAAATTAATCTATCTCATATTTTATTAAAAAACAGATTGGTAGATTGTCGAAAAATTTAATGGTATTCATAATGGAAAATACAAATAAAATCGCTAGCTTAGAGTTAGGACGCCTTCTTGCTATGTTCGCGATCATCGCTTTACACTCACAAGTTTTCATGACTTATCTGCTAATGGATGATTTCCCAGTTTTCGGCAATATATTTAACCAGCTAACCCGTTTTGCGGTTCCTTTCTTTTTCATTTTATCTGGTTATTTTATTCAACCTAAATTAACGCATACTCCTTTAAAAACGATCCAATCTTACTGTGCTCCTTTATTTAAAATATGGATAGTATGGAGCGTGTTAAGTTTAGCTTTGCCTTTTCATTGGAGAAAAGTCGCTGAAAATGGGTATCTAGCAGAGCGCACGGGGTACTGGAATTGGTTAACACAGAACCCATTAAACGCTTTATTTGAAGGTGGCATGGTGCATTTATGGTTTATCCCTGCACTCATTATCGCCGTTTCAATTATTGGATTATTAATTCACTTTAAAAAAACGACATGGCTTGTTCCTGTCGCTGTGATCTTATATGTATACGGCCTCGCAGGCGGTAGCTATCAAACACTCACTGAAGTTTGGACTCCATTTTTTACTCGAAATGGCCCTTTCTTTAGTACCTTAATGGTGGTCATCGGATTTGAATTACGAAGAAGAGAGATTACGCTTTCATCAACTAACGCTTTGATTTTATTACTGGTTGGTTTTGCTATTCATTTTAGTGAGGCGTATTCGTTAACTCAGTTTGATGTGCCTTTTAACTTGCATGACTTTTTAATTGGCACTCCATTAATGGGAATTGGCGTGTTTTTTCTTTTGTTATCTAAACCACGACTTGGCCATCACCCTATCACTTTCACGTTAAGTAAACATGTTCTTGGCATTTACGTCTGCCATTTGCTATTTGTGGTTGTGTTCTTAAATATTACCGCAATGATGGGAATAACATTGGCAATGCGAGATTTTGTTATTGTATTTGGTACAGCAACCGTATCTACATTATTTGTTTTAATCATGGATAAAACACCGTTTAAACGAATTTTATTCAGATAATAAAAAAGCCGATGCATAACTTTAATTCTATGCATCGGCTTCACATCTCTTTATTATCACCTTAACGCATCAAAGGCTTTTTTAGCCTCATCACTTGCCATTACACGCCCATGACCCAAACCTGTTGTTGGATATAAAGTGACTTGTTCAATTTGATCCGATGCCGCTTTTGAAAGCTCAAAGCTGGTAAAGCGATCTTCTTTATCATGTACGATAATTGTTTGAGTTTCTCTTTGTTGTAATCGTTGATACGGATTAAAACTATCGATGGTTCTCTGATATTGAGCCTCAATATCTCCAACAATGGCTGTAAACAATTTCATTGAGTAACCTGAACGCTCAATGCTATTAAACAAATTCTCTGTATAGTTCAAAACGGGGGCAATCAAAAGCAAAGGCGTTTTGTCTAATTTATGATGGTGACACTCTAGCACTGCTGCCGTTCCCATACTATGAGCCACCACACCAACAACCTCATCACAAAAATCCAAAACAGTATTTAAACCTTCAATGAATGCAGGTAAGTGAGCATGCTTTCCCTCACTCTCACCATGTGCTGGATGATCAAAAGCAACGGCGGTAAAACCTTGAGAAGCGATGTGTTCCATTAATGGATAGAATTGACTCGAATTTCCCGACCAACCGTGGGCCAATACCCAAGTAGGACCAGAACCAAATTGATAAAGACTAAGCTCACCTTCGGATGAACTCAACTTACTCTTTATTAACCCTTTAGGCTCTGAGTTTTTTGGTTTGGTTCTTACTGGGGTTAATAGTAATTTACGACCCATTTTCTTCGCGTGACTTGGGATCAATAAATGATGCAAACGCGTTACTGCATTTAAAGTACTACGCTTGAAGCTAAACTTGTTCTCTGTATCAAAATAAATCTTTTGGCTCATACATTAATCCATTTACCGTTTTTATGAATTCATCTTAACTTATGACTCATTAATGTCGAGTTATTGTTCTAATTTATTAACAATAAAACAACAATCATAAAAGCACTCAATAGACGCATCTACCCCAACCTTAAACATGTATAAAAAATACATGTTATTATTTTACCTTTGCGTTATACTTGTTTTGTCACTAAAAATTGAGAACAAATTATGATAAATATTACTGATAAAGCCATTGAAGAAAAGATCCCACCGATCCTACGCTTAGGCTTTCGTCCTTTCTTCTTACTAGGTAGCATTTATGCCATTATCACCGTCGTCATTTGGGTTTGGGCTTTCCAAACGGGTCAACCGGCTTACCTACAAGTTCCTGCACTGTGGTGGCATGTTCACGAAATGTTGTTTGGGTTTTCTATGGCTATTGTTGCCGGCTTTGTTTTAAGTGCGGTTCAAAACTGGACTGGGGTTAAAGGTACATCCAATAAACGTCTCGGGTTCATTGTCTTATTATGGTTATTGCCAAGAGTTCTATTTTGGACTCCGGCTCCACTATGGCTAACATCAAGCATAGAGGCCCTATTTATACTTGCTATTGCCTATGAAGTAGGTTTCCGTGTAATCAAAACAAAAGGTGTGAGAAACTTCTTTTTCATTCCATTATTTGTAGTCGCTATCGCAGCCAACTTTGCTAGTTATGCAACGATCAAAGGAATGCCTCCTTTTACTTCTGCTGCAGTTTGGGAGTCTATGCTTTGGTGGTTCACTCTATTACTTTCCGTAATGGGCGCTCGAGTTATTCCTTTTTTTACCGCTCGTCGTTTTCAGTTTGAAAAGGCACAACCAATTCTTTGGTTAGATGCGTTATGTAATATCCCATTAGCTATGCTCTTTATTTTGAGCTTTTTCCCTCTAACCTCAGAACAAGTAAGTCCATATCTGATGATTATTGCAGGTGTTGCCCAATTAATCAGAATGATTCGTTGGAAAGGATATAAAACACTAAGTGAGCCGCTTGTTTGGTCTCTTCATGCTGGCTATTTATGTATCCCACTGAGTTTATTGTTACGTGGATTAAGCACTGATTACTTTACATCTCATACCGGAATTCATTTATTTGCAATTGGTGCCTTAGGCGGTGTTATTCTCGCAATGATTGCTCGAGTTACTATGGGTCATACTGGGCGTGAAATCTATAAAGGTCCGTCAATGTGGGTTGCTTATAGTTCTATCATTTTAGCGGCATTTATTCGCTCATTTGGAGTGATTGCATTTCCAGAATATGTGCTTGATATGATCAACATTACTGCCGTTCTTTGGACAATTGCATTTGGGTTATTCATTTGGCATTTTGCACCTATGCTATGCTCAAAACGCGTGGATGGTCACCCAGGTTAATTTCCCCCTCGAATTAATTAGATCTCACTCACATTTTAATTCTTAAAGTGCCAACATTAACTAAAGTTAATGTTGGCACAATCTTTTGTTAATCCACCCTTTTGTATTCTTCTCTTAGTTTAAAAAATAACAGATTAATTTTTGAGGAATACGATATGAGTGTATTAGGTTACATGCAAAAAGTCGGTAAAGCGTTGATGGTTCCCGTCGCTACGCTTCCTGCTGCTGCAATATTAATGGGTGTTGGTTACTGGATGGATCCAACTGGTTGGGGTGCAAACAGTGTTTTTGCTGCTTTCTTAATCAAATCAGGTGGTGCCATTATTGATGTAATGCCAATGCTTTTTGCTATTGGTGTGGCATTTGGTTTAAGTAAAGATAAAAACGGTTCTGCAGCATTGGCTGGTTTCATTTGTTTCACCGTAGTAACGACTCTTCTTTCTCCTGCTGTAGTAGCTCAACTTGAAAACATTCCATTAGATCAAGTTCCTGCGGCATTTGGCAAAATCAATAACCAATTTGTTGGTATTATCGTTGGTATTATTTCAGCTGAAATTTACAACAAATACTCGACAGTTGAACTACCTAAAGCATTAGCTTTCTTCAGTGGTAAACGTCTGGTTCCGATCCTTACTTCAATTGCAGGTATGGCTTTATCATTCGTTCTTCTGTACGTATGGCCTGCTATTTTTGATGCATTGATCGCTTTTGGTACACAACTTCAATCTATGGGAGCTGTTGGCGCTGGCCTATTTGGTTTCTTTAACCGCCTAATGCTAACTGTTGGTATGCACCATGCGCTTTACCCTGTATTCTGGTTTGATGTTGTTGGTATTAACGATATTCCAAACTTCTTAGGTGGCGCACAATCTATTGCTAATGGTACTGGTATTCCAGGTCAAACAGGTATGTACCAAGCTGGTTTCTTCCCTATCATGATGTTTGGTCTTCCAGGCGCTGCACTTGCTATTTACCACTGTGCTGAAAAACGTAACAAAGCTGCGGTATTCTCTATCATGCTTGCAGCTGCAATGGCTTCATTCTTTACAGGTATCACTGAACCTCTAGAGTTTAGCTTCATGTTCCTTGCACCTTGGTTATACTTAATTCATGCTATTTTAACAGGTATCTCTCTATTCATTGCAGCAAGCATGGAATGGATGGCAGGTTTTGGTTTCTCTGCAGGTTTAGTTGACTTTGTTCTATCAAGCCAAAACCCACTAGCAGTGAAATGGTACATGTTGATCCCACAAGGTCTTGTATTCTTTGTTCTTTACTACACTATCTTTAGATTTGCGATTAAGAAGTTCAACTTCCTAACTCCAGGTCGTGGCGAAGACATGAACAAAGATGAGCAAACAGAGAACATCACTGAAGTAACAAATGCGTATATCGAAGCGATTGGTGGTGCAGATAACATCGTTGAAGTAGATAACTGTATTACTCGCTTACGCCTAACAGTTAAAGACTCAGGTCTTGCTGACAGTGCAAAATTAAAAGCTCTTGGCGCAGCTGGTGTTGTACCAATGGGTAAAGGTGGTTTACAAGTCATTATTGGCTTAGGAAAAGTAGACAAAGTTGCAGCAGAAATGAAGGCAATTTTGAACGCTTAACTTCATAATATTCGTACCAGATATTATGTTGTAAACTCAGAGCCTTAATGTTCCCCCGTTAAGGCTCTTTATCTTTACAATGCAACCTGATGTTTCCGCCAATCAAAGCCCTCTTCAATAGCCAATAACATAGCTTGATACGCTTCAGCTTCATTTATTCCATTGCCATAAATCCCACAGCATTGGCATTCATACCTAAATAATTCTCTCGTAAAATGGTAGATATTTAATTCTGTCTCATTACAGTGTGGACATTCTTCAATTCTTGATAAAAACTCGAGCTTTAATTCTCTTTGCTCACGTTCTTCTTGCTCGATTAACGCTTTGCTCGCTTCTTCTAGTGTTATTATTTCTGATGTCGCTTCATCACTAGATTCTTGTTGTTCACGAAAATACTGCGCTAATTCAAAATTGAATTGTTTCCCTACGCCATTTTTCGGATTCTCTTCAGGAAAATCGTCAAAATAATTACTCATATTATTTCTCCACCACGATATAAGATTATTTTTAACTTACTCAATAGCCGTAGGTTTTATAAACAATCGATTAATATCGCACTAGAGCTAAATGTTCATTTTTGCTTAAATTTACGCAAAAATTGAAAATCGTATTATTGCTAGTCCTTAGAATTGAGAGTCATTACTTAGTTTTTTCTATAATTGTGAATCAACACTTTTTTCTTGTTATAATAAAATCTCTAAATAAGAGAGTAAGTTATGAAAATATTGGTTATTGAAGACGACCAAACAACTCGAGATTTTGTGACTAAAGCGCTAGAACAAGAAGGCTTCATTGTTGATAGTTCTGATGATGGCAAAGAAGGTTTAATGATGGCGATAAGTTGTGATTATCAATTAATCATTCTTGACCGCATGCTACCTAATCTTGATGGGTTAAAAATCCTATCAGCAATTCGTGCTACAGGAAATAATACCCCTGTGCTTATTCTTAGTGCATTAGATAGCGTCGATCAAAGGGTTGAAGGACTTACTGCAGGTAGTGACGATTACCTAACCAAACCTTTTGCTTTAGCTGAGCTATTAGCTCGTATCAATATCATATTACGTCGAAATAGACCGATTGAAAGTGCTTCTAACGAACTGAAAATCAAGAATTTAAACATCAATTTACGTTCGCAAAAAGTCACGATCAATGACAACATTGTTCCATTACAAAATAAAGAGTTTATTTTATTACGTTATCTTGCGGAAAATGCTGATGAAGTGGTTTCTCGAATGCGATTATTTGAAGCTGCATGGGATTATCACTTTGACCCAAAAACCAATGTTATTGATGTTCATATTGCTAAGTTACGCAAAAAATTAGATAACTCTGGAGCAGTGGATCTCATCGAAACCGTACGTGGAGCTGGTTATGTTCTTAGAACAACGTGATGAGCTTTATCGTTCCTCCATTTTAAAATTATTAATATGGTTTGCTATCGGGCTATTTTTAGTTATGGGGTTGATTATTTACCAACTCTATTCAACTTCTGTTCAACTGTATAACCACAACCTTGATGAATGGCTTAGAGCTGAAACGGCGCAACTACAAGCGATTGTCGATACTGAGGGTGTTGATGCCATTCAACAAAATATTAATAATACTCAAGGTGATAGCCGATACATTTATCAATTCGTTCATCATGCATCACCTACACCAACGAATACTGCAGCAACGGCTTATCCTGTTATTGCACAAATAAAACAGTCTTCTACAAATACTGACCTTCCTGATATGCGGGCAACCAAAATAAACCTACCTGATGGTTCGGAACTTGTCGTTGGTATTGACCAAAATCGCTATCAGAGCTTTAAAAAGCAATTAGATTCATCGGTAATTTGGGGAACGTTCTTTCCTTTTATTGCTCTGTGTTTAATCGCAATTCTCATTGCTGTCTACATTCTAAAACGCCTTAACCTCGTTAATGCAACAATGAATCGAGTGATGCTTGGTGAGCGTAATGTACGGTTAAAAGTCGGTCCTGATATGAACGAATTCGATTTATTGGCTCTTCATTTAAATTCAATGCTTGAACAAATGGAGCAAAGTGAGTCTAAGTTAAAATCATTAACTGTCGATATTGCTCATGATCTCAGAACCCCTATGGGGCGAATTAAATTAAGAATAGAAGATCTGCTCTATGACGAGTCTCTTTCTCAACAACACACTGAACAATTAGATAATATACAGTCTGACTTTTCTTTATTACTTGAAACCTTCAATGGCATGATGGAGCTATATCATCTTGAAAATGGAGGGACTCCTATCAATAAAGAGATGTGCGATTTAAGTAAAATTGTACGTGATGCCATTGAATTTGCAGAGCCTACGGTTGCGGATAAAAAACAAACTCTTCATTTCACAGAAGAAATGCCTTGTTTACTTTACGCTAACCCTAGCCTTATTTTCCGTGCCGTATTCAACATTATTGATAACGCCATTAAGTACACTCATGAAGGTGGCGTTATCGAAGTTATTGTCGATTGTTTTGGTGTGGTGGTTGCTGATAATGGTAGGGGCATAAAACCGGAAGATAGAGAGCGCGCCTTAGGTCAATTAGTTAGATTAGACCCGAGTCGCACTCAGCATGGGTTTGGTTTAGGACTCGCATTAGTTAATACGGTCATGAAACTACACGATGGGCAGATCAGTTTAAGTGATAATTATCCAGGATTAAGAGCTCGATTGCTGTTCCAAGAAAAATTAGATCCTGAGTTATAACAACCTCTATCTCAATATATTCCACGCTTCACACATTATTCTAAAGGTATTAGCATCACCAGTTTCTCTGTCTGGGTGGTGCTTCATTCCTAGTTTTCGCCACTGCCTACGGATTTCCTTTGACGTTGCACTTTCTGATAAGCCAAATAACTTTAATGCTTGGTGGCGATCCATCGTTTTAATACTATTCCCACCAAGGTAACGTCGATAACTACTCCAAAACTCATTTAATAATCGTTTTACTTCATCTTCATTCGCTTGGTAATTTGACCAATCTAAATAGTATTCACGCAAAGGGTGTGTTTTATCTATAACGCATTCCGCTTCTGTTGTTTTTGACACTGGAAACAACAAAATATTCATGGATTCTACTTGTAACCATTGCTCTGGATACAGCTCACTTTGCAATTGATAAAGTGCATTCATGATCAAAAAATTGCGTTTAAATAAGTCTTTCTCAGGATTTTCATCTAAATGATTAAGTAATCCCTTTCCCATCAGATGAGTTGATAACGTATGCACTTTCCATACTTGTTTTGACTCTTGCAACACCTCAAATAATGACCACACTAATGGGTTTTCAAATTCACCATTAGCGTTATCTATGTTTGTGTTTTCTGTCAATTTTTCATCCTTTTTATTATTTAAAGTTAACGGTATAAGCTATGCAATTATCTTTCCAAAAAAAATGGCAGCCATTCCTGACTGCCATTCACTTATTAACGTTATTTAACGCTTATTCTGCTATCTCTGCTTCTTCTAGCGTTTGTTGAGTACGGCTTGCTGCTGACTCTTGTCCAAAACCTTTAAGACCAACCACATGAACGTGCTCGCGATCTTTAAAGATCTTACGAACCAGTTTGTAGGTTGTCCCCTTCTCTGGACTGATGTTTTCTGGTGCCGCGATAAGAAGTTGCATGTCCAAACGGTCACACAATTCAAATAGCGTAGCGATAGACTTACCATCTAGACGCGCCGCTTCATCCAAGAATAATAAACGACAAGGCATAATGTCTTTACTACGAAGACGACGAGACTCTTCTTCCCAACTTTGAATAACCATTAGTAGGATCGCTTGACCAGTACCAATCGCTTCACCTGTTGATAGAGCGCCTGATTCTGCTTGTAGCCAACCATCTGCACCACGGTTTACTTCAATGTTTAGTTCAAGGTAGTTACGGTAATCCAGTAACTCTTCACCTAATGTTTGTGGTGAACGTTGACCAACATCGATATGCGGGTTAATGCGTTGGAACAATTTCGCAATCGCTTCAGAGAAGGTTAATCGAGCATTACCAAATAGATCTTGGTGTTGTGCTTGATGCTCAGACAGACCCGCTAGTAGCGTTGCGTGAGTTTCACGAATACCTACATTTAGACGAACACCCGTTACTTGACCAAAACCAATTTGTGATAAACCTTGGTTCAGCATACGAATACGGTTTTGCTCACGCTGAATGGTCTTACGAATAATGTTCGCAACACTTTCAGAGCTCAACGCTAAACGGTTTTCACGAGACGTCAGCTCTTCAGTCAGACGACCAAGCTCTGTTTCCATCTCTTCAATCGCTTCTACTGGATCATCAGTATGAATGATATCTTGACGAATACGCTCACGAAGATGTTGGTATACTGCAATGTAGAATAGAACTTTACGCTCTGGTTTGCTTGTATCTTCAGAAGCACGCAGCGAATCACGCAGGTCTTCGTTATCAGCGACAGCTAGACGAAGCGCACCTAATGATTTATCCGACATTGAACGCAGTTCTTCAGCACTTAAATACGCCAATTCACGTTTATGTAGACGACGTTCTACATCATTCTCACGAGCTAAGCGTAGAACTGAACACCAGCCCGCTTTTGCGTTAACCACAAACGTACGTAGCTCTTTGTACAGTTTTTCAACTTTACGAGATTGCTTAACTAAACCTTTGATCTCAAGCTCGTTTGATGTGATGCCTTTTTCTAGCTCACTCTTACGGCCACGAGAACTGTGTAGACGCTCGTTCAATTCACCCTTACGAACCTCAGCACGCTCTAATGCGCTATGGTCAGCATGAACACCAAACTCTTGCAGTTCACGTTTAAACTCTTGAACCGTTTCTTGTTTTGCTTGATGTGAACTCTTAAGCGACGCCATTACTTGGTTGTATTGGTTTGCTTGAGCTTGTGATAGCTTTTGTTGCTCTTTCGCTTTAGTACGCGCTTGTTCTGCTTGTACTAATTTCGCTTTAAGTTGTTCGTTTAGTTCACTGCTCTTATTAAGTAGTGCTACGGCATCTTCATAACCAAAGTGATGACGACGCTCTACTAAATCAGAAATAGCAAACAATTGGGCTTTAATGCTTTGTAGCTGCGCATCGATTTGCTCATGCTCTGCTTTTAGTGCATCAAATTGCTCAGGGTCTACTTCTAATGCACGTTGCAGTGTTTCTAGCTCTGCAATCGCTTTGCCATTTTGACGTAAGAAACTTTCTGCTTCTGATACTTGTTCAACTTGAACACTGATCTCTTCAAAACGCTCTGTGATGGTTTCATCTTCAAGCACATTGATGTGAGGTGCGATCTTAGCAAGTTGAGATAATGCTTCTTTAGATGCTGAAATTTGTGATTTATGCTGCTGTTCTGTCGCCACTAATTCTGTTAACTGACGGCTAACTTGTGCTAGTTGTTCACGAGCTTGTTTCAATTCTACTTCTGGATCTGCATCAAACGCCACAGCAAGGTGTGTTGATACAAAGCCATTGAAGCTTTGGTACAGACGCTGTAATTTTTGTGAATCAAACGCTGCTTTTGCGTGTTCTTCAACGGCAATTTCACGCTCTTCACGTAGTGTTTCTAAGCGCTGTTCACGTGCTGCACGACCAAACAATGGCAATTCAGGGAAGCGAGAGTAACGCATTTGACGATCATTTAAGTGAACGCAAACTGCATTTTCCATCTCTTCAGCATCAAATACACTGTCATCAAATGCGTCAATATCACCTTCAATGATGTAAAGATCATCTGGACAATCTTCAAGATCAACCAGTTTATCTTTAATGCCTGATAAATCAGAAACAACGATAGCGTGACGAGCTGGACCGTATAATGAGCTGAAATACGGCGCATCACTTAATGTAATGTCATCGTAAATCTCAGAAAGCAGTACACCACCTAGTGTATCAGCAAGACCTTTAAGACGTGCATCACCACTACCACCAGGGGCTGCTAGACGCTCAATTTCAGATTCTAACTCTTCTTTACGAGCAGCTAGACGATCTTTGTTTGTCGACAATACACGCTCATTCTCTAGCGTTTCTTGCATTTGGTTGATAACCATTTGGCTATCTTCCAGTTCAACACCACATTGATCATTCAGTTTGTGCAGTGCGTCATTCGCAGCAATCCATTTAGGTGCAATAGACTCTAAACGGTGTGCTTCTGAACGATGTTGTTGTTCTTGGCGTTTTAGCTCTGAACGTTTATCAACGATATTTTCTTGCTGTTCTTGAACCGTTTCAAGCATCTCTTCATGACGTGCTTGCTCTTCTTCAAGAACCATTTCAGAATCAATCGTGATATTAAAACGTTTTGCGTATTCTTCAGCCAGTTCTTGAGCTTGACGTTGTAGTCGAACTGCACGCTCAAGATCTTTGTATTGTGCTTTAAGTTGCTCTGCACGCTCTGCAATATTGTTGAACTGGCGAGCTTGTTCAATTAAAGCTTTTGCCTTATCTGATGCTTCATTACGCTCAACATGACCTGCAATTGAAGTTACTAATGCTAAGCCGCGTTCAAACTGTTGAACTGCCGCAGAAGAAAGATCCAATTTATGTTTAATCGCAAGTAATGCGGTAGTTTGAAGTTCTTCTTTTGCTTTTAGTTCGCTTTGAAGATCAATTGCATTATCTTGAGTTAACGACTCATTTGCTGTTAATTGCTGCGCTTTTTCAAGTGCTTTAACCGCTTGTTGGTATTGAAGCGCACGAGTTTGCTGCATATCCAACGCTTGTTGGTAATCAGCAAGCTGTGTTTTAAGACTATCAACTTCTTCTTCTGTTAATAGCGCTTGCTCTTCAGCCATAGCAAGTTGTTCTGCGGCTTCTTCCACCACCATCACTTGCTCTTCTAGACGCTCTGTTAGCTCTTCTAGATCTTCAGAGTAACGTTCAATCTTTTCTTGTTGACGAACCGCAGTTTGTACTAATTGAAGATGATCTGATGCCGCTTGATAATCTTGCTCAAGGCCTGATTCTGATTCAGTAAGAAGTTCTAATTCACTCTGCATATTATTTAATACAGATGATAGATCCACTAAGCTACGTTGTGCATTCATTAACTCAACACGATGCGTTAATGTTTGCTCAACTTTTTTACGACGGTCATTCGCATGACGCATGTAATCTGAAGCAACGTAATTCGTTGATTCTGTGATTAAATGTTTGAATAGATCACGATCAGACTGAGTCGTCTTAATCGCTTCTAATGTCATACGGTTTTCACGTAGTGCTGCTTCCATATCTTGGAAGGCTTTCTTAACACCACCATTTTGTGGCAATAAGTAATCACGTAGTGAACGCGTGATCGCACTTGAGATACCACCGTATAAAGAGGCTTCGATTAAACGATAGAACTTAGAACGATCGCTTGTGTTACGAAGTTTCTTCGGTAATACACCATAATCAAACATTTGAGCGTGATAATCCGTTACAGAATTAAACGCTTTAAATTGAACACCTTCGTACTGTGAAACCATCTCTTTTACGTCATTGATTTGACGAACACGAGCTTGATTTTCAGAAACCGATTCAATCATTAAGTCTGTTGGTTTTACATGGCTTGGTAAACCAACAACGATGAATGGTTTGATATCAACTTTCTTATCACGACCTGCTACTTGCTGTAATTTAACCGCAAAAAGTACACGTTGCTTACGAGAGTTAACAATATCTAGCGCTGCATAACATGCACCCGGTTTTAATTTACCGTGTAGACCTTTGTCACGAGAAGCTTGAGAGCTGCCCGCTTCTGTTGTGTTACGGAAATGCAGTAATGACTGGTCAGGAATAAGCGTAGTAATAAACGCCGCCATTGTGGTCGACTTACCAGCACCGTTACCACCAGAAAGTGTGGTTACTAGATTATCAATGTCAAAAGTACGGGCAAAAAAGCCGTTCCAGTTAACCATGGTGAGTGATTGATATTTACCACGTTCAATCATACTCATAGATCACCTTCCAATTCTAATTCATGTTGCTCTTCAGCCGGTTTTTCATTGTTATCTGCATCAAGATCTAAGCTAGATTGACTCGCTTCTTCTTGATGAACAACCACCGCTTCACCATCACGGATTAAACGTAATTGCGCTTCTTTCATATCATCGCTTGTACGTACATCTGCACCGAAACGGAAAACCGCTTCACTAATACGGAATTTACCTTGTTCACCAACAGGGATAATCATTCCTAGACGTTTTAAACGACGAAGAGAGGTTCTTACTTTATCAAACAGCTTTTCTTTATCTAAGTCAGAACCAGAAGCACGATTTGTTACTAGCTTCATTAGCTTTTGTTCATCAGCTAATACCAATAGCTCATCGAATAACTCTTGATTAGTAAAGATACCTTCGTGAGCCAAACGCTCAGGACTTAGGTATAAGAAACACAATACTTTACCAACAAGCATATCAATTTCAGCTAAAACGCTACGTGCAATGAAAGACGTTGAACGTGGACGCAGGTAGAAAAAGCCCTCAGGAGCCTTTACCAGTTCAGCGTTATAACGTTGATAAAATAGGCCTAGCTCATGTTCAAATTCACATAACAATGCGTGATTATCTAAATCTTCACTGGCTACATGACGGCCAGAACGTAATAAACTGTCTAGCTCTGGGAATAATGGATTAGCAATCGCTTTTGCTAACTTCTCAGGCATAAATTCTTCAATATTTGTCAATGACATTTGCTTGTACCTTCGCACCGAATTCGTTAATAGACTGCCAATCAGGTTGAACGGCTTGGAAATCGGCTTCTGAATAACCGAGGCGCACCGCTTGATCTACCACAAGACGGGCAAGATCAAAGTGCTGAGAATGTGGGTATGTTGATAGGTAATTCTTAAGAATCGTACCTAACTCAATTGCTTCGCCCGTATCTTTATGGTGTTGAAGCATCTCTGCTACACGCTCTGCAAGAATATCTGTGATCACACTTAATTCTTCATATTCCATTTCATCTGGAACAATACCGGTTACTTCATCATCACGCAGTATTAGTGCTTCATCACGCATGTCACGAAGACGAGCAGCATCAGCGTAAGTCAGTAACCAAGGTGCATCAAAGTAACCTTTAACAGAATCACGTAAGCGTTGGCTAAATGCTCGGTTCTTATCCATATCAATTGCGGTACGGATAAACTTATGCACATGTCGGTCATAACCGATCCAAAGATCAATCGCTTGCTGACCCCAACTTACAATACGGTCTAGCTTCATTTGTAATGAATACAACAGAGCGTCAATAAACTCGAGCTCTTCATTACCGTAAACAATTTCTTGAATATTCAACAACTCTGTTTGCAGCTGATCACCCGCAGCCTGCAATGAATCTTGCAACTCACGTAAATTACCAGATGTTTCATCAAGCAATTTTTCACAGCTAGAAATCGCTTCACGCCAATTTTGGTTTAACAGCTCCGCAATTTCTTCTTTTACCGATTGCTGTTGTTCATCCATCACACGTTGGTTTAAATCAATACGATCAAAGATCTCACCAACGGAGTATTTCAGAACACCATAAACGTTTTTACGCCAGTGTTTTGCTTCACCGCCCTTTTCAGCTGCTTCTGATGCTTTTTGGATCTCTTCTGCAACCATCGCCAATTGAATAGAAAGCTTCAATTTAGAGAATTGACGGTGGCGCACATAATAATCAGTGATCCCGATAGCTAATGGCGTAAGACGATAGATGTTCATTCCATCAGTACTTTCACCACTAAAGCGGCTAATTAAACGTTGTTTTACTAATTCATTGATTGCATTGTTCGCACGAAAAGCAATGGTGTCACTGGATTGTCCAAATAACCCACTGATGATTCCAAACGCATCGTGAAGTTCGCCTTCACCTAGCTCATCATCAAATCTTTCATTACTGAGAACAGCAATGGCCAACAAAAATGCCAAACGCTCAGTTGGCAAATTCAATGAGAAATCGTGCTGTTTTACCCAACCAACCAGTTCATCAACAGTTTGGTCTGTAACAGCATTAGAAAACTCACTCATTGTGTATCCTTTGTGTACATCATTATTATTTTCTCTTCGCCCATACGTGAATATAACGGCCAAGAGAGAGATAAGGTTCTTGACGGCATAACTGCTCTTCGAGCTTTAGTACGTCTTCTATTTGGTAATCGCCCATGTATTCCATATTACCAATGTAATCATGAAATGAACGAATGCCTGATTTTCCTTTAATTTCATAACCTGCATCTTCAATCCACTGATACACGTCATTAGGCATTAGACCTTTTTGAGGTTGTAACTTAAACCTTTTTCGATGGGGCATACCATCTAAAACATGAGGAATATTGCCACAAATCACATTTTTGAGCACAAGGCCGTGATGGTTATAAAACATGATGGACGCATACCCACCCGGTTTCACTTGTTTTAAAAGAATGTCTAATGCTTCTTTTGGATTATCTAACCATTCCATAACCGCATGGAATAGAAGAATATCAACCTCCCCGACATTATACTGTTCAATTTGTTGTACAGCAGTATGAATAAATTGATATTGCGGTAATAAACCGTTGTCTTCGACTGCTTCTTTCGCTAATTTCAGCATTTCTGAAGAAATATCACATAACGTTACTGAATGACCGCGTTTTGCAATTTGCTGAGAAACTTGTCCAATCCCACCACCGGCATCTAGCACAGTAAGTGGCTCAGATTTTGCATTATTTTCAGCTAAGATAGTTTCCATATCTTGCCATACAATTGTTTGACGGATCCCGCCCTTGTCGGAACCATAGATGTTCTTCGCAAATTTGTGGGCGATGTCGTCGAAATTACGGTCTTTATTCACAGTGGTTAAGTTATGATATTATCTATTGGAAACATGCATTGTCGCATAAGAGCTCAAGGAAGTAACAGCATGACGCTGTTTTTTGTTCTCAAGTGGTGATTTTTCATTCTATATCAGCGGTAATAGTTAAAAAATATGTTTGAGTTAAAGAAGTTTTTATCATCCATGTTAATGCCCCTACCTGGTTTTCTCCTAATTGGGTTTATTGGATTATTGATTTTATGGTTTTCAAAAAGGAAAGGATTTGCCTCTTTTTTATTAACTTTATCTCTTTTGGGTATTTTTCTGCTCTCTTTTCAACCAATCACAACACCATTATTAAAATCAACTGAACGAATCTATCCTTCGTTTATTGCGCCAGAGACGCCAGTTGAGTACGTACTTGTTCTTGGTAATGGTCACGTTGTAGATGACGAAATATCTCCTATTTCAGAGCTTTCAAGAGCAGCAGTAATGAGGTTAACCGAAGGGATCCGTATATATCGTATGTATCCTGGTTCTAAAATGATTCTTTCAGGTTATAACGGTGGAACAACGGTAAGTCACGCGCGTATGATGGCTCGTGTTGCTCTGTCTTTAGGTGTCCAGAAATCGGATATTTTACTATTAGAAAGCGCACGAGACACACACGAAGAAGCCATTCAAACCTTCAATTCGGTAGGTAAAAGTACACTGGTTCTTGTTACTTCGGCGAGTCATATGCCAAGAGCGATGTCTGAATTCCATCAGTTAGGTATGGATCCAGTTCCTGCACCAACCAACTACCTTGCCCATTCAGAGGTTAAACAACCTTGGGATAAGTACGCACCTAAAGCAAAATATTTAGAGCAAAGTGAACGTTTCTGGTATGAGCAAATGGGTCGTTGGTTTATGCAGTTAAAAGATTTAGTAATGAAGAAAGAGCAACAAGCTCAAGAGACGCCTAAACTGGAAATCGAAGATGTCATGGAAAAAGTTGACGAATTAAAAGATTCCCTACCTTTATCTGACGAAAAATAAAAACGTATACAAATAAAAAAGCACATACTGTTTAAAACGGTATGTGCTTTTTTTATATAAAATTGATATTACTTGGATAGAATCGCGCGTACTTTTTCTAAATCTTCTGGTGTATCAACTCCTGCCGCAGGCGCTTCTTTTGCTACTGCAACGTGAATTTTTTCACCATACCAAAGAACACGAAGTTGCTCTAAGCATTCAATTTTCTCAAGAACACTTGGCTGCCAATTAATGTATGTATTAATAAAGCCAGCACGATACGCATAAATGCCGATATGACGAAGTAAAGGGTTAGCGGTAAGCGTCTCACCTTGAGCAAAAGCATCACGATCCCATGGGATAGAAGCGCGACTAAAATACAACGCATAGCCTTCGGCATCCGTAACAACTTTAACTGCATTAGGATTAAACACATCGTCTTCTTCATCAATAGTTACAGCCAATGTTGCCATTGGTGCTACTGAATCTGACAAGTTTTGAGCCACTTGCTGAATAATACTAGGTGGAATTAACGGCTCATCACCTTGTACATTTACAACGATCTCATCTGCTGAAATTCCGCATTTTTCGATCACTTCAGCAAGACGTTCTGTACCTGATTCGTGGTTTGGTGACGTCATGCATACATCACCACCAAAACCTTTCACTACAGCTTCAATACGGCTGTCATCCGTTGCGATGATCACACGGTCTGCCCCAGCCTTTGATGCTTGTTCGTAAACCCATTGAATCATCGGCTTACCACAAATGTCAGCTAACGGTTTACCCGGTAAACGAGTTGATTGGTAACGTGCAGGAATTATGACTGTGAACGACATGATTCAACCTCTTCCATTGTCATACGACGAGCTTCAGGCTCAAGCATTACAGGAATGCCATCTTTAATTGGGTAAGCAAGACGATCAATTTTACAAATAAGCTCTTGCTTATCTTTATCGTAGTTCAGTTTTCCTTTACATACCGGGCAAGCTACGATTTCAAGAAGACGATAATCCATATTATTCTTTTACCTCAATAATTTTATTTAATATTTGTTGTGCTTTTTCTTCTGGGAAGGTCGCATCAACAGGCAAGTACCACCATGACGATTGAGCAAAAGACTGGCATTTAACTGCATCTTTTTCTGTCATGATTAACTGCTCGCCATACTGCATTAGTTGTTCAATTTCTGTTGGTTCAAACGCTTTATGATCTTCAAAACCTTGGGTATGAACCACATTCGCTTTCAGCTGATTAAGAGTCTCAAAAAATCGTGGAGGATGCCCTATTCCAGCAAAAGCAACTAAATTTGATAAGGATGCAACACTGCGTTTTTCACCGGTAACTAAATTAATCGCTTCACTTGGTTGAAGTCGCATTGATACCTCATTTTCTTGAGGCTCGCCACCATTACAAATTAAGAAATCAACACTAGATAAACGCTCTACTCCCTCTCTTAGTGGGCCTAGAGGAATATAATGCTGATTACCAAAACGACGCTTTCCATCAATAACAATAAACTCTATGTCTCGTTGAAGTGCATAGTGCTGTAGTCCATCATCTGTAATAATAAAATCAACGCCTTGCTGTTCAAGCATTTTAACTGCTTCACTGCGAACTGGAGCAACAGCAACTTCTGCTTTAGTACGTTGTTTAATTAAAACGGGTTCATCACCTGAAATATCTGGCGTTGTCGTTTCTGTTAATAAATAAGGATAATGCGGGGCTTTACCACCGTAACCACGAGAGGCAACACCCACTTTGTATCCTTTCGATTGCAGCTGCTCAACAAGCCATACAACAACCGGCGTTTTACCATTACCACCAGCGGTAATATTACCAACAACGACAACAGGAACCGAAGAACGGTAACTTTGTTTTTTACCATTTTGGTAATCTGATTTTCGTTTTGTGGCTATCCATTTGAATAGGCAACTAAGTGGCCACAATAATGGCCACAAGAGTTTTCCTAAAAAATGGTTATCAAACCAAATTTTTTCAATCATTAATCACCAAACTGAATACGATGTAATTGAGCATAAGCTCCATCATGGGCAATAAGTTCAGCATGATTACCACGTTCAACCACTTCACCCTCATCAACAACTAAGATCTGATCGGCATCTTCAATGGTTGATAAACGGTGAGCAATAACCAATACTGTTTTGTCTTTTTGAAGCTCATCTAATGCCGATTGAATCGCTTTTTCAGATTCGGTATCAAGTGCAGATGTCGCCTCATCAAGAATTAATACTGGTGCGTTTTGTAATAATGCTCGAGCAATCGCAATACGCTGACGTTGGCCACCAGATAAACTTGCGCCATTTTCACCAATCATGGTGTCAAAACCGTCATCCATCTTATTAATAAAGTCAGAAGCGTAAGCAAGCTCTGCTGCTTTCTCTATTTCTAAACGGGTAAACTTACCTTCAGATGCATAAGCAATATTATTTGCAACCGTATCATTAAATAAATGAACATTTTGAGATACTAAAGCAAAGTGCTTACGTAAGTTTGGTAAGCGGTAATCTTCAATCTTATCGCCATCAAGACTTATCTCACCAGAATCAACATCATAGAAACGAGTAAATAAGTTCGCGATAGTACTTTTACCTGAACCAGAGCGACCAACTAAAGCAATTGTCTTACCCGCAGGTAAATCAAAGCTAACATTACGTAATGCTGGGCCGTCTGCTGTTGGGTAAGTAAAAGTTACATTATCAACTTTGATGTCACCTTTTACCGTATCTCTTTCAATCGTACCGTCGTCTTTTTCTTTATCCATATCCATCAATTCAAACAAAGTCTGACATGCTGCCATACCACGTTGGAAATCAGAAGTAACACTAGTTAATCCTTTTAATGGACGCAATAAACCAAACATTGCAGAGAAAACAACAGTGAAAGTACCTGGAGTCAATGTCTCTTTAATTGAATCAACACTTGCTAAATAAAGCACGGTAACTAAAGCAAACGAAGCAATCATTTGAATAATCGGGTTAGCTAAACCTTGAGCAACCACCATTTTCATATTTTGCTGGCGCATGTGGTTACTGATGTTATCAAAACGTTCAGATTCAACTTTTTGACCACCGTAGCTAAGTACTACTTTGTGTCCCTTTAGCATTTGCTCAGACGTTGCTGTTAAAGAACCCATCGCCGTTTGCATGTTTTTACTGATCTTTCTAAAACGTTTAGAAACATTGCTAATAGCGAACGCAACAACTGGAGCAATAACCACTAATACCAATGAAAGCTGCCAACTGTTCCAAAACATCAGACCTAATAAACCAATAATGCTCGCAGATTCACGTACAATATTAACCAGCGCTTTACTCGTTGCCGCTGCTACTTGCTCTGAATCATAGGTAATTCGAGACAGCAAACGTCCTGTTGATTCTTGATCAAAATAACTGACAGGCATATGCATAAAATGGTTAAAAATCTGGCGACGAATACGCATAACAACGTTACTCGCAACCCAACTCATACAATAACCAGAAACAAAACCACTTAGACCACGAATAAACATCATAGCTAAAATAATAAATGGCATTTTCTTCAAGAAGTCAGAATCTGCACTACCAAAACCTTCATCTAAAAGTGGTTTTAGTAAAGAGATCATGTAGGTATCACTTAAGGCATTAATCACAAGAGCGACAACAGCAACGCCTAATCCCGCTTTATACAGAGAAATATGCGGCCATAAACGTTTAAATGTTGCCCATGTAGATTCGTCTTTTTCAATAGTCATAAGTACTTATTCTTCATATACAATTACCTTTATTCTACTCTGAATTTAAGTTATCGCCAAATAGCTTTCTGTACCAAACGTTCTGATTCACTTCTGAATACCTATTAATATGTAATTTATCATTAATTGAATAAAGACTTACTTGACCAGATTGAGCAGTATCTAACCAAGTTATATTATTTTCGTTGTATTTTTGTTTTATTTGTTTGTTAGGTAAATTCCATGGACTAAACCGCCCTGTTGATACAATTGCTGTTTTATTCTTCATTTCATTAACCCAGCGATCTGTTGATGATGTTGTAGAACCATGGTGTGGAACTAAGAGAACATCCACAGAGCTAAAATCATTTTGATTTAATATCAACATTTCTGAAATAGCATCAATGTCCCCAGTAAATAAGAATGTCCATTTATCAATCTCAAGTTTAATCACACAAGAATGTGGATTATAAGCTCTCTTCACCAATTTTGGTGGCCATAAAACCTCAAATTCTATAATCCCTTCTCGCCATTTTTCACCTTGAATGCAAGGCATTGTTATGTCGCTTATCTCACTAGTACGAACCCAATCAGGCGTAAATCGCTCTATTAAATAATCCTTACCACCGGCATGATCATTATCTAGGTGACTTAAAATTAAACCAGTGATCGATTGTATCCCTCGACGGTGTAAAATTGGCTCTATAACACTCTCAGCAATACTACCGTTACTCCATTTCATCCCTGTATCGTAAATAATTGTTTTATCGTTAGCTTCAATGAGCACAGCCAAGCCATGGCCAACATCTAAAAAATCAACTTGCCATTTTTTATCTGGCCTTATAAAAGCCGCACAGATAAGTAATATAAATAAAGGATTAACTAATGCTTTAAGTGGAATAAAAAGTTTAAGTATTAACAATATAAGAATAAAAATAACGACTTGATTAAATACGGTAGGAAGCAAAAGCCAAGAATTTTCCGCTTGTTTAGCTAACCACCAAATCGGTTTTAGTGAACCACTAGCCGCTTTCCAGAACCACGTGCTAATTGGTAAACTCAGCATATCAAAGGCGACACCCACAAGACTAAGTGGAACCGTAAATAAGCTCACCCATGGAACGGCTATCAAGTTGATAAATGGAGATAGATAACTTATTCCAGAGAAAAAATACCCTTGAATAGGAATCAACAACACAAATAAACCAAATTGAATAAAAACAATTTGGCTCACTTTTTTTACTCTTCCATTTAATTTATCTGTTCCTATTTTTTGATAAATATATAAAGAAAAAAGAACAACACTAACTGCACAAAAAGAGAGCCAGAAACTCATCGATAATGATGAAAATGGATTAATAACCAAACAAAGTAATAAACACCATAGGAAAAAGAGATGCTTTGGCCATTTAATACGTAATATCAATAATATTGAAACTAAAAAACAGGCAATTAATGCCCTAATGGTAGGTAATGAAAAATCAGCAAGCCACGCATAAGAAGTAGCAAAAAAACCACCAAGTAGAACAGGTAACCAAACATTATAAGACAAAGGCAATAAGGCTCTTACACTTCTTCCAATAAACCATCCGATTCCATAAACAAAACCAATATGTAAACCTGATATCGCAATAAGATGAGCTAACCCTGAGTTACGTAAGATTTGCCACTCACTCGCAGCAATATCTCCTTTATATCCAAATGTTAGTGCCAATAACAATGATTGATAATCATAACTAATTGTCTTGTTATAAGACTCTATAAACAAATTACTTCGATAAGATGTTGAAGATATTAAGCGTGTTGCTGCCTTTATTTTCCCATAGGCATGTATGCCTTTTGATAATGCATACCCTTCCAGTTTATATCCAACTTCATTATGCCGCCCTATCGGTGGTCTCAACGAAACATCAAATTGCCATACCTCACCTTGTTTAAAAAGAATAGATGCATCATCAGTTAATTGCTTTTTAAAATCTCGAATCGACAGCCTTACCAGAGGGGAAAAATTAGGTAAAAACTTATTACTATTAAACTCAGTAACTTGTACTAAAATTGAAGATGTCGTTTCTTTAAATGCAATTAGACTTTGAATTTCACCTTTGATGGTAATATCATGTCCTTGACTATAAAGACTTTTATTTAAGTTTTGATAGTAAGTTATGTGTAAGGATGTGATGATTAATCCCAAAAAGATACCTTGTATCACTTTTAATTGGGAATATTTTAAAGCTGCTAAATAGCTAATAATACACAAAAAAAATACAGACGACGGCAGGTTTGTCGGCCAAAAAGTCGATGAAAAAAGAATAAGAATTACGACAACGATCTTTATACGTATGTCATTTAACAGAAGCATAAACTAATGCCAAGAAAACTCATTAAACGTTTTTTACCAAACCACGAAACCATTAAGCGCCAAAAAGCCTTAAAAATATTTGGTAATGTTTTATACAATCCAAACTTATGGTGCTTAAATCGTCGCTCAGCAGCAGGCGCGTTTGCTGTCGGGTTATTTATGGCTTTCGTTCCTCTTCCTAGTCAAATGATCATGGCTGCTGGTTTAGCTATTTTATGTAGTGTTAACCTTCCCCTCTCTATTGCCCTAGTTTGGGTTAGTAATCCTGTAACTATGCCAGTGCTTTTTTATGGTGCATATAAAATTGGTGCGTGGGTTTTATCTACTCCTGCTCAGCATTTTCATTTTGAGCTTTCGTGGGAATTTATTGGTTCACAAATGTCGACAATTGGTCCTCCATTCTTATTAGGATGTGCTATTTGTGGTATTTCGTCTGCTCTTATTGGTTATTTTGGTATTCGTGGGCTTTGGCGCTACTCAGTAGTAAGAAGTTGGCAAAAGCGAACTCTACGAATCAAACTATCTCGATAGGCATTTAATTAATACCCTTTTTTAATATCTCCATATACTGACAGTAAATCTTTGCTGTCAGTTCACAAAAATTCCTTTTCATAAAATCAATACTTAGCCATCTTTAATTTATAATGATTTCATTGATTCGCATCTCAATAATCGAACAATCTCATTTTTGGTATTTAATCTCATCTTCCATTAAGAGAAACTAACTATACAAACTAAATAAGATCTATTAATGCTCAACAACAACACTTGCTAAGGGGAACATTTATGAATGAAGTACAAGAATGCCCAGTATGTCTATCAGATGAACTACTTATTTCTGATAACCAAAAGACAATTATCTGTTCTGAATGCGGTGTGATAAAGAAAGATGGGATCTTTCTAGATAAACGAAAACTAGAATTAGAAGAAGCGGTTTAAAGACAATAAAAAAGCCCATACATCACTGCATGGGCTTTTATCTATTACTTAATATTTAAAGATTAAGCAAATACTTCTTGTAGTTGAGGAACAACTTGTTTCTTACGGCTTAGAACGCCATCAAGCCATACACGGCCATTTACAGACGCTTTACCATATGCTTTTTCTGTTAGTTCTTCGTTATCACTGATAACTAACATTTCTGAGCCTTCTTTCATGATATCTGTTAATAGAAGAATCATAGTGTGGCGGTTACCTTCAGCTTTCATTGCTGCGATATCAGCTTCTAATTCTTCTTTGATTTCATCAAATACAGACAAGTCGATTACTTCTAATTGACCAATACCAACAAGCTCGCCATTCATGTTAAAGTCTTTAAAGTCACGCATAACAAGGTCACGTACAGGTGTGCCTTCCACTGCTGATTTAACTTTAAACATTTCCATGCCTAGTGCTTTAAAATCTTCAACGCCAGCAATTTCAGCTAGTGCTTCAACACACTTGATATCAGCCGTTGTACATGTTGGTGATTTGAAAATTACAGTGTCACTTAAAATTGCGCATAACATGATACCAGCAATGTTTTGTGGAATTTCTACATTGTAAAAATCATACATCATCTTAATAACTGTGTTACTACAGCCAACAGGACGAATCCAGCACTCAAGAGGAGTTGAAGTTGTTAAATCACCTAGTTTATGGTGATCAACAATACCTACGATAGTTGCTTCAGCAATATCGTCAGGTGCTTGAGTTAGCTCTGAATGGTCAACAATGTACACTTCTTCACCAGCGTAACTTGTTTTTAATTCTGGCGTTTCAAGGCCAAATTTTTCTAGGATAAATGCAGTCTCAGGAGATACTTCACCTAAACGAGTAGGAATCGCTGCTTCACCAATCTGATTTTTTAAGTAAGCTAGTGCAATCGCACCACAAATTGAATCTGAATCTGGAACCTTATGGCCCACTACATACATTGACATTGTATTACTCTCCTTTAAATATGCGCGATATTCTAACAAATTGGAGGCATTTTAAAAGAAAAAGCTAATAACTTTCGATGTACATCTGCTTTCCTATTCAAGCAAACTCACTCCCCTTTTCTTAGGTGATAGAAAACAAAAAGGCTTGTACCTTTCGATATAAGCCTTCTCTAAATATGGCAGGGGTGGAGAGATCCGAACTCCCAACACGCGCGTTCTTATGGTGGGAGGAATCCGTGGCTCTTTTCTTAAATCGCAGATAGCAAAAAGGCTTATACCTTTCGATATAAGCCTTTTCTAAATATGGCAGGGGTGGAGAGATTCGAACTCCCAACACGCGGATTTGGAATCCGCTGCTCTGCCAATTGGAGCTACACCCCTATAGTTTTTTTAAAGACTTAACTTTGTCTAACTCTTATTTAATTAAAAATAAGAAGAATTAAAGCCTGGCGATGTCCTACTCTCACATGGGGAAACCCCACACTACCATCGGCGCTATTACGTTTCACTTCTGAGTTCGGCATGGGATCAGGTGGGTCCATAACGCTATGGTCGCCAAGCAAAATTTGTTTATTAATCATGGTAATGATTAATAATAATCTGGAAAACTGTTCTAATTTAAAACTAATTCTTAATCACATTCAATATTGTGTCTTGGTTAACGAATCCGTTAAAACCCCTTGGGTGTTGTATGGTTAAGCCTCACGGGCAATTAGTATCAGTTAGCTCAATGCCTCGCAGCACTTACACACCTGACCTATCTACGTCGTAGTCTCCAACAACCCTTTAGGATACTTAAAGTATCAGGGATGACTCATCTCAGGGCTCGCTTCACGCTTAGATGCTTTCAGCGTTTATCGATTCCGAACTTAGCTACCGGGCAATGCCACTGGCGTGACAACCCGAACACCAGAGGTTCGTCCACTCCGGTCCTCTCGTACTAGGAGCAGCCCCCTTCAATCATCCAACGCCCACGGCAGATAGGGACCGAACTGTCTCACGACGTTCTAAACCCAGCTCGCGTACCACTTTAAATGGCGAACAGCCATACCCTTGGGACCGACTTCAGCCCCAGGATGTGATGAGCCGACATCGAGGTGCCAAACACCGCCGTCGATATGAACTCTTGGGCGGTATCAGCCTGTTATCCCCGGAGTACCTTTTATCCGTTGAGCGATGGCCCTTCCATTCAGAACCACCGGATCACTATGACCTGCTTTCGCACCTGCTCGAATTGTCATTCTCGCAGTCAAGCGGGCTTATGCCATTGCACTAACCTCACGATGTCCAACCGTGATTAGCCCACCTTCGTGCTCCTCCGTTACTCTTTGGGAGGAGACCGCCCCAGTCAAACTACCCACCAGGCACTGTCCGCAACCCCGATAAGGGGCCAACGTTAGAACATCAAGCATACAAGGGTGGTATTTCAAGATTGCCTCCACAAATACTGGCGTACTTGCTTCAAAGGCTCCCACCTATCCTACACATGTAGGGTCAATGTTCAGTGCCAAGCTGTAGTAAAGGTTCACGGGGTCTTTCCGTCTAGCCGCGGGTACACTGCATCTTCACAGCGATTTCAATTTCACTGAGTCTCGGGTGGAGACAGCGTGGCCATCATTACGCCATTCGTGCAGGTCGGAACTTACCCGACAAGGAATTTCGCTACCTTAGGACCGTTATAGTTACGGCCGCCGTTTACTTGGGCTTCGATCAAGAGCTTCGACCCCTCTCTATATAGAGAAACAATCTAACCCCATCAATTAACCTTCAAGCACCGGGCAGGCGTCACACCGTATACGTCATCTTACGATTTAGCACAGTGCTATGTTTTTAATAAACAGTTGCAGCCACCTGGTATCTGCGACTCCCGGCAGCTTAGAGAGCAAGTCTCATCACCGCTAGGAGCGTACCTTCTCCCGAAGTTACGGTACCATTTTGCCTAGTTCCTTCACCCGAGTTCTCTCAAGCGCCTTAGTATTCTCTACTCGACCACCTGTGTCGGTTTGGGGTACGATTCCTTACAATCTGAAGCTTAGAGGCTTTTCCTGGAAGCATGGCATCAATGGCTTCACTACCGTAGTAGCTCGACATCGTATCTCAGCCTAGTGTATTCCCGGATTTGCCTAAGAATACAGCCTACATACTTGAACTTGGACGACCGTCGCCAAGCCCACCTAGCCTTCTCCGTCCCCCCATCGCAATTGTAAGAAGTACGGGAATATTAACCCGTTTCCCATCGACTACGCCTTTCGGCCTCGCCTTAGGGGTCGACTTACCCTGCCCCGATTAACGTTGGACAGGAACCCTTGGTCTTCCGGCGAGCGGGTTTTTCACCCGCTTTATCGTTACTCATGTCAGCATTCGCACTTCTGATACGTCCAGCACGCTTTACAACGCACCTTCAACCGCTTACAGAACGCTCCCCTACCCAATACAGTAAACTGTATTGCCGCAGCTTCGGTGTATAGTTTAGCCCCGTTACATCTTCCGCGCAGGCCGACTCGACCAGTGAGCTATTACGCTTTCTTTAAATGATGGCTGCTTCTAAGCCAACATCCTGGCTGTCTGAGCCTTCCCACATCGTTTCCCACTTAACTATAACTTTGGGACCTTAGCTGGCGGTCTGGGTTGTTTCCCTCTCCACGACGGACGTTAGCACCCGCCGTGTGTCTCCCGGATAGTACTTACTGGTATTCGGAGTTTGCAAAGGGTTGGTAAGTCGGGATGACCCCCTAGCCTTAACAGTGCTCTACCCCCAGTAGTATTCGTCCGAGGCTCTACCTAAATAGATTTCGGGGAGAACCAGCTATCTCCAGGTTTGATTGGCCTTTCACCCCTAGCCACAAGTCATCCGCTAATTTTTCAACATTAGTCGGTTCGGTCCTCCAATTGATGTTACTCAATCTTCAACCTGCCCATGGCTAGATCACCTGGTTTCGGGTCTATATCCAGAGACTGAACGCCCAGTTAAGACTCGGTTTCCCTACGGCTCCCCTAAACGGTTAACCTTGCCACTGAATATAAGTCGCTGACCCATTATACAAAAGGTACGCAGTCACACCACGAGGGTGCTCCTACTGCTTGTACGTACACGGTTTCAGGTTCTATTTCACTCCCCTCACAGGGGTTCTTTTCGCCTTTCCCTCACGGTACTGGTTCACTATCGGTCAGTCAGTAGTATTTAGCCTTGGAGGATGGTCCCCCCATATTCAGACAGGATATCACGTGTCCCGCCTTACTCGTTTTCACTGATGATGAGATGTCGGTTACGGGGCTATCACCCTGTATCGCGGCACTTTCCAGAGCCTTCACCTGTCTCATTAAAAGCTTAAGGGCTAACCCAATTTCGCTCGCCGCTACTTTCGGGATCTCGGTTGATTTCTCTTCCTCGGGGTACTTAGATGTTTCAGTTCTCCCGGTTCGCCTCACTACACTATGTATTCATGTAGTGATACGTGCTTATGCACGTGGGTTTCCCCATTCAGAAATCCCAGACTCAAATGGTTTTTACTACCTAATCTGGGCTTATCGCAAGTTAATACGTCTTTCATCGCCTCTGACTGCCAAGGCATCCACCGTGTACGCTTAATTACTTAACCATACAACCCCAAGAGGTCTTTTTACTTGTTCTTTTATCTTTATACTTCGTTGTTTTCAAAATTTACTTGGTCATGTAGCAAGCTACACTCCCTTCGATAAATTTCTTAACGCCTTGTCTAAAAATAAAATCACTGCGTAAAAATAACTTGAGATAGTATTTCACCTAATCAAGGTTTAAACTCATCACTATTTCTGTAAAAAAGATAATCTCTAAACAGAAAAATGTGAGTTCTGGTTTTTCGCCGGATTCGCTCTTTATTTCTACTTTAAAAGTAGAAACAAAATAATACCAAGAACACTTGAATGTGTTGTCTTCGTTTTACAGAGTAAAACAAAGGATATTAAGAACTTTTAAATTTTGATTTAACTTAATCTCAGCCTGAACTGTAATTAAGCTGAATCAGTCAGCTTTCCAAATTGTTAAAGAGCAGTATAACGTCACTATTTTTGTAGTGATAAAATACTTTTTAATCATTCTCAGACGGCAAAAATCCGAACCAGGGTCAATTTCTTGAACTGGTTTGGAATCCTTCCAAAAATATTTAAAGAGTATATCCATATGAAATGGTGGGCGATACCGGGCTCGAACCAGTGACCCCCTCCTTGTAAGGGAGGTGCTCTCCCAACTGAGCTAATCGCCCACATAGTATTTCAACTTATTCCTGACTCTATCAAGAATAAACCCATTCTCTGTGGAAAGAATGGTGGGTCGTGCAGGATTCGAACCTGCGACCAATTGATTAAAAGTCAACTGCTCTACCAACTGAGCTAACGACCCAATGGTATCCCGTAGGGGAGTCGAACCCCTGTTACCGCCGTGAAAGGGCGGTGTCCTAGGCCTCTAGACGAACGGGACACTGCGAAGGTGTTGGGCACCTTCTAAATCTCTTTACTTTTCAACCTTGCAATCTGTGTGAACACTCATAAATCGTAATCTATCGTTTAAGGAGGTGATCCAGCCCCAGGTTCCCCTAGGGCTACCTTGTTACGACTTCACCCCAGTCATGAACCACAAAGTGGTGAGCGTCCTCCCGAAGGTTAAACTACCCACTTCTTTTGCAGCCCACTCCCATGGTGTGACGGGCGGTGTGTACAAGGCCCGGGAACGTATTCACCGTAGCATTCTGATCTACGATTACTAGCGATTCCGACTTCATGGAGTCGAGTTGCAGACTCCAATCCGGACTACGACGCACTTTTTGGGATTCGCTCACTATCGCTAGCTTGCAGCCCTCTGTATGCGCCATTGTAGCACGTGTGTAGCCCTACTCGTAAGGGCCATGATGACTTGACGTCGTCCCCACCTTCCTCCGGTTTATCACCGGCAGTCTCCCTGGAGTTCCCACCATTACGTGCTGGCAAACAAGGATAAGGGTTGCGCTCGTTGCGGGACTTAACCCAACATTTCACAACACGAGCTGACGACAGCCATGCAGCACCTGTCTCAGAGTTCCCGAAGGCACTAAGCTATCTCTAGCGAATTCTCTGGATGTCAAGAGTAGGTAAGGTTCTTCGCGTTGCATCGAATTAAACCACATGCTCCACCGCTTGTGCGGGCCCCCGTCAATTCATTTGAGTTTTAATCTTGCGACCGTACTCCCCAGGCGGTCTACTTAACGCGTTAGCTCCGAAAGCCACTCCTCAAGGGAACAACCTCCAAGTAGACATCGTTTACGGCGTGGACTACCAGGGTATCTAATCCTGTTTGCTCCCCACGCTTTCGCATCTGAGTGTCAGTGTCTGTCCAGGGGGCCGCCTTCGCCACTGGTATTCCTTCAGATCTCTACGCATTTCACCGCTACACCTGAAATTCTACCCCCCTCTACAGCACTCTAGTTCACCAGTTTCAAATGCGGTTCCGAGGTTGAGCCCCGGGCTTTCACATCTGACTTAATGAACCACCTGCATGCGCTTTACGCCCAGTAATTCCGATTAACGCTCGCACCCTCCGTATTACCGCGGCTGCTGGCACGGAGTTAGCCGGTGCTTCTTCTGTAGGTAACGTCAAATGCTGCAGCTATTAACTACAACACCTTCCTCCCTACTGAAAGTACTTTACAACCCGAAGGCCTTCTTCATACACGCGGCATGGCTGCATCAGGCTTTCGCCCATTGTGCAATATTCCCCACTGCTGCCTCCCGTAGGAGTCTGGACCGTGTCTCAGTTCCAGTGTGGCTGATCATCCTCTCAGACCAGCTAGAGATCGTCGCCTTGGTGAGCTCTTACCTCACCAACTAGCTAATCTCACCTGGGCTAATCTTAGCGCGAGAGGCCCGAAGGTCCCCCTCTTTGGTCCGAAGACATTATGCGGTATTAGCTATCGTTTCCAATAGTTATCCCCCACACTAAGGCATATTCCCAGGCATTACTCACCCGTCCGCCGCTCGACGCCCTTAACGTTCCCCGAAGGTTCAGTTAAGTCGTTTCCGCTCGACTTGCATGTGTTAGGCCTGCCGCCAGCGTTCAATCTGAGCCATGATCAAACTCTTCAATTAAAGTTTTTTGATACCTTTCAGCAGAAAGGATATCGACTCAATGATTAATACTGATTGTTACATAAATTAATTTGTGTATTCACTCAGTTCATTGATAGTTGCTCACTCAATAATGAGTAAAGCTATTGTGACTACCAATTCATAAGTGTCCACACAGATTGCTAAGGTCAAATTATTAAAGAGCTCAAAACTAAGCGTTGCTTAATTTTGCGTGAAGTGTCATTTAAATTACTAAAAGTAAGTTACAAGTAACTTTTTAAAACTCCGTTCGCGTCAATGTTTCACTTCTTGTTGAACCTCAACTCTTTCTAAGAAAGCTTTGCTGTGTCAACGGAAGCGAAGTATAGAGATTTCGATTTTTGTTGCAAGTATTTTTTTCAAAAAAACTTTCAAGCGTTCAAAAAACAAACATCTTGTTTTGAAAACCATCAATTCGAATGAAATTCACTCTTCCCATTCACGTTTCATCCGGTTTATCACTTCTTCTGGTACATTATGAATGCTTTTAAATTCCCCTTTGCAAACATCTATCTTAATCTTAGCACCAAACTTTTGTGCTATTTTTCTATAAACCTCTATCTCCCACTGTTTTACAAATGTATTTGCAACCACCACACTTCTATTATGGAAAAGATGGTATTCACACTGAGCTTGACACCATTGATGCGCAGAGCCTAATAACTTTCCATCAAAACAGTATTCTCCAGTTTCATTCATAAAAAACTGATCAGCTTCAATATGAATCAATCCCAAAGATTGAGCTAATGTTGTTTTACCACTGCCTGGTAACCCTCTTAGCAAACGCAACTCCAGACCTTTCATCGTTTTCGTTCACCTTGTGACGTCATCAAGTTTTCTTTTACAAATTCGGTAAATACTTTCAATCTCGATGGCATGTATTTATTTTGTGCGTACTGCATTGCAATAACACCGTGATAGTTTCCTTTAATTTGCCAATCCGATAAAACAGAGATGACTTCATTATTCGCTAATGCTTCTTTTATAACAAAGTCTGGGAAAATCCCAATACCAAAGCCATCCTTTACACCATTTAACCTCATTTGCGAATGATTCACGGCATACCTACCGCTTACTGCAATGACATGACTTTCTGTGCCTTTAACAAATTCCCAAATATGATCCGTTGTTGTTTCGCCTAAAAATAAGCAGTCATGATTGGCTAACTCTTGCGGAAGATGAGGAATCCCTCTCTCTTCTAAATAAGTAGGACTTGCACATAAGCTTAAATTAACCTTACCTATTTCTTTCATAACCAAGCCTTCCGTCGGCTTATCTGTCAACCTAAATACCACATCAATACCTTGAGCAATCATATCGATATCACCATCTGATGCTCTAAGTTTTAATTGAATCTTTGGGTATTTAGTTAAAAAAGGAGTAACCAACGGCTGAAGTACGATAGTTAAAAATGCTTTTGGGGCTGCAACAGTTAAACTTCCTGAAGGAACAGTATGCTCGGAACTCGATATATCAACAGCCTGTTGTGCCGCTTCAACCATGATGACTGATTGCTGATATATTTTTTTTCCTGATTCAGTGATCAGTAAACTACGAGTCGTTCGTTCAAACAACTTTACTGAAAGTGCATTCTCTAACCGAGTAATTAATTTACTCAATGCAGATGGAGTAACACCTAGCTTCTTTGCTGCAGCGGTAAAACTTCCTTCATTTACAACAACAATAAATGTCGCTAAATCCGGTAATAAAGTAATAAGTTTATTTGTGACCATGATTCACTAATGCTTTTCCATTTTTAGGGATAATAGTCGTAATTGATTTGAATTAGAATCTATTTATCGGATTTTGATTACACTTTTACGTGCAACAAACATAACTAAAAAAGGAACCGCAATGTCTTCTGCATTCTACACACAGATTCAAAACCAAATTGAAGAAGTAAAAAACGAAGGTTTATATAAATCAGAACGTATTATTACTTCAGCTCAAAAAGCATCAGTTTCTATTTCTACTGGCCAAGAAGTACTAAATTTCTGTGCAAATAACTACTTAGGTTTAGCTAACCACCCTGCTCTTATTGAAGCAGCAAAAGATGGAATGGATGAGCATGGCTTTGGTATGGCATCAGTTCGTTTTATTTGTGGTACTCAAGATTCACATAAAGAATTAGAACAAAAGCTATCTACTTTCTTAGGTAAAGAAGACACCATTCTTTACACATCATGTTTTGATGCAAATGCTGGTTTGTTTGAAACCATTCTAGGCGCAGAAGATGCGATTATCTCAGATGCACTAAACCACGCATCAATCATTGATGGTGTGCGTCTATGTAAAGCAATGCGTTTCCGCTACGCAAACAACAACATGGCTGAATTAGAAGAACAACTAATTGCAGCAAAAGAAGCTGGCGCTCGTCATACGCTTATCGTAACTGACGGTGTATTCTCAATGGATGGTGTTGTAGCTAACCTTCCTGCTATCTGTGATTTAGCAGATAAATACGACGCACTGGTAATGGTTGACGATTCTCACGCTGTTGGCTTCATGGGCAACAATGGTGCAGGTACTCATGAGCATCACGATGTAATCGACCGTATTGATATCATCACGGGTACGCTAGGTAAAGCTATGGGTGGAGCTTCAGGTGGTTATACATCTGGTAAAAAAGAAGTGATTGACTGGTTACGTCAACGCTCTCGTCCTTACCTATTCTCAAACTCTGTTGCTCCAGCAATTGTGTCTGCTTCTATCCGTGTTTTAGATCTTTTGGCTGAATCGGGTGACTTACGTTCTAAATTATGGGAAAACTCAGCGCATTTCCGTACTCGTATGGAAGCAGCAGGCTTTACTATGGGCGGTGCTGATCACGCGATTATTCCAATCATGCTTGGTGATGCCAAAGTCGCTGTTGAGTTTGCAGAACGTGCTCTAGAAAAAGGGATTTATGTTATTGCATTCTCTTTCCCAGTCGTACCAAAAGGCCAAGCTCGTATTCGTACACAAATGTCTGCTGCTCATACTCGTGAACAGCTAGATCGTGCAATTGATGCCTTTATCGAAGTAGGTAAAGACATGGAGATCATTAAATAATGAAAATTAAAGCGCTTTCAAAATTAAAACCTGAAGAAGGGATCTGGCTAACTGAGGTGGAAAAACCTGAGATGGGTCATAACGATCTTCTTATCCGTATTAAAAAGACAGCTATCTGTGGTACCGATGTACATATTTACAACTGGGATGAATGGTCACAAAAAACCATTCCAGTTCCAATGGTTGTGGGTCATGAATATGTAGGTGAAGTTGTTGGTATTGGCCAAGAAGTTCGTGGTTTTGAAATTGGTGATCGCGTATCAGGTGAAGGTCACATTACGTGTGGTCACTGTCGTAACTGTCGTGGCGGCCGTACTCACCTTTGTCGTAATACAACTGGCGTAGGTGTAAACCGTACTGGTGCTTTTTCTGAATACCTAGTTATCCCTGCTTTCAATGCATTTAAGATCCCTACTGGTATTTCTGATGACTTAGCATCAATCTTTGACCCATTTGGTAATGCCGTTCACACTGCCCTATCATTTGATTTAGTGGGTGAAGATGTGCTTATCACTGGTGCAGGTCCAATTGGTATCATGGCTGCAGCTGTAGCAAAACATGTTGGAGCTCGTCACGTTGTAATTACTGATGTGAACGAATACCGTCTAGATCTTGCGAAGAAAATGGGCGTAACTCGTGCAGTAAACGTAATGAACGAGAAGCTTGAAGATGTGATGTCTGATCTTGGTATGACAGAAGGCTTTGATGTTGGTTTGGAAATGTCTGGTAATCCATCAGCATTTAATAGCATGCTAACTAACATGAACCATGGCGGTAAAATATCACTTCTAGGCATTCCACCATCAGATATGACTGTTGATTGGAACCAAGTGATCTTTAAAGGCTTAGTTATCAAAGGCATTTACGGCCGTGAAATGTTTGAAACTTGGTATAAGATGGCAAGCTTAATTCAGTCAGGTTTAGATCTAACTCCAATTATCACGCACCACTACAAAATTGATGACTTCCAAAAAGGCTTCGATATGATGCGCTCTGGTATGTCTGGTAAAGTCATTCTAGATTGGGAATAATCATTCTCATTTAAAATGAACTATAATAAGGCTAAACTTCGGTTTGGCCTTTTTTATTTTCATTTTTAGAGAACGATTACACATGCCGCAACTAGATATCCATGGTTATCATATCCATGTTTACTTTGACCAAAGTAATATTGACTATGCCATCGCATTAACCGAAAGCGTACATAAAGAGTATGGTTACGAATTAGGGCGCATTAATAAAAAACCAGTAGGACCGCATCCAGTATGGAGTCGTCAAGTTTCATTTAAACAAGAAAATTATGATGTAGTACTTGCGTATTTAACTCAGCATCAAAATGGATTAAGTATTCTTATTCACCCATTAACAGATGATGAATATCTTGACCACACTCAATCAGCTGTTTGGCTTGGAACACCTCTTAAGCTTGATATCAGCATATTCACAAAAAAGTAAAAAATAAAGCTCCTTTCGTTTAAGACAAAACTAAGGAGCTTCTATTTATTAAGTTATATCTAATTAAGATTGATTAACTCGTTTGATATAAATTAAATTCTTTCGTTAATTTATAATCTGACCATGATTCATTTTCAATTACTTCAATAAATGCTTGTTTCGCGGCAATGAAAGCTTGTTTTTCAGTCATTGAATTAGTCGAAAATGTTTTAAATTTATAACTGTTTCTTGGTGTCTGACCAATAATACCTTTAAAAATGGTCTCATTATCCGTCTTCTTAACCACCACACCAACGACGCCTGATGAAGGATGAGCAATTTTAAAATACTTACCTTTTGCTGATTCTTCTTTTCTTTCGGTTTTAAAATTAGCCCAATTATAATTCGCTTTCATTAAGGCAACTTTTCTTAAAACATGTGTAGGGTGAGTACAAGCCTTAAACTTGTCTAACTTAATTACTGTACCGATTTTTGTATGTTCTTTCTTTACAGTAAAAGATGATTTGTCTTCTGCTTCAATCATTTGAATTTGTTTTGGTTTTCTTTTAAATTCAAACCACGTTTTATCAAACTCTTTTCTACAACCGTCCATTGATTTCTGAACGAGTTGATCCGCAATATTACGCATTGCAAATTTTGATAATGGAACGGTCACCAACTTCTTACTTGGCTTAAATTTCTTTATATCCGCGTCTTTGGTTTGTAGAAAAGCATCAATCTCTTTTCCTATCGCATTCAAATCAGACAAGAACAATGCTAAATCATCAAAATTTAAACTGTATAAGCTACGCGAGAAGTTATGTGAACGATAACAACGTTTACTTTCATGACGTTCAAAATGGCTATTAATGTAAGGCGTTCCATTTACCATAGACACTTTTAATTGAATATTTGGATGTAATCCTTCATAAACAGACTTAGCAGTAAACGTCTTTGTTTTTCGTGCATCATCTGCCGTTTCATATTCATTTTGTTCTACAAGTTCAGCGATAGACCATGCTGCTTCAATAATAGCCTCAGAACGAGCTTCTAAGTCGTCATCTTCGTTATCGAAGTCAGCATAATAAGCTTTACTGTAATAAGGCTGTCCCTTACGAGCAAATCGTACCTGTGCAAACTCCATTCTTCTGCGTTTAGTCGATTGACCACTATTCCAGTTAATACCGATAGGAACCCAATATTCCGTTCCATCAATATCGATTGGCTTAACTCGCAGCAATAAGTTCTCTTCTATATATGTCTTTTTTCCTCGAACCAACAGAAAAGAGCCTAAATCAAGATTAGGAGAGAGAGGGTGATACATAAAATCCTCATTACATTAATTGAAAACAAGATGCATGACTAACCAATGACTATTGTGTTAGAAAAGCCATTAACTATATTGTTATTCATACCGTTCATTATATCACCGTCTGAACTATAATTTCAATTTACAAATAACATATAAAAAAAATGTACAGAACACACCTGTACATTTTTATAATATTTTTAACAATGACTATGCTAGTTTTTGTTTAATTAAATCATAAACACCTGTTTGTTCATTATTTTCTAGTTGCATTCCAGTAAATAATGCAACAGCTTCACTTACGTGCTTCACCGGCCAAATTGAAAATTCTCCTTTCTCAATTGCTTGAACAATTTCAGCGCTCAGCATTAAATTTTGAACATTTGATTCAGGAATGATTACCCCTTGGTTTTTATTAAGCCCTTTAATTTTACAAACTTCATAAAACCCCTCAATTTTTTCGTTTACCCCACCTATTGGTTGTGCCTCACCAAATTGATTCATAGAACCAGTAATTGCTAAATCTTGTCGAGCAGCAATATCAGAATAGGCAGAAATAATGGAACAAAATTCAGCCATTGATGCACTATCTCCATCAACACCACCATAGGATTGTTCAAACGTAATATAGGTTTTCAATGGTATTGCTTTATTTTTACCAAACAATGAAGCTAAATAAGCACTTAATATGAATACACCTTTAGAGTGAATACTCCCACCTAGTTCAACTTTTCTCTCAATATCAAATACTTCACCTTTACCAAATGAAGTCGTTGCGGTGATGCGGTTTGGCATACCAAACTGATGGTTAGACGTACTTAATACAGACAACGCATTAATCTGCCCTATCACAGAACCTTCAGTTTGTATTAATGTCGTGCCATTTTTAAAACTTTGCATAACGCCATCTTGAACACGATTAACTCGGTGTTCTTTATTGGAAAGCGCCTGTTCTACATGTTTTAAACGGATCATATTTGAGTTTGCCGCTCTTGCTATGTAGTTAGTCTCTTTCAATAAATTCGAGATATCTTCTGAGTGTAAGGACAATCTATTTTGATCACCCGATTGACGTGAACTGTATTCAATAATTCGTTCAATTGCTCTCTTATCACATTGAAGTAACTTACCATCTTGCACAATACTCGAAATAAACTGAGCGTAGTGGAATTCTGATACCGCCGTTCTTGGCATATCGTCTTCAAAATCGGCCGTGACTTTAAACAGTTCACTAAACTCTGAATCGTAATGTTGTAGTAACTGGTACGTTTGATGGTCACCAAATAGAATAATTTTCACATTGAGTGGAATAGGCTCTGGTTCCAACGAAACGGTTCCAGACAATGTCACTTCTTTCTCAAGTGAGCTTAAATTTAAATTTTGCGCTCGTAGTGCTCGCTTCAAACCATCCCATACGTAAGGTCGTTCCAGCACTTTCACTGCATCCATTAATAAAACACCGCCATTTGCTTTATGCAAACTGCCAGGACGAATCAATGAAAAATCAGTAAAAACCGTTCCTTTATAAGTCGCGTTTTCAATATAACCAAATAGATTATGATAACTTGGACTTTCTTCAACGATTAATGGAAATTGCTCATTATCTTGATTCACTAATAAATTAATTTGATATCGACGTGGTAGCTTTTTCTCTAAAGATGCATAAGCCAGCTCGGTCTCTTCGTTACCTTCTTGAATAAAGATATCAAAATTCTCAATGATGTCCTTTTCCATATCCTTTAAATGCTGGATAATGACTTTTGATTCTTTGTATTTGGTTTTGATCGCCTCAAAGTTCACCGTTAGTACTTGAGAAATAACATCTTCATTCAGCTTTTCAATCTTCGCTGAATATTTATCTTCCCACTCAGTTAATTGACGAACCAAACTACGAAGTTTAATTTCAAGCTCATCAATGGATGACTCTAGGCTTCGCTGTTCTTGTCTATCTAATGCTTCAAAGGTTTCTTCTGTATGTAATTCCTCACCATTTAAAGCAATAAATTGATATTCACCTTGTGTTGTTACAGCAAGGCTAACCCCTTTCCCTTTTGCTTCTTTAGTTAAAGTAGCAAGTAAAGATTCTTGTTGATCTGTTAACTGATTTTTTAATGTGCCAGTTCGGGTGTAATACAGCTCATTATCAAACGCCAATGGAATAGCTTTTACTAATTTCTGCGTGATTTTTTCAATTTCTTTTTTAAATTCGGCCCCTGTACCCATAGGCAATTTAAGCACTTTTGGTCGACGAGTATCATCAAAATTAGTAACGTAGCACCAATCATACATTCCATTGCCGACTGGTTTATGGCGTTTCAAATAACGCAGTACCATGGTTCTTTTACCTAAACCATTTTGACCAACTGCATAAATATTATAACCACGGTCAGGAATTGACATCGCAAACTCAACCGCTTGTTGCGCTCTGTCTTGCCCTACAATTTCATCAATTGGTGTAATGTTTTTGGTTGATTTACATAGCTCATCATCCAACTCAGCTGAACGGTATGCTAATTTGTAAGAGAGAGGTGAAGTAGACATAAGGCGACCTCTTAATTTCAGTGATTTTCATCAGTATAGATAGAAAATGAAATAGATTTAGTGATCGACTCTTAAATATTTGAAAAAGAAACAATTTTAAAATTTGTGTAAATTACAGGCATAAAAAAAGCTCTCGTTAATGCGAGAGCTTTTTTTATGGAATTTGGAGCGTACAGCGGGAATCGAACCCGCATCATCAGCTTGGAAGGCTGAGGTAATAGCCATTATACGATGTACGCACATCGTTGGAACGAGATAGATAATGCCATACTGAGCGCAGAGGTAAAGCACTTTTTTACACTTAACTCATTGATTGATGGTTCTTTAACCTCATCGACTAAAAAAACACAATATTGATCACAAAAAAAGCCCTATTCAAACTCAACATTCTTATGCTGCTTTTGAATAGGGCTCTTTACCTCCTCTCCCTTTTCGTGAATAGCTGCCCTTTCCTTTTTTCGCTTTTACTATTCGAGTTCTAAATAATTGGCTGGTTACTACAGCTTTTAATGCATTATCTTTAATTTGGCCTCTACCATGCTCCAGTTCATCTGTGGCAGTTAGCCTTAATTTAGCTTTATTTTTCATAAAACATTCCTCTATTTTGTATAAAAACACAGCGATTGTGTCTATTTTAAAGGCTTTCGTCAATAATATTCCTTAGCAGACATTTCTATTTAACCAGTACATATTTTTAAAACGAAAAGTAATCTATTCATTTTTTCTTACGTATTATTGTGTCTTCTTTGTTGTAAATTATAACTTTTTCTATCGTTCTCTTTTATTTTGCTTTAGAATCCTACCGCCTAAGCAAACGATTAACTTCATTATTTAGGCTCCTTAATTATTCTTTTACTGGTGGGAGCAGCAAATGACAACTTTAACAATTACTCGTCCTGATGATTGGCATTTACACTTACGTGATGGTGATGTGTTAACTGACACAGTTCGTGACTCTGGTCGTTACAACGGCAGAGCTTTAATCATGCCAAACCTTGTACCACCTGTAACAACTACCGAACAAGCATTAAGTTACCGTGAACGTATTCAGGCTGAAAACAAATCTGATTATTTTGCTCCTCTTATGTCTCTTTATCTAACAGAAAAGACAACATCAGAAGAGATCCGAAAAGCGAAAGCGACTGGACATATCGTAGCAGCAAAACTGTATCCAGCTGGTGCTACAACAAACTCAGACTCTGGTGTAAGCAACGTTAAAAACGTTTACCCTATTCTAAAAACGATGCAAGAAGAAGGTATGCTTTTACTTATTCATGGAGAAGTAACAACTCATGATGTTGATATCTTCGATCGTGAAAAGACTTTTCTTGATACAGTTTTAGCGCCTATCGTTAATGATTTTCCTGAGCTAAAAATTGTACTTGAGCACATCACAACCAAAGATGCGGCAGATTTTGTTAAAAACGCAGGTCCAAACGTTGCTGCAACCATTACAGCGCATCACTTATTGTTTAACCGTAACCATATGTTAGTTGGTGGTATTAAACCTCACTTCTACTGCTTACCAATTTTAAAACGCAATACACACCAACAAGCTCTAGTGGAAGCTGCAACAAGCGGTAATCCTAAATTCTTCTTAGGTACTGATTCAGCACCTCATGCAAAAGACAAAAAAGAAGCAGCTTGTGGTTGTGCTGGTTCATATACTGCACACGCTTCAATCGAGCTTTATGCAGAAGTCTTTGAAAACGAAGGCAAGCTAGAAAATCTAGAAGCATTCGCAAGCTTTAATGGCCCTGACTTTTATAATCTACCTCGTAACACTGACACAATAACGCTTGTAAAAGAAGCGTGGATTGCACCAGAGACAATGGCATTTGGAAATGACTTTGTTGTGCCAATTCGTGCTGGTGAAGCTGTTGAGTGGCTAGTAAAATAAGCCATAGATAAAACAAGCTAACAATAAAAATGGGATGCCAAGTTGCATCCCATTTTTGTTTCTTACTTAATCACGGAAATCTCTATGGCACGCCGTGACCTTTTGATTCAACCCACACTCGATACCATTGCTCACGGGTAAGTTCTATATTCATTGCATCAACAGCCGCTTGCACACGCTCAATTTTACCTGAGCCAATGATAGGTAATGGATTTGATGGCAATTTACGCACCCAAGCATAAATCACCTGATCGATACTTTGTGCTCCAACCTCTTCTTTTAACTCTTCAAGCACATTACGAACACGCATTGCTTGCTCTGATTGTCCAGAGAAAATCTCACCACCCGCTAAACATGACCATGCCATTGGTTTAATACGATTCATCTGTAATTGATCAAGCGTGCCATCGTGTGCAACTTCAAAATTAAGTGGATTAATCTCAACTTGATTAGTCACTAATGGTTTATCTAAACGAGATTGGAGCAGTTCGAAATGACTTGGTGTAAAGTTAGACACACCAAAATGTTTAACCTTGCCCTCTTTCTGCAGTTGATTAAACGTATCAGCTACTTCATCAGCGTTCATTAATACATCCAATCGGTGAATTAATAGCACATCAATTTCAGTTATATTTAAACGTTCTAATGAATTATTTACCGAGTTTAGAATATGTTCTTTTGACGTATCGTAATGGTTAATCTTTCTGGTAGGAAAATCAGGAGTACATAAATTAATATCGCATTTTGTCACGATTTCTATGCTATCGCGCAATGATGGTTCTAGTGCTAATGCTTCACCGAATAAAGACTCACATTGGTATCCACCATAAATGTCAGCATGGTCAACAGTCGTGATCCCAAGTTCAATATGCTGTTTTAAAAAACTCAATCTTTCTTGCGGAGTCATTCCCCAATCCCCAAGACGCCAATACCCTTGAACAAGTTCTGAAAATTGCGGTCCTTGTGGTGCGATTGTCGTTTTATTAATCATATTATTCTCTACCGTATACTAAATTTATTAACGCTATACATAGTAGGTAGCAACAGAAAATTTGCAGTGATGGAAGTCGAATTATCAACATACTGAGTTAATAAGTTCATCAACAAATTAAATTTATATCGGTTGGCAAAATGTCTGAACGACTTTTTTTAAACCAAAATCAATTTATTAATGATAAAGATTGCACTCAATGTACGCTATCCGTAAAATCCACCCGTAATTAAGAATAAGGTCAATAACATAATGAAAAAACACTTTTTTTACGCCTTATTAATGGGGCTAACTTCTTCTTACGCTTTTGCGGATATCGTTGCGACACCAGAGAATGAAGATATCTGTAAGCAAAAATATGTTAAAGCCGTGTTTGACCAACAAGTCCAATACAGCAACCCTCAGAATGATCCACAAGTACGTAGAACCGCTGAACGTCATATTGATCGCTCTCGTGAGGTCTATGATGAAACAAATAGCTTTTGTTCTGCACTAAGCTACTTATTGAATGATGCTCCCCAAGAAGAACTAACAGAAGATTTTCAACGAGCAAAAAAAGGTGAATCTCAATTCAAATAACCATTTAGACAATGATCTATTGAGACTATGATTGAAATCTAGAGGTTCAATTAACATAATTATGTTAATTGAACCATCTAAAGTTAACGACGATATTTTAATGGTCGAATAACTTCATCAAGCCCTTCGATTTTCATCGCTAGACTTAAAGCCATTAACTCACCCAACTCTCCTTTTGGAAAGCCGTCTTTACGCTCAAACCATAATAAATATTCTTCAGGTAAATCGATTAACACTCTTCCTGAATACTTTCCAAATGGCATGGTCACTTGAGTAAGTTTAATGATTTGTTCTTTATTCAGCATTCAAGCACTCTTTAGCAATCAAATGCAAAAGAAACGTTTCTCGCTCAATACTCATTCCTTTTTTGTCACTATTTGAAATAATATCTTCGTTATGAGCAATCGCTTCATGGATATTAATCCATACAGGCTTCATACCATTTCTTATTTCGTAACTTTCGTAGTTAGTTTCGCCTAACTCTCTATCACACTCACAGGTATAACAATAAGAAATCATATGCAACACATTACATTCATGTTTATACCAAGGACGAAATTCTTCGTACATACCGAATGGTTCAATATTTGAGATATTTTTTGCCCCTGTCTCTTCTTCGATCTCTCTAACTAAACCTGCAATAACATCTTCGCCTTCATCTAATCCACCACCAGGTAATGAATAATCTTGATAACGCTCAGTGTATAAAAGAAGGATCTCTTCGCCTTTTAAAATAATTCCGCGAGTTGCATTACGATGAAGAATTTTATGGTTATCTAAACGCTCTAAATCTGGATGCGTTGTAATATTTAAAATTCGCATAAAAAACTGATAAACCTAATTTGAAAAATACAGTGTCATTATACGCAATTTGTTTTCAGATGCAGCTAACAATTAATTTCTACCTAATGAGACAATGTAAAGATTATGTAAATGTCGTGATATCCATCTACTTCTTTTATGCATCATTTTATATAATAAGTGTGAAAAATAATTACAATTCAAGGACAGCTCAATATGAAAAAATTTCAATCACTGGTTATTGCATCATCACTTTTAGCATCAACCTCAGTTTTTGCACATACTTTTAATGAAGCAGACAAAGCCATTGCATACCGTCAAGCTGCATTCACAATGATCGCAGGTAACGTTAGTGAAATGGGTGATATGGTCAAAGGAAAGGCTGATTGGAGTGATGCTATTTTTGCCAAGAGAGCAAATCAACTGTCACAATTATCACTTATGCCACTTGATGCTTTCTATGTTGAGGGATCGGATAAAGGAAAAACCAACGCGCTTCCTAAAGTATGGACTAACTTCCCTGATTTTGAAGCTCGTTTAGCTCAATTCCAAGAAGACGCAGCTGCACTTGCAGAAATTTCAGATAAAGGTGACAAAGCGGCGATTCGTAAAGCTTTTGGAAAAACAGTGAAAAACTGTAAAGCTTGCCACTCTGATTACAAAGCACGTTAAGCTGGAGACTAACACGTGAAAATTTGGGATGGTTTTGTCCGAATTTACCACTGGAGCCAAGTCGTTGTACTTGGCTCTTTATGGTATACCGCTGAAGAAGGGCTAATGGAGTTACATTTCACTTTAGCTTATCTTTTAATGGCCCTACTCTTAACAAGAATCCTTTGGGGCTTTATAGGAAGTGATACGGCTCGATTTTCTCACTTTCTAGGCTCTCCACAAACTGTTATTACCTATCTGAAAACCTCACATACCAATGGTTTACACTACTCAAAAGGCCATAATCCTGCAGGTGGTTACATGGTACTTGCACTATTGCTTCTATTATTAGTGCAATTAGTGACAGGGTTATTTAGCAATGATGATATTCTTTCTGAAGGTCCATTAGCTTATCTTGTTAGCTATGATACAAGTGGCTTTCTTACTAGGATCCATCACCTAAATTTTGATTTAATATTAGGTTTTACTGCTGTTCATGTAATTGCGGTTATCTTATATCGATTAAAAGGCGTTAATTTAATACTTCCTATGTTTACAGGAAAAGTAGATTTAGATGAAACAGAACCAAAAATGAAACATCCGTTTAAGGCTTGGATCATTTTTGCTGTCATATCTGTGTTTATCTACTTTATTTGGGCAGATGAAGTGATAAGCTACCTCTTTTAAAATAAAAGAGAACTTTCAATGACACGCTTCCTTGATTGGTGGAATACATTTTTAGAGTTTAAAGATCACGATTGGGCACAAAATATCATCGTGATCACTCTATTTAGTGCATTTCTTTGGCTATCTTGGCGAATAATCATTAAACGCCTTCATCACATTGCAGCAAAAACTCAACTACCTTGGGACGATGCTGTCATTACCGCTATCTCCGCTCCTGTAACTCTTGTTATTTGGCTTTGGCCTGCGACGGCATCGCTTAAGATTTTACTGTCAACTCAGACTCACTTTAGCTCGACATGGCTTCCTGAGTTACAAGTATTTATTTTAATATGGGGTTTTATTTGGTCTGCATTAAGGTTAACAAGCTTAATTGAAAAACAGTTTTTAACGAACCCTAAACATGATGAAACCACCGTTTTAGCTCTTGGTAAAGTTGTCCGCCTTATTTTTATCACCCTAGGCGTACTCTCTTTAATGCAAGGAGTTGGACTGAGTTTATCAGGTCTACTTACCTTTGGTGGTGTTGGTGGCTTAGTCGTCGGTCTAGCTGCTAAAGATCTTCTCTCGAATTTCTTCGGTGGGATGATGATTTATTTTGACCGCCCATTCAAAGTTGGAGATTGGATTCGCTCTCCTGATCGTTCTTTAGAAGGAACGGTTGAAAGAATTGGTTGGCGTATGACGGTAATAAGAACCTTTGATAAGCGCCCTCTTTATGTTCCTAACTCAGTATTTAGCAATATTGTCGTAGAAAACCCATCACGCATGCTTAATCGTCGAATTAAAGAGGATATTGGCATTAGATATGATGATATTCATAGCATTGAGCGCATTGTTGATGAAATAAAAACGATGTTACAAGAACATAATGATATCGACAGTAACCAGACTCTCATCGTGAACTTTAACGGTTTTGGCCCTTCGTCTTTAGACTTATTAGTTTATACCTTTACTAAAACGGTCAATTGGATTGAGTACCATAAAGTAAAACAAGACGTACTGATCAAAATTGGGGATATTATTGCTCAAAATAATGCTGAAATAGCCTTCCCTACACAAACTCTAAAAGTTGAACAGATCCCTTCTGAATAAAAATACGATCTGAAAAACATAAAAAAGGCATACGCTATTTTGTATGCCTTTTCTTTTATGGATTGGTATTATTAACCCGTCAATACATTCTCTTCTGGATATTTCACCCTCGACACTTCAGGTCTTGCAAGCATGTAAGCTAAAGTTAAGGGACCGATACGACCTATAATCATAACAATGACCATAATGAACTTACCAGGCTCAGATAACTCTGCAGTTAAACCCGCGGTTAATCCCACAGTAGCAAAGGCAGAAATAACCTCAAACATGACTTTATCAAACCCTGCTTTTTCAGTAAGCATTAACGAAAACATAGCTATTGATAATAGTGAACCACTAACAACGATAATGGCTAACGATTTAGTTACTATTGGCCAACCAATGGTTCTCTTAAACATCACCACATTTTTCTTTTGACGTAAAAATGTCCATGTAGCGACTGCAGCAACAGTAATTGTTGACACTTTTAGACCACCACCAGTCGATGTTGAACCTGCACCAATCAACATTAATATGATCATAATTAACAAGGCTGGTTGAGTGAACTGAGTTAAATCAACACTATTAAAACCTGCCGTTCGAGCACTTGCTGATTGAAAAAATGCAGCTAACCATTTATCACCACTGGATAATGCACCAAATGTATTAGGGTTTTGATACTCTAAAATATAAAAGAACAATGTCCCAACTAATAACAAGGTTGGCGTTGCAACTAACATTATCTTAGTGTGTAGCTGTAAACGTTTAAACCCTTTTGAGCCATTCTTAACCAAATCAACAATGACTGTAAAACCTAAACCACCACCTATGAACAGTAACGATAGCGTAAAAATAACAAGCGGATCACCGACATACCCCATTAAGCTATCAGAGAAAAGTGAAAAACCAGCATTATTAAACGCAGAGATAGAATGAAACGCTGCATAAAATAGACCTTTCGCGATTCCAAATTCAGGTACCCATCGAAGGGAAAGAACAACCATTCCAATAAATTCAGCAATTAAAGCAAAACAAATTATACCTTTGATTAGCTTCCTTAAATTTACTTTCTTTTCTTGTCCTAATGCTTCTTTTGCTAAGGCTTGCTGACGTAAGCTCAACCTTAAACCGAATATATACAGTAGAACAGCAGACAAGGTCATTTGACCTAATCCACCAATCTGCATTAAAAACATTAAAACAATTTTTCCACTGATAGTGAAATGCGACCCCGTATCAACGACCCCTAAACCTGTCACACTAATAGCAGATGTCGCGGTAAATAAGGCATCCATAAAACTCAAACCAGATACCGAAAAAACAGGTAAGGTTAAAAGCAATGCTGAGGGCAATAGAATAGCCAAAAATGAAAAAAGGATAATCTTTGGTTCAGACCACCCTTTCTCTTCATTATTATGCTGAAGAGGATATAATCCTCTTTTAGGTAAATAACTCATAACGTTCTAATTTTTTTAGCTAATTGAACTTCAGGTCCAACGATAATCAAAATATCGCCAATCTCTAATTCTTTACTCCAATCTGGTGCTGTTTCAATTTCTGGTCCGCGTTTTATCGCAAGTACCTTTACATCGGACATTTGACAAAAATCCAATTGCCCTAATGATTTACCCATATTTTTACCACCGATAACAATCTCAGTCATGGCCAGTCCACTACCGAGTTCATGGAATTCAAACACACGTCTGTCTAGCATTTTACGTGCAACCCGAATCCCCATATCTCGCTCTGGCATAATAATATGATCCGCCCCTATCTTCGTTAAGATTTTGGCATGAAACTTATCATTGGCCTTAACCCAAACAGTCTTAACACCGGCTTCTTTCAATACTAAAGTGGTTAATATGCTGGCATTAATATCTGAGCCAATTGCAACCATAACCATGTCATAGTCATCAAGTTTAAGCTCTGCAACTGTTTCTTCACTTGCACAGTTAGCAACAATAGCGGTAGAGACAAAGTCCATTGCCTTCTTAACACGCTCTTCATTTATATCAATGGCTAAAACCTGAGAGCCATACTGATGCAACTCTTCGCACACCGTAAGTCCAAAGCGACCTAATCCAATTACTGCATATTGTTTATTTTCTGCTTTCATCAATTTACTCACTTTACTATTAATGACACTAAGGGAAATTACCCTTAAAGAGCATCATCCTCCTCGAACGCCATAAGTTCAATCTAATTAAGGATCGGTTATAAGAAAACGATTCCTAGTATTAAAACTAAGATAGCCGAAAAGAATGCGATTGCCCCTTAAGTTTCAACAAAATTAGTTATCAATTATGGAAATAATGTAGAATCAGGTAGAAAATGTGACACCAATCTCATGACACCTTAAAATATAGGCCTAAAATAGCCACATATCGAACAGGAATGTTCAACAATTTTAGTTACACTCAATTTTTATTTGTAAACTGGAGACCTTATTATGGCTACCCCACACATTAATGCTCAAGCTGGTGATTTCGCAGAAACAGTTCTAATGCCTGGTGACCCTCTTCGTGCAAAGTTCATTGCTGAAAACTTCCTAGAAGACGTAAAGCAAGTATGTGACGTACGTAATATGTTCGGTTACACAGGTACTTACAAAGGTAAAAAAGTATCTGTAATGGGCCACGGTATGGGTATCCCTTCATGTTGTATCTATGTTCACGAGTTAATCGCTGAATATGGTGTTAAAAACGTAATTCGCGTAGGTAGCTGTGGTGCGGTACACGATGACGTTAAACTGATGGATGTTGTTATCGGTATGGGTGCATCAACTGACTCTAAAGTTAACCGTATCCGCTTTAACAATCATGACTTCGCTGCAATTGCTGATTTTGGTCTACTAGAGACAGCTGTTGGTCAAGCTCGTGAACTTAACGTTCCAGTTAAAGTTGGTAATGTATTCTCTGCTGACCTTTTCTACTCACCAGAAGCTGATCTGTTCGACAAAATGGAAAAATTAGGCATCCTTGGTGTTGATATGGAAGCGGCAGGCATTTATGGTGTGGCAGCTGACCTAGGAGCAAAAGCACTGACTATCCTTACTGTTTCTGATCACATTAAACGTGGTGAGAAATTAAGCTCTGAAGACCGTCAAAAATCATTTAATGACATGATGACAGTTGCATTAGAAACTGCAATTAAACTGTAATCAGATGTTTGCGCCAGTCATCAATACTGGCGCCATAAAATCCATAAGGGGAGTCTAGTGCCGACTGAAAAACTGCCGTTGGCTGCTAAAGGGTTACAACTCAATTTTTGTAAAACATTGGCGTGTGACAATTTTGGTGATAACGATGAACAACATTATTTAGTTCAACGTACGAACCCTAAGCGACCTGCATTAGTTTGCCGGAAATGTGGTGCTTTTCCTCCCTTAATCAATAACCAAGAGGTATTGAACGAACTTGCACGTCAACAACAAGTTCAATCACACTCCTTACCCTCTTGTAATAACTCAGAATGCGAACATTTTGGTTTCGATGTATTAACCCATCGCGAGCTATATCATGCATTTGGTTACAGTGGTGATAGACAACGTTATCGCTGCAAATCTTGTGCGTCTACCTTTGTAGATAAATGGTCTGGTGAAAACCAAAAGAGTCTTATTCAACAAAAGCTTTTAGGCTTTTTATTTACTGGTTATTCCGTTCGTGAAATTTGCCGTCGTTTACATATAAATCCTAAAACCTTTTACGATCATATCAATCAAATTGCCAGTCGTTGCCGTCGTCATATGTCATTATTTGACTCAAGACTTCAGCATGATAGAACAAGTATCCAACTTGCCTCTAATGCCACCCCACTGCAACCACTGAGCAATAATGGCGTGTTTTGGTATGCCAGCGCAGAAGTAAACTCTGGATATGTCATTGCACAACATATCAATTACTCGGAAACCGATGAACCTGGCACACTGTTGGATCACGACCCTTTCCAAGAAAACGCACAATATTTATCAAATACGTTTGTTAATGAAGCCAATTCACAACCACCCATTGGCTCAAAATCCATTTTCAAACGCGTAGATCATAAATATCAAGAAATTTTAGCGCGTGCGAATGTTGAAGATCCGCTGGGTAATTACGTCTCTCTCAATTACCCTTCCAAAGGAGCGATAATTCGTCCTCCTTATACTTCGCATGCGCATTTTTTAGAAATTCAAAAAGCATTCTCACATTGTGACTCTATTGAAATCTATATGCCTCAAGAACCGATGCTTCGTTCTGCTGCAATGTCTATATTTTTAAAGCGCATTAAACAAAATAGTATTGATCTTCTTTATGTTACTCAAGATGCAGCATTCCCTACTGAAGAGAGTGGTGAAAAAATCGATATACATCTAGTTGGTTGGTGGCGTGATCGCTGGGCATTTACCGAAATCAACGGACAGCATAAAGGTATATGTCACTTAAATGGTGCAGAACATAATGAGGCGTATTGGCTAAAACGAGCATCGGCGACCGTTGCTAATGAATATCAAACTCGTTTCTATAACCAATTTACCAATTTAGTTAATGAACCAAGACGTAAACTACGCCCTGCAAGCCTACTTCCTCTATTAGATATTTTTAGAGCTTGGCATAATTTATGTCATCAAGATAAACTAGGCATAACTCCGGCACAAAAGTTAGGGTTAATCTCAAAACCAATTACACTTGCAGAATTATTAAGTTAGGACAAGTTATGACGATGTCACCCTCTCAAGATCAAACTGAAAATACAGATATGTTGACTGAAATTGCGATTCTTTATTATCAAGAAGGCGCAACTCAGGAGGAAATATCAAAAAAGTTTGGTTTATCTCGAGCGAAAGTTGGTCGCATGCTAAGAAAGGCGCGAGAAGAAGGAATCGTTGAAATAACAGTGAAATTTCATCCGGTATACAGTGTGCAACTTGAGCAAAAACTGGTTGAAAAATTTAACTTAAAACGTGCTTTGATCTCTTTAGATCAACCTAATACCAATGAACAACGAAAACAAGTAGCCGCTCTTGTAAGCTCATATCTTAACAATAACTTACAGGAAGGTATGGCCGTTGCGGTTGGTCAAGGCCAAAATGTTGCTGCGGTTGCAGATCACGCCGGTATTGTCTCCCATCGTAATGCTCGCTTCGTTTCAGCTATTGGTGGTACGCATCGCAGTGGTGACATCATTAATGCTGATCATATTTGCCGTCGTTTAGCGAAAAAATACGGAGGCAGCAGTGAAACCCTTTACGCTCCTGCTTATGTAAATGACCCAAACCTACGCTCCGCTTTTATGGAGCATACCACCATTAAAGAAACGCTAAATCAAGCCCGTAAAGCTGAATTTGCTTTAGTTGGTATTGGCGATATGGATGAAAATAGCCATATGGTTAAACTCGGATTCTTCACACCTAAAGAATTCGTTGAAGCCCGATTAAATGATGGTATCGTTGGTGATATTGGCGGTTTTGATTTCTTCAAACTTGATGGTACTGATGCAGACACGCTTATGCGAGGTCGTGTTATTGGTCTTGAAATGGAAGACCTACGCCAAATTCCAAATGTTGTCGCAATGGCAAGTGAAAGTCGTAAAGCTTTATCCATTATGGGCGCATTACGTACTGGAGTTATCGATGTACTTGCAACCAGCGTTAGCTGTGCAATGGCTTTATTAAATTTAGCGGAAAATGAAGACTAACCCACACTTATTTTTCTTCGCAACATAACATACCGTAGCACGATCGCAGTTCTATAATTTAGTTCGTGACATCAATAGATTAGCAGGATTATATTGATGTCATGAAGTAAGGAATACCACTGTGAACCAATCAAAAAAAACCATTATTTCCGCTCTTAAGCTTTTAGAGTCACAATTAGAATCTTGTATAGATAATGCCGATAAAATTAAATCTGATGCAGAAGCGTTATTAGTTCGTGCAGAACAAATACACTTCAAATATGGCGAAGCTTATTCAAAACTGATCATCTCTTTAGCGTATTGGCATTTGATGCAATATCCTATTGGTTTCAAAATTGCCCGTGAATTACTGCATATGCATCAAGAGCTTGAAGATGATGATCTCTTACCTAAGATTCTACATGTTTTGGCATCTCATACGTGGGGCCAAGCCAAACTGTTTAGTGCACAACAATTCTGGATTCAAGCACTAGAGCAAGCCTCGCTGCTTGGTGACAATGAAATAGAAATTGAAGCACTTATTGGGTTAGGGAATATTTGGCGCATGACAAATAATCTTAATGACGCTAACTTTGCTCATGACATTGCCGCACAAAGAGCCAAATTTTACCGGATCCCTCATCTCGAAGCTAAGGCCTATATATTACAAGCGTGGGATTACTACCTGCTTGGTAACTATCAAGAGATGCTACCTATTCTAATAAAATCAGAAGAGTTACTTATTCATCATTCCAACTTAACATGGAAAGCTGAAATTTATGATTTTAGAGGCTTAGCATTTCTTGGTTTAAACGATTTGAGTTTGGCTCAACAAAGCTGCAGCTACGCCTACCAACTAGCTCAACAACATCAATTAACTTGGATGATGGCACACTCTTCTATTAGCTTAGCAAGAGTCGCTTCGGCTCAATCTCATTACCTGCCAGCCTATGAATTATTAACCGAAGCAGAGTTAATTGCTGAGCAATTTGATAAAGGAGAGTTACGCTCTCAAATTTGTCTAGAGCAATCTCGAATTGCTGAGTTAACTAACGATTATGAGCATGCACTTTATTCTTATAAACGTTATCGACAATATGAAATTGCTTTATTACAAGAACAATCCAATAGTTTAGGCCGCGATAAATCTAATACATCAAAGGATCAACTTGATTCTAGAGCAAGAAAACTAATTAATCGGATCCAATTGCAATTAGAATTAAATAGCATATCTGCTCTCATATATTTGCAGCCTTTTAATAAATGGTCACAGCATTTATCTTCTGTTTATAATTCTAATGATCTTAAGAATCATCATGTTATTAGTATCATTGAAAACTCTGAAGAAAAGCTCGATACCATAACAAGCCTTATTCACCACTACTGTAAACATGGTGATTTACTAACACGTAAAGGTGATAACGAAGTGCTATTACTGCTTAATGACTCAAAAGAAAAATGTGACGATATTTGTCGCTCTTTAAGCTCACTTTTTACCACTTACCCATGGCAACGTTACTCTTTTGAGGCATCTTCTCCAACGATTAACTTTTTCACAATTACGGAATATTTTGAGACGGTGCGGCCACCTCAAACACCAATGGAAATATGATATGGACAGTCTTTTAAATCGAATAGCTGAAAATAACATTAATTTATTAGAGCTAAATACACACCAATGCCTAGAGTTTTGGTTATATATTGTAGACAACTTCGCTGAAACAAAAACCGAAAAAGCATATGCTCTGTTAATGAGTTCTGAGTATGAAGTCGAATTCAATAACCTGGCAAACAGCATCCAACATTTGCATCGTGCTTTGTTACTGTTAGACCCATCCAAAGACATCGAATTAATGTTGCAAATATATTCAGCATTAAGTTATCGTTATACTGACATTGGACAATACCAAAAAGCCTTAAAATACCTTCATTCGCTTTCTGAACTCGCCGTAGAATATGGTGATAATGAGTTTTATATACAAGCTATTTTGGGGATCGGAAATCTATGCTCTATTTATGGCGATCATTTGAAGGCACTGCGCTATTACCAAAAGTTAGAAGCGTTAAGCAACAGTATTAATAGCAATAATCTCTCGCTTCGTTACCGGCTTTACATGATTGCTTGTCTTCTCGATTTAAAAAGGCTTTCCAAAGCTAAAGAGCTTCTCGATGAGTGTTATGCTTTAAAATACGTTTCTGATGATCCCCAATTAACAGCGCAAGTATTGCTTTATTCTGCAAAATTATTGCGTCTTAAAAATTATCCTGAAACCGCACTTAACCTACTAATACAATATCGACAAGAGTATAGCGACCAACACTCTTTTCCTTGGTTAAATAAATTATTTGCTGTTGAATCAGCCTACTGTCTTATTAAGCAACAGCGTGGAGAAATTGCGGATGTGATCATTTCACATCAATTAAAGCGAACAATAAAATACTCTTATGGTTACTATATTCGCCAATTACTTGAAGTGAAAAGCGATGCTCTGGCAAGTTGTAAACACTTTGCTCTTGCGCTTGAATGTGAAAAAAAAGCACAGCAATTAACTGTAGAAATAATTAAAAATTTCCCGATTAATGAGCTTGGTGGTCACTCTTTAAGACGATTAACTCGATTAGAACTTCAATTACGCTTAAATATTTCTGAAACTGAAAACTTAAAATTAAAAAAAGTATCTGACCAACAAAAAGATACAGTAGCCAAATTACAGCAAGACGTATTTCATGACAGTTTAACTAAGCTATACAATCGTCGATGGTTTGAATCTACCTTTATAAAAGAGATATTACCAACGGTTAAACACTATCAGTTATTGGTTATTGATATCGATGATTTTAAATCAATAAATGATGAATATTCCCATTTAAAAGGCGATATTGTATTAAAACTAGTCGGTAAGATTTTACAAAACTCGGTTTCATCTTCGCATTATACACTACGATATGGCGGTGAAGAGTTTCTTCTTATTATTCCTTCTAGCGACCTTGAACATGGGAAAAAAATCGCCGAAAAATGCCGTTCAGAAATTGCAAATTACGACTGGCAAGAAACACTTAATGATCGCTCTATTACCGTAAGTATCGGGTTAACACGAAATAGAAATAAAGAAGATCATAAAGCTACGTTTCTTCGAGCAGACAAAGCACTTTATCAAGCAAAACGCTCAGGGAAAAATAAGGTATGCTCTTATTAAGCAATAACCTTTATTCAGATATAAAAAAAGCTAGCGCATCTGCTAGCTTTTTCCTTTCATCTATATCTTAACGATAAAGACCTAAATCTTTTTGTAAGTGCTCTGATAATTCAGATGTATATTGTGCAGATACAGTTTGATCTTTACCAAACAAAACATCCACAAGATGAGCAATCAATCCTTTGATACTTACTGAATAGGCCTTCTTTTGTGAAGAAGTAGCGATGTTATTAACGTTCATTGCTGCTTGTGCCATGATTGCCTCACTTAAATTAATCAATTTCAATGAGCGCATAATAAAGCTTAATTTACTGGTCAAAAAATGACTTTTTCTTCAATGTAATATTAGTTTTTCTAATGTAAAAATTACAGCAATCAATAGTTAAAATTAGCGCATATAAATGTGGCAATTAATATGATCCAATGAATAAAAAATCAAATTAACATAATTCAAACAATTTAAACTAACCTAAATATGACAATAATAACTTTTATATCATCCTTAAAGGATAAGTTTTATTAACGCGAATAAAAAAGGCTTCCTAATTAATTAGAAAGCCTTTTAAATGTCACCCTGCAAAAGGGACGAAGTAAACAATTAATGCCCAAGCGAACACCCAGCTTACGACTAGCAATTTGTCTGACCAATCACTGTCCATGCTATTACCTATAAAACTGTACAACTCATCTCAGTTATTTATTAGCAATTAGCATGCCACTAAATAATAGCTGTACTATTTTTATTATATCGATTTAGTGTCATCTTAGGTTTTGTTAAATTAGGGTAATGCATTAAATAATCAATGAAGCAATCAGCCATTGAAAGGTTGGTTGTTATTACTTCATCTTCTTTATTCAGTAAAGGTGCGTAACCTTCCTTCCCTTTTATTGTATAAGCTGTTGATGTTCCATAATATATTTGCTCATCTAATACAGGAACCCACCCAGAAGCTGAGTTAAATATTTCAAACTCGGTAATACGCTGACCAGTAGGATTACACGCTTCATATTGATAACTTAACTGTGATACATAAGGAAAGCTTCCAGACCCACTTCCTATCACCCCATTGTTAGTCGCATTATCTATTGCGCCTTCAATAGCGGCTTTAAGGTATTTGCCTTTGATACTATAAATGACAATTGGAATAGCAAATGGCAAAACTTTTCCGGCAATATCGGCATATGTGATAGCTCCCTGATTTAAACCAGACCGAACTCCACCGGCATTATGCATAGCAAACTGTACTCTACTGTCGACTTGATGCGCTTTAGAATAAAAAGCCTCAACAACCCAAGGGGCAATATCACTTTGTCCTTTCTCATTTGGCACTCTATGATGAGCTAAATCCATCGAACTGTGTCCAATAACCTGCTGAGATAGTCGTACAACCTCACCTCGGTATTTCTCGATCAGTAACTCTTCAATTTTTTGGTCTTTTGAACAAAATTCAGCACCTATAAATTCATTCAAGGTGTTGTATATCACTTTTTGTTTTCCGTCATCAACAGGCGCTTCACAAGCTTTATCCTGATAAGCAATATCGTCTAATAGCAACATATTTCGCCCATTAAACGAAATTAACTCACCACTATCTGAATACTCTAAATCACAATAACCTAGCGCTAAAGCATGACAACCAGCTTGGACGATGTAGGTGTTATTCACCTTCTCACCATATGACGCGATAGTTTCTAAGCCAATATCAGCAAAATCCCCTTGCAATACATGACTATGTCCACCAATGATAAGATCTATCTCTGAGATAGATTCTGCGAGTTGTTTATCAGCGTCATATCCCAAATGACTAATAATAATGACATTGTTAATTCCATTTACTTTTAAATATTCAATGGTTTTTTTTGCAGTTTCAATCGCACTCAAAAATGGTGTATCTGGATCCGGGCTTGCCAATACGTCCATTTTATCTATGGTTAAACCAAATACTGCAATATCGACATTGCCTGCATGTTTAATCATATAATTGGCTATCTCACGCTCAGTATCGTAAGACAACACATTATCTTGGTATTTTAATTTTTGACCTTTGCTTTGGTCTTCTTCACTCAAATCCCAGTTTCCCATTAAAATTGGAAAGTTAACCTGAGAGACAAAATGACTAACTAATTCATTTCCTAAATCAAATTCATGATTACCAAGTACCATACCATCTAACGGTAATTGGTTAAGCAACTCCGCATTGGCCTTGCCTTTATACAGAGAAAAGTAGAGTGTTCCTTGAAAACAATCTCCAGCATGATAAGTAGCAACATCGCCACCTTTTGCTTTCATTTCATTACTAAGTAAAGTCATTTGGTGTGATAATCGAGAAAAGCCACCACACTTTATATAAAATTTATCAACGCTTTCACAATTCAAAGCAATTACAGATTCATCAAAATAAGAGTGCGTATCATTAATATGCATAACTCTTAATTTATTGCTTTGCTTATCACTCATCTTCTTTCCCTTTTCGAAGCCTTAAAACTCAATTGCGCAAGCTTCATCAAACAATCTGCAGCTATCATATCACTTATTGTTCTCTTTCGTTTTTGAACGATAAAGAAAATTGCACTCTCAAAGAAATTTATTCAAAAAAATCAATTCTATAATTGTGATATCCATAATGCTTTACTCTCGTTACATGCTATATAGTTATTTATACAAGTATCTGATGAGGAAGTCATATGCTCTTAGAACGAATAGAAGTTTCAGGATTTCGAGGCATTAAACGCTTATCACTTTCTTTTGAACAACTCACCACTTTGATAGGCGAAAATACATGGGGCAAGTCATCATTGCTTGATGCGCTTTCTATTGCCCTGCCCATTTCAGGCGAATTACATCAATTTACACTTAAAGATTTTCACCAAGACCACTCTATTTCATATACTCAAGACCAACACATTCAAATCATTATTACTTGGCAAACCACAGAAAAAAATGAGCATAAAGCGGGCCGTTATAGAAAGCTCTCCTCACTGTGGCAACATGATGCAAATAGCAATACACAACGTATTTACTACCGTGTAAGTGCAACAAATAATGACGGAAAGATAACCTCTTCAAGCTCATTTTTAAATAAAGATGGTAATGTGTTGCGTTATCACCGTATCGAATGCTTGGTTTATGAGCTCATCAAGTTACACCCTGTCATTCGGATCCGAGACTCACGCCGACTTAGCCCTGGTCCTTTTACTGATCACGTTCCCGATGATCGAATTGAGCGACGAATTAATAATACCTGTCGACGCCTATTAACGGCTCCTGGGCAAGTAAATAGTGGCGAAATAAAAAGTGCCTTACAATCAATGCAATCTCTCGTTGATCATTACTTTTCTTTTAGAAATCATAGACGACATGGTCAACATAAAGTGCGTGATGATTTATTCTTTGGGCAAAAAGCGGAAGGCGTTTCTTTAAACCAATTTGTAAATCAAAATCAAAGCAAACAGACTAAATTATTATTATTGGGTTTACTTAATACCTACTTACGAGCAAAAGGACCAAATACATTAAAACAATCGGCGCGACCAGTCATGATTGTAGAAGATCCAGAAGGACGACTTCACCCAACACAATTAATTCAAGCATGGACATTACTTAATCATATTCCCATGCAAAAAATCCTCACGACAAACAGTAGTGAATTGCTTAGCGCCGTTCCATTATCATCCATAAGACGTTTAGTTAGAGAATCTGATTCCACCTCTAGTTACGCCTTAACCCCAACGAGTTTATCTCGTGATGATTTGCGTCGAATTACGTTTCATATTCGATTTCAGCGCTCTAATGCTTTATTTGCTCGTTGTTGGCTACTTGTTGAAGGTGAAACTGAAGTATGGTTATTTAACGAAATGGCTCGAATTCTTGGTTATAACCTTGCCGCTGAAGGGGTACAAATCATAGAGTTTGCTCAATCAGGATTAAAATCATTAATAAAAATGGCCAAAGCACTTCATATTGAGTGGCATGTGGTTACTGATGGTGATCCTGCCGGGAAGAAATACGCCTTTGCAGTAAAAAGTCAGCTCGAAAACGAGCACGAGCGTCACCGTTTAACAGAACTACCACATAAAGATATTGAGCATTATTTATATCATCACGGTTTTGAAGAGTTATTCAGAACACTGTCAAATATTTCAGCCGATCAACCTGTTCCACCTAAAAAGATCATAGTAAAAACGTTAAAAAAATACGCAAAACCGGATGTCGCATTAGCTATTGTGGAGCACTGTGAAGAGATGGGACCTGAGAGTATTCCTTTATTACTACGGTGGACATTAAAACGTACGGTTACAATGGCAAAAGGACAAGGATAAAAAAACGCCAACAGCATATACTGTTGGCGTTGATATTTTGTAAAGAACTCTTATTTGTTACGTCGTGCCGTTACTGAATCAGCTAATTGACGAAGTACTTTTTCGGTATCATCCCAACCAATACAAGCATCTGTAATCGATTGACCATACGTTTCTACTTTGCCATTAACTAAATCTTGGCGACCTTCTACTAAATGGCTTTCAATCATGACACCGAATACAGCATCTTCACCACCTGAAATTTGACCACAAACATCATCAGCAACAACCATTTGACGTTTAAAGTCTTTTGAACTGTTTGCATGGCTGAAATCAATCATCACTTTTTGCGGTAAACCAGAAGCAGCAAGTTGCTCTTTAACAGGTTTAACATGATCTGCGCTGTAGTTCGGCTCTTTACCACCACGAAGAATGATATGACAGTCAGGATTACCTGCTGTTTCTACGATTGCAGAATGACCATATTTCGTTACTGATAAAAAGTGGTGTGATGAACCAGCTGAACGAATCGCATCCGTTGCAATCTTGATATTACCATCAGTACCGTTTTTAAACCCTACAGGGCATGAAAGACCAGAAGACAGCTCACGGTGAACTTGAGATTCGGTTGTACGAGCACCAATTGCTCCCCAACTAATTAGATCACCCATGTATTGCGGAGTGATCATATCTAAAAATTCACCCGCTGTTGGCAATCCCATATCCGTTAGATCAAGCAACAATTTACGACCAATACGTAGGCCATCATTCAATTTAAATGAATCATCCATATAAGGGTCATTGATTAACCCTTTCCATCCAACTGTCGTACGCGGTTTTTCAAAATAAACACGCATCACAACTTCTAAACGATCACCCAACTCATCACGCAATACTTTTAGCTTTTCACCATACTCTAGTGCCGCTTTTGGATCATGAATAGAACATGGTCCTATAATTACTAAAAGACGGTCATCCTCACCTTGAAGAATATTATGAATAGCTTGACGAGACTGAAACACCGTTTTAGCAGCAGTTTCAGTTGTCGGAAATTTTTCTAGTACAGCAACAGGCGGTAAAAGTTCTTTTACTTGTTTAATTCGTACATCATCAGTTTGATACATTGCTTATTCTTCCATCTCTGTTATACAGGTTATCTTCCTGCATCTTTATTCTCCATTCTGTTAACGTAACGTGTCTTGTTCTGTTGTGCAATGGTTAATTTAATATAACTTACTACTCATACCTCTTTTGACATGAACCACACATAACCTCATTTTTTGCGTAATAAACAATCAAAGAAACAAGAATCACTTCTTTAGTTTAATGAATATGTTACAGTAACTTTGGCTAGTAACTGAAAGGACTAATTGTGACGATTAAAAATACAAAGAGAACAAATGTCATTACTTTTGAAGCTGTTGATAAATTTTACGACCAATTTCATGCGCTAAAAAATATCAACTTAGCCATTCAAGAAGGTGAAAAAGTCGTTATTTGTGGTCCTTCTGGATCAGGAAAATCTACGCTTATTCGCTGCATTAATGCGTTAGAATCCATCCAGAATGGTCAGCTTTCACTTTTTGATGAGGTGTTATCACCAAAGCACCTTGATAAAGGGAAAATTGGCATGGTATTTCAACACTTTAATCTTTTCCCACATTTAACCGTGTTAGAAAACCTAACCCTATCTCCAATCAAAACGTTAAAGCTTTCTAAGGCTCAAGCAAAAGAGCGTGCATTGACGTATTTAAAACGCGTCAATATCGCGGAACAAGCTGATAAGTACCCATCACAGCTTTCTGGCGGCCAACAACAACGCGTCGCTATTGCTCGTTCATTGTGTATGGAGCCTAAAATTCTCCTATTTGATGAGCCAACTTCTGCACTTGATCCTGAAATGATCAGTGAAGTTCTTGATGTAATGTCGGATTTGGCTAAAGAAGGCATCACAATGGTTTGTGTTACTCATGAAATGGGATTTGCCAAAAAAGTAGCAGATAGAGTCGTTTTTATGGATGAAGGTGAAATTGTTGAGGTTGCAGAGCCTCTCCAGTTTTTTGAATCCCCACAACACGCCCGAACTCAGCGCTTTTTAAACCAAATATTAAGCTATTAAGATGAATTACTTTACTCGTATTTTTGCACCTGTTCTCTCTGCCACTCTTCAGATCTTATTACTTGGTTTAGGTCTTTTTTGGGTTTTGGACAGTGGTGCTCAAGCCATGAACTATCAATGGCAATGGGATCGAGTTCCTGACTTCATTTTCTTTTATGAAGATGCTGAATGGTTTCCTGCAGAACTAATTGAAGGTTTGTTGGTTACTTTAAAAATATCCGCCATCAGTGCGATTGCAACACTTACTATTGCTCTGATTACCGCATTATTGCGTCTATCAAACTCTATTGTAGGTAAAACAATATCAACGCTATACATTGAGTTGATCCGTAATACCCCATTATTGGTTCAAATCTATTTATTGTATTTCGTTTTTGGCCCTTTTTTAGGGTTAGATCGCTTCACTACCGCCGTCTTAGCTTTGGCTTTGTTTCAAGGTGCATATACAGCCGAAATCTTACGTTCAGGCTTAATCAATCTACCTAAAGGACAATTTGAAGCGTGTAAGACATTAGGTCTTTCTCAGTTCAACAGCTATCGATATGTTGTTTTACCTCAAGTAATTAGAAAAACCTTACCCTCACTAACCAACGAATTAGTTTCCTTAGTTAAAAACTCTTCTATAGTCAGTGTAATGGCTATTTTTGACCTTACAACTGAGGGAAGAAATATTGTATCGGATACAGCAATGCCATTTGAAATTTGGTTTACAGTAGCCGCCATCTATTTAATGATAACATTAAGCCTTTCTGCTTTATCAGCATGGCTAGAATACAGAATGCACAACGCACACTAAGGAGAACAACTCGCATGAAGCACCTATTACTTTCGTTTTTTGGATTAAGCTTACTATTTAGTAGTTCAGCATTTGCCGCAACGACAACCGACAACACACCCAATTTAGATAAAATTCAAGAGCGTGGTACATTAAAAGTAGGTTTAAGTACTTTTGTTCCATGGGCGATGAGAAATCAACAAGGTGAGCTAATTGGTTTTGAAGTCGATGTGGCAAAACGTCTTGCTGAAGACTCTGGTTTGAAAATTGAGTTCATTCCTACAGCTTGGGATGGTATTATTCCCTCTCTTATTTCTGGTAAATTTGACGTCATTATTGGTGGATTAACGATTACTGATGAACGTTCAAAAAGTGTTCTATTTACTGTTCCTTATTCACACTCAGGTGTACAGGTTGCTGCTAATAAAGAGTTAACGGACGGCTTTACTCGTGAAGACTTCAATTCAAGACGCGTAAAATTTGCAGCACGCCGTGGTTCAATTACCGTTGCAGCTATCAAAGAACACTTTCCAAAAGCAAAAGTTCTACAATTTGATGATGAAGCACAAGCCTTTCAAGAAGTATTAAATGGTAATGCTCACGCCGTAGCAGCATCAACGCCTAAACCAGAATTTGATACACTCAAACACGCTGATATTCTTTACTTACCATTTAAAGAGCGTTTATCACAAGGCAATGAAGCCTTTGCTGTTCGTTTAGGTGAAGAAGATAAAAAAGCGTATTTTGATGAGTGGATCAAAGCTCGCACCGATGACGGTTGGCTAAAAGAGCGTTACGACTATTGGTTTACAAGCCTAGATTGGCAATCACAAACAGCGAAATAGAACATGTATCAAAGAGCATCCTTTAGGCTCAATCGATTAGATTGGGGATTACTGATCATTATCGTAGGGTTCGCCACTTGGTTATTGACTAAAGACAGTGGTACCTTGGCTTATCATTGGCAGTGGTCTAAAGCCATTCAGCTTTTATTTACTCCAAAAGCAGATGGTTCTCTCCCTTACTTTTTTGATGGTTTGTTTTCAACACTACGTTTAACGTTTTGGGGGATGCTCTTTGCCATTTGTTTCGGTGTCTTATTAGGCTTAGGACGCCGTTCAAATCTTACTGTGATTAGAGCGTTATCAAATAGCTATATTCAACTGATCAGAAACATTCCACCTTTGGTCTTTATTTTTATATTTTACTTTTTTATCGCTAACCAACTGGTTCCTTTATTAGATCTTGAAAACTTATTACGTGAACACTCTGGTGATATTAATTTGCTACAGCAGTTCCTTTTTGGCTCTGCTAATCTGTGGGAGAACTTAACAGCTGGAGTATTGTGTATTGGCATGATCTCTGCCGCTTATATTGGTGAGGTCGTTCGTTCAGGGTTGGATGCAATACCTAAAGGCCAACATGAAGCCGCAAAAACACTGGGATTATCAACTTGGCATCGATATCGATACATTATCGCTCCACAAGTATTTAAAGTGATCATTCCACCTTTAGCTGGTCAATGTATCTCTTTAGTTAAAGATTCTTCTATTATCTCTTTAATTTCAATACAGGAATTAACGTTTGTTGGCACTGAAATGGCAAATTCAAGCGGTATGATTTTTGAAATTTGGATTGTTGTCGCTTTCTGTTATTTCATTCTTTGTTTTATGCTTTCCCAACTCTTTAATTATTGGGAACGTAAGTAAAGCAGTTAAAAAAGCTCAAGAATACTCTTGAGCTTTAATATCAATTTAATTGATAGCGATATGTCAGTTACACTGTAAACTTATTCATTATCCTTTCTTGGCTTTCAACCACACTCACCTGTTCATTAATAGAAACCGCAGCACCTTGTGCCGCCTCATGAACCAATACTGATAAATCTTTAATATTCACAGTCTTTCCATTTATTTCTTCAGCAACATGGCTTTGCTCTTCAGCAGCAGAAGCTATATGAATATTCATATCATTAATTTGTTGAATTGTTTCTCTTATCTGAGTTAATGCTTCAGCGGTTTGCTTGGCTTTATCAACGGTAGAGTCCGCTCTTTGTTGACTGCTTAGCATTGAAGAAGAAACACTCGCCGCTCCCGATTGCAATTGTTCAATCATTGTTGCTATTTCTGTTGTCGATTCTTGCGTACGCTTAGCGAGGGTTCTTACTTCATCAGCAACAACAGCAAACCCGCGGCCGGCCTCTCCTGCTCTTGCTGATTCTATTGCCGCATTAAGAGCAAGTAAGTTTGTTTGCTCTGCAATATCATTAATAACACGTAAAATTGTACCAATGCTGTCCGTCGCTTTTTCTAGTTTTCCAACTTCTTCTACAGCTTGATTAATGTTCGTTGATAGATCAGTAATTTCTTCTGATGTTTGATTTACAACCGTCATACCGTGCTCGGTTGCACTGTCCGCTTTTTTGGCATATTCAGCGGCACTTTGTACGTTTCCTGCCACATCAACCGACGTAGCAGCCATCTCATTCATGGCCGTTGCCAGTTGCTCTAACTCCATCATCTGTGTATTCATTGCAGTTTCGGAGTCATTTGCACCAACTAAGATCTTCTGAGCCCCTTGATTTAATTGGTGACTTAACGCTTTGGTTTCTGTTACTTGAGTTTGAAGATTAATAATAAACTGATTAAAGCCTTTCGCTAGAGGTGCGAATTCAGGATCAATTTTGGTATCAAGTCGCTGTGTTAAATCCGCTTCTCCTGATGCTACGTTCTGAATTGCAGAATTTAATGTTTGAACAGGACGGATAAGACGAGTAATAAACATCAGCATCAAAACAATTGAAACAATAATCGCAACAACTGAATATATTAATGAATCATTTTTTAATTCATTGATTTGTTTAAACACTTTACCTTCATCAAGAACAACACCAATTGACCAAGGATAGCCATCAATAGAGGTAAATGAGACATCGTGTGTCGCCCCGTTGATCTCTATTGTTTGTAAGTTTGAGTTTAATTGAATATTTGGTAGGAATGACGCCATAGATTGACCATTGTATTGGCTATCAGGATGAGCGATAACGGTTCCTGCCTTATCAACAATAAATAAGTATCCAGCATCAAATAGTTCAACTTGATTCACTAACTCAGCTAAACTTCCTAAGCTCAAATCGAAAAAAATAGATCCAATAAACTGATTATCTGACTTTACTGCCGTTGCAATTGAAATCAGAATTTCTCCAGTAAGGGCATCTTCGTAAGGTTCAGTAATTATTGTGCCATTTTTTTGTTTTGCGGATATATACCAACCACGAGTTCTTGCATCATATCCTTGAGGATCCCACGTTGGATCATTACTAACAAAATCATGTCCATCTTCAAAACCGATGCCTGCAAGTACAAACGCTTTTTTTACTTGAGGTTGGCTTAAGATTGTCTCAAGCGTTTTTGAGTTCAAATCTCTTTGAGCAATTTCTGTTACGTATTCGGCTAATAACGTTTTTCCCGCTAGTTCTGAATTCACCGTTGTGCGTACACCATCAACAATCTCATGAATACTTGATTGAACTTCATGCTCTACTTCTTTTTTCATATTAAGGTATTGAACAGTACTTAATAGAGCCAAAGTCACTGTCATAATAATTGAAAAAGCTAAAATAATTTTGTGTCGAAACTTCATAGAAACATCCTAAATCCGATATTTAAACTTACATTTCGAAACATCATGTCATCTAAGATTCGTACAAACCAACATGTCGCAACATTTTTGCAACAGCTGTCTCATTAATAATTTTACATAAAAAAACGGTCAACCTTATAAAGTTGACCGTTTATATCAATCATAATGATAAAACTATTAATTATTCAATAGCTTGGATTTCTTCTAGTTTAGTCGTATTTACTGTAAACACTCTAAAGATAAAAATCGTGTTCATCATTGATAAAACCACTTCAGAAATAGAAAAAATGAAAGACAATACTGGCGATTGTAGGCCAATTAAACCAAGTCCATATTCTAGTGCCCACATCAAACCAGTAGTAAAACCAAAAATAATAACTAAGCCTTTAAATAACACCCAGTAATTGTCTTTTGTATCATGCCAACCCAATTTAATCGCATCATTTGTATTTTCTTTATAAAGAACACAATAGATCTCCGTAAATGAGAAACGTGCCATTAAATACAAACCAGGCAAAATAAGCGCCATGAATCCCATTAATATCGCTAATCCCAAAATCATGTTCATCAATACAAACGAAAACCATGTTTTGGCTGGTATTTGATACAACTGACTAAATGGAACTCTTCTTCCATCAAATGAATAAGCGATGTAATAGAGAATAGCTCCTTTATAAAAAGGATAGATAGTCAAAATAAATAGCATATATACTAAAAACTTACCTGGACCATCGTTCTCATTAAAGCTTAACGCTATCCCATTAGTGATAAGCGCGAATGGAAGAACAAGCATACAAAAGGCAATAAAATGCTTTTTGAAGTAGTTGAAACTATCCATCAATAAAACTGATAAGGCTGGCATATTTTTCTATCCCTAAGAATAAATATAATAAATAACGGTTATTTAATGAGAATAACAAATATCAAACAAACTAAGAAGTTAATTTTTCTTATCACTTATCGTATAACGTTATGATTCTTAATCATTCTTATACCCTCTCTTCTTATACAATCACTAATAGGGTTTTGATCCATTGATGAACGCCAGATAAATGAGAGTGTTCTTTCCATATTCAGTTCAGGTACATTTAATGCGACTAATTCACCGCGTTCAATGTATTTCACTACATCTAAGTAAGGTAAACAGCTTAAATATTGTCCATTTGCTACTAATGTTCGTAATACTGGAACGTATTCGTATTCACGCCATACGTCTAAATCAGGAATTTTGCCATGAATGGCACTATCAAAAATAGTTCGAGTTCCTGCACCATGCTCACGCAATACCCATTTTGCTTGCTCTAATTGGGCTAAGCTGACTTTTTCATGCTTAGCAAAAGGATGATGAGCCGCAGCAACAATGATCAAATGGTCGGTACAAAAGACTTCTTGATGAATTCGACTATCATCACAACGCCCTTCGATAATACCTAGTTCATATTTGTAATCTAATACCCCTTCAATAATACCAGAGGTGTTTTTTACTCCTAAGGAGATTCGAATTTCTGGGAAATCGTTATCAATATTACTGATAAGGTTTGGAACTAAGTGTTCTGCTGCGGTTTGACTCGCGCCTAATGATATTTCACCACTGATCAAATGCTGATCATAAAAGCCTAATTCGATTTGTTGAGCATCATGAATCAGCTTTTTAGCTTTCGGCCGAAGCCATACACCCCAATGAGTGAGCGCCATTCGTTTTCCGTGACGTTCAAATAATGAACGTCCCAACATTTTTTCTAATTGCGACAACGACATACTGGTAGCTGATTGAGTCAAAGACAATAATTCAGCCGCTTGACTGACGCTTCCTGTTGTCGCTACTGCATCAAAAACTGCCAACTGTTTTAATGAATAACGCATAACCATCTCTTTTATAAGAACTTATTTTGTGTAAATCATACCATTTTAGTTTCATAAGGAAAACTGATATAGAACCTAAAAACAATCAATTTTACCCCAAACACTTTTGCTCATAATCTAACTGGGCTTAAGCAAGACGGGTTAGCTCATATTCCTTAAGCATTTTTATAACCAATACTTAAGGAGGACAAATGAGTTCTAATCTCAGTCCAAATACAACTGGACAATTTAATCCCAGCGAAATGATGGAACAAGCGGCTTATTACGCACTGGCTAAATCGAAGAAGCCAACAAGCATGGTAATTGGCTTAGCCATTATGGCTGGTGTCTTTATCGGGATAGCATTCATTTTCTATACAACGGTAACGACAGGCAATACAGAAACTGGTTGGGGTATCAGTCGTTTTGCTGGTGGCTTAGCTTTTAGTTTAGGTTTGATCCTAGTTGTTATCGGTGGCGGTGAATTATTTACAAGCTCGGTTTTATCAGCAATCGCTGTAGCAAATAGACAAATCAGTTTTGGCAAAATGCTAGGGATCTGGGGAAAAGTATATATCGGTAACTTTATTGGTGCTGGTTTATTACTCGCTCTTGTGGTTTCAGCAGGTATGTACCAAAACGACGGTGGTCAATGGGGTTTGAACGCGCTAAATATCGCTCAACATAAATTGCATCACCAACCGCTAGAAGCATTTGCTCTGGGTATTTTATGTAATTTATTAGTGTGTTTGGCTGTGTGGTTAACCTTCTGCTCAACCAATATGCTCACTAAAGCAGTAATGGTTATTTTACCTGTTGCAATGTTTGTTAGTAGTGGCTTTGAGCACTGTGTTGCAAACATGTTTATGGTTCCTTTAGGTATTGCGATTCAACAACTTGCTCCGCCTGAGTTTTGGCTTGCAGTCGGTGCAACACCTGAACAATACGCAGACTTAAATATCGTTAATTTTATTACAGCGAACTTAATCCCTGTAACGTTAGGAAATATCGTTGGTGGTGCTGGTCTTGTTGGTTTGGCTTACTGGTCAATCTTCACTCGCCCTCAATTAAAAGCAGTAGAAACATCACAAATTACACCACTATTTACAGAATCTGACTCTAAGGAAATGATCAAAATGAACGCGAACAAAACAGTAAATCAATTTATGGATGTTAACACTTACGTTCTTCAACCAGAAATGCCTGTAGAAGTTGCACTGGATAACCTATTAGACCGCCATCTTTCAGGTGCAATCGTTGTAAACAGTCATAGTGAAGTGGTTGGTTTCTTCTCTGAGCATGATGTATTAGTTGAACTATGGTGTGAAGATTATCTACCAGAAAAAGGTCGTACTGTTGCTGATTTAATGAAAACAGACATCACAAGCATCTCACCTAAAGACACACTACTGCAGCTAGCTGAGTTCTACGCGATTGATAAACCAAAGCTTTACCCAACAACAGACATGGGCATTGCAACTAGCTACAGCACACTATCAATTAATGACCGCGCTCGTGACATGCGTGTTTCTAAACCACGTATCTTACCTGTGATTGAAAACAATCAATTAGTTGGCGTAGTTACTCGTGAAGATGTTGTTAGTCAGTTACGCTCTATCTACGGTGAACGTATGGAAGCGGTAAAAACTGAAGAAGTTGATGCTATCGTAGCTTAATAAAATAACAACGTACGGTTGGCAAATAAAAAGGGCTTCTAATATTAGAAGCCCTTTTCTATTAATTATTACGGTTCTTTATATATGTATCTTGAAGAATATACATGCGCTTAATGTCACTGTATTCTCCATTTACGAAAATCTCTTTAATCAAATGCCCTTCTTCAACAAATCCACATTTTTCATATAAATGAATCGCTTTTTCATTGTTTACCGCAACGTGCAAATAAACTTTATGTAAATTCAAAATAGTAAATGCGTAATTTAAGGCTTTATTGATTAATCCACGCGCATAACCACAACCTTGAAAATCTGGTGCGATGATAATTTGAAATTCAGCATTACGGTGAATGGAGTTAATTTCAACTAATTCAACTAAACCAATTGATTGTTGCTGTGCATTTTCAGCGATAAAACGACGCTCATTACTATCATGAATATGCTTACGAAATAGGTCTTCTAGTTCGTAATATGATTCATACGGTTCTTCAAACCAATATGACATGATTGATCTATTGTTGTTCAATTGGTGAATAAAACGAAGATCGGTTTGCTCAAGAGCACGTAGTCGGATTTCATTATCCATGTTATTTTCCATTTATGAATAAAAAGAGTATTCACAGCAGTCAATATCGCAAGCACTGCTGATTTTTCAGAAAATATCACTATTTATTGAAAACAGAAACAACTATTTCAATTATAAATAATTAAATCACCATCGCCTATTTGCCCGCTCTAATCATATAGTTAAGACATTAACGACACACTGTTATTGTCTTTATATACTTTTTCATGATCTTGAAACAATATAAAACCATTTTATACAGACATAAAAAAACCGAGCTACATGAGCTCGGTTTTTATTTTAATTCTTTGCTAAGGATTAACCTTCGCTACGCTCGCTGCGACCACGGCCACGACCGCCTGGTGCACGCTCGCCACGGTGACTACCACGGTGATCACCACCTTTGTTGCGATCAAAACGACGTTCGCCACCACGGCCACCTTCACGGTTTCCGCCTTCACGATTACCACGGTAACCACCACGGCTGTTACCGCCACGGTTTTCATCACGGCCACCACCAGTACGTGGACGACGTTCGATTGTTAGGTCAACACCTTCAACAACAACCGCTTTTGTTTCGTTTTGACGAATACGTAGTTTCTTAAGTTTGCCAGCAACATCTGCAGACATTTTCTTAGGAAGTTGTACATATGTGTGGCCAGGAGCAAGTTTGATTGCACCGATAGAACCTTTAGTGAAACCAAGTTCGTTAGCTAGAGCACCTACGATGTCTTTAACTTGTACGCCTTGCTCACGACCAACTTCTAATTGGTACGTATCGAAATCATCGTTATTGTATTGACGACGTTCACCACGCTCAGGACGATCACCACGGCCGCCGCGTTCACCACGTTCGCCACGATCAGAACGACGGTTCTTCGCACGTTCCATAGCTGCGATCATTGGGTCTGGACCTTTGTAGAATAAAGGACGCTTACCTTGTTGACGCTTAAGAAGCATAGCAGCAATAGTAGTTGCATCAATTTCTAATGTTTCTTGAAGTTTATTGATTAAATCAGTAAACGCATCAAGAGCAACGAATTCTTTATCAGCTTGAAGCTCAGCAGCTAATGCAGCTAGACGAGATTCAGCAACTTGGTCACGGTGTGGAAGTTGAATTTCTTCCATAGTTGACTTAGTTACACGCTCAATTGTGCGAAGCATACGCATTTGGTTTGTGCGAACTAAAAGAATCGCTTTACCTTTACGTCCTGCACGACCTGTACGACCGATACGGTGGATGTAAGACTCAACATCAAATGGGATATCGTAGTTGAATACGTGAGTAATACGTGGAACATCAAGACCACGAGCAACTACGTCAGTAGCAACTAGAATATCGATAACGCCATTTTTGATGTTATCAACAGTACGTTCACGTTGAGACTGAGGAATATCACCGTGCAGTGCAGCAGCTTTAAAGCCACGAGCAGATAACCAATCAGCTAGACGCTCAGTATCTTGACGAGTACGAACGAATACGATTGATGCATCAGTTTCTTCAGTTTCAAGTAGACGAGACATTGCTTCGTCTTTTTCTACGCCTTTAACAACCCAGAAGTTTTGCTCTACTTTATCAACAGTGTGGTTAGTACCAGCAACGTCAACACGAGCAGGATCACGTAGGTAACGGTCAACAATTGTTTTAACCATTGGAGGCATAGTTGCAGAGAATAGGATACGTTGAGCTGTATCTGGTGCTTTTTCAAGAATCCAAGTTACATCATCAACAAAGCCCATTTTAAGCATTTCATCTGCTTCATCTAGGATGAACGTATGAACTTCGCCTAGGTTTAGACGGTCACGGTTTAATAAATCTTTAACACGGCCAGGAGTACCAACGATGATATGAGCACCGCGGCTTAGAGCACGCATTTGATCAACGATAGATGCACCACCGTAGATCTCTAAAACTTTAAGACCCTTGATGTTACGACCAAGGTTTTTAACTTCAGCAGCAACCTGAATAGCAAGTTCACGCGTTGGAGCCATGATAATTGCTTGTGGGTTATGTTGCTTAAGATTGATTTTGTTTAATAGTGGTAAAGAGAATGCAGCTGTTTTACCAGTACCTGTTTGCGCTTTACCAAGAGCATCACGGCCTTCTAGAAGTAGAGGAATCGAAGCTGCTTGAATAGGAGTTGGAGCTACAAAGCCCATATCATCAAGTGCAGATAAGATTGACTCGTCTAAAGCCAGTTGGCGAAATTCAGTAATAGATTCTGACATTGGGATCCCAATAATTAATCATATAAAAAAGGTCCCATTTGCTCAGCAAGTTCCATACACACACACAAGCTCTCGGGACAGGACAGGTTAATTCAACTTAAATTATAGAAAGTGGATTAACTCAGGGCGCGCATAATGCCCTAATACGGCAAGAATTACCAGAAAAAATTGAGCGAGTTCACAAATTTAGCTTCATTTTCTTAGATTTGGTAGTTTTTTGTACTTTAAATGTTCTTTTTTGTACATTTCGTCCAAGTTTTCTAGTAATCAATTAGGTGCAATAGTAAAATTACTTCGTTATTTCTCTATTATAATGAAGGCTCATGTTTCAAGATAACCCACTACTTGCGCAATTGAAGCAGCAAATACAAGAAAAACTCCCAAAAAAAGAAGGCACCATCAAAGCAACTGAACGTGGCTTTGGCTTCTTAGAATCAGATGATAAGAAAAAAAGCATCTTTATCCCACCAGCACAAATGAAAAAAGTTATGCATGGTGACAAAGTAGTGGCTCTTATTCGTACAGAGAATGAAAAAGAGCAAGCAGAACCGGATCAATTAATCGAACAATCAATTACACGATTTATTGGCCGTATTCAGATGTTTAAAAAACGTCTACAAGTAATGCCTGATCACCCTAGTTTAAAAAATGCTATTAAGGCAAAGACTCGCAAAGGCGTAAACCCTGAGACACTTAAAGAAGGTGACTGGGTTGTTGCAGAGTTAACTCAACACCCATTAAAAGGGGATCAAGGCTTTCAATGTGATATTACCCATAAAATCACTGACAGTGATGACAAGATTGCACCTTGGTGGGTAACTCTAGCTCAAAACGATTTACCTAACTCAGAGCCTGAGGGTATTGAGCATTGGGAAATTAAAGACGACGCTGATTTAGTTCGTGTCGATATGACAGCAACCCCATTCGTAACTATTGATGGCGAATCAACCAAAGATATGGATGATGCGTTATATATCAAAAAGCTTGAAAATGGTTCATTTGAACTAACTATTGCTATTGCAGATCCTACCGCTTATATCACACCAGATGACAGTATGGATAAAGTGGCACGTGAACGTGGTTATACGATCTACCTACCGGGTCGTAATATTCCTATGTTACCTCGTGATTTAAGTGATGAGTTATGTTCTTTAATTGAAGGCCAAGAACGCCCTGCTCTTTGCTGTACAGTACTGGTTGATGCTAACGGCAATATCCAAGAAGAAAGCATCAACTTTTTTGCAGCAACGATCAAATCACATGCTCGTTTAGCTTATGACCATGTTTCTGATTTCTTAGAAACGGGCTCTTGTGATAAATGGCAACCAAATGACACCATCGCACAAGTCGTTACTGAACTGTATGAGTTTGCTCAAGTACGTACAACTTGGAGAGAAACTCACGCGGTTATTTTCCCAGATCGTCCTGATTACCGTTTTGAATTAAGCGAAGACAACGATGTTATCGCTATCCATGCTGATATGCGCCGTACAGCGAACAAGCTTGTTGAAGAAGCAATGGTAACGGCAAACATTTGTGCAGGTAAAACATTACGTGCCGCATTTAATATGGGCGTATTTAACTCTCATGCTGGTATCAAATCTGACAAATTAAAAGACGTTGTTGAAATAGTTAATCAATTAGACGGTGTAGAATTTACGGAAGAACAAATTGCTACTCTTGAAGGCTTTAGTGAATTACGTCGTCTATTAGGAAAGCAACCTACGTCTTATTTAGATGCTCGTATTCGCAAATTCCAAACCTACAGCGAAACAGGTAATGAACCACTACCTCACTATGCTATGGGATTAGATATTTACGCAACATGGACTTCTCCAATCCGTAAATACAGCGATATGATCAACCATCGTATGCTTAAAGCTCATATTTTAGGAAAAGAGCCTGTTCAACGTCCTGATGATATCGTTGGAGAAGAACTAGCACTTAGCCGCCGCTTCCATCGTATGGCAGAACGAAATGTAAGTGATTGGTTATATTGTCGAACATTAGCATCAGAAGTTGAAAAAGAAACTAAGTTCACAGCGGAAATCTTTGATATCAACCGTGCAGGTATGCGTGTGCGTTTAATTGAAAACGGCGCAGCAGCATTTATTCCTGGTTCATTAATCGTTGATAATAAAGAACGTATCGAATGTAATGCTGACCAAGGTATTATCTCTATTGATAAACATGAAACGTTTAAACTTGGCGATCAACTTCCAGTCGTATTAGCTGAAGTAAAAGAAGACACTCGTAATATGGTTGCTAAACCACTTCAGGCTTTTCCTGCTCCTGAATCAGAGGAAGCACCAGTTGTTGAAAGTGAAGATAAAACAACAAATGCAAACGCATAAATAATCTTTATTTTCGTACAAAACAAAAACCCATACTTATCGGTATGGGTTTTCTTTTTATTACTAAATACTAATCTAAATTCAGTTTTCCTGAAAATGACTCCTCTTCATCTTCCAATTGAAAACGATCTTTTGACCGATAAACAACGATATCTTCAAAATCGTCTTTTCTTTCTCTTCTATCATTCGCGATCATTTTTTCTGCATTTTCAACCGCAGCTGCAACCATTTCGTTATATTGCATTAATTTTTTCTGGGATGTTGCCGCTAACATATCCAAGCTATAACGAATATAAAGTGTAGGAAGCTGATTTAAAGCAATACACTTCATATCTGTGATTTGATCAAGCGTATAAATCTGGTGGAATTCCAATGCAAAAAATCGTTTATTGACGAGTACTTCCATATAATTATGAATGTTTGATTCCATAGAGGCACCTTGTTGTTGTTTAATGCATTAAGTGTATCGTAAGCATATGAATAGAGTCACGTTATTGATAGAATAACAAATTGTCTTATCAGTTCAGTGACACACTCTTTCTTTTTTAGTTTTATAGGATTAGTTAAAAAAATAATGTCTTTTAACCTTCTCAGCCATCCTTTATTCAAATTATTGCTGCCTATTATCATAGTTGTATCTGTGATTACTGGAATGGATGGCATAATCCAACTCTCATCTGAGAATCAAGGGTTCTCCTATATACTGCCCTATATTGTATTATCTATTGTTTTATTACTAAGTCAGCCTTTTAACCAAGGGCGTATTGGTATGATAGCGATAAGCATGGCTATCGCTTATTGGATAATTCAAGAAAGGTTGCAAGTACCATTATCATACGGTACGACACGAATTGAATTTACATTAACCGCCTTTTTATTGCCGATCTGCATGATGGCTACATTCATTTTCCCTGAGCGTCGAATTTTCTCTAAGTTTGGCGCTGGCTATTTATGTATATTAGTCTTCATGTTTTTCTGGTGTTGGATAATCACAGTACACTTTGCCGATAATGACATGACTGAAATATGGCAAACCTATTTGCTCAATATTCCAGAAATTTCGCCTTTACCTGTTATCGTTGTTCTTTATAGTATAGTGATGTGTGGTTTATCCGCTATTTTCGTTTTAACTCGAAGCAATAATACGGATTTAGCGTCTTATACGTGTCTGCTGTATTCATCACTTACTTTTTCATTATTTAGTGTTGATTATATTTCAAGCACCATGTTTTCAATTGCAGGGTTACTGCTTCTACTCTATATCATTACAGCAAGTCATGAGTTAGCGTTTATTGATCAGTTAACGGGAATTCCGGGCCGACGAGCTCTAGAATCTGAAATGAAACACCTTGGTCGCACCTATACCATTGCAATGCTTGACGTTGACCATTTCAAGAAATTCAATGATACCTATGGGCACGATACTGGTGATGACGTGCTTAAGTTAGTTGCAAGCATCATGGCACAAACTGGTGGTAACGCAAAAGTTTATCGTTATGGTGGTGAAGAATTTACGGTTTTATTTAAAGGTAAAACAGCAAAGCAAAGTTTAGAATATCTTGAGGAGTTACGAGAAGACATCGCTGATTATGATTTAATTATTCGTGATACTTCTACTCGTCCTAAAGATAACAAAGAAGGACAAGCTAAGCGTGGTAAAGCGAATAAAACAAAAGTCGTAAACGTAACCATCAGTATTGGTGTTGCTGATAGTGAAGATTTAAGAAAGCCACAACTCGTTATTAAAGCAGCCGACGAAGCTTTATATAGAGCTAAAGAAGGTGGACGTAACTGTGTAAGTGAATAACTTAACCTTTGCTTAAAAACACTCGAAAAACCGACTCATTTTGACTGCAGTCGGTTTTTTTTATTCTAAAAACTTATTAACCTTGCGTATTGTTCTTACAAATGCCAAACTCAAGTTATTAAAAAATATAGTTTTTGTTAACAATAAAGATAAACAAGGATACGTTTATGTTTTTAGATTATTTTGCACTTGGTTTATTGGTCTTCGTTGCCCTTGTCATTTTCTATGGCATCATTGTCATTCATGATATCCCTTATGAAATAGCTCACAAACGCAATCACCCACATTCTGATGCTATTCATGTCGCTGGCTGGGTAAGTCTATTTACACTTCATGTTTTATGGCCATTTCTTTGGATCTGGGCAACGCTATGGCGTGAAGACCGTGGTTGGGGCTTCCATAAAATCGAAAACAATCAATTAGAGCTACAAACTCGCGTTAATCATCTTAATGATCAAGTAGAGCTATTAACTGAAAAGCTTTCTCAAATAGAAGTCAATCAAGTTAAACAAGCGCCTCAAAAACCATCTCAAGAGGAGCAAGCATAATGGATTTATTGCTTATTTTGACGTACACCGCTTTATGTATCGCGATATTTAAAATCTTTAATATTCCACTAAACAAATGGACAGTTCCTACCGCAGGTTTAGGTGGTGTTGTATTAGTTGGCACTCTAGTCTTATTGATGAACTACAACCATCCATTTACTCAGTTTGGTGGGCAATTTTATGTAACCACGCCAATTGTCCCAAGTGTTAAGGGGAAAGTTATAGAGGTTAATGTAACGCCTAACCAACCTGTTGCTGCGGGCGATGTTTTATTTAAAATTGACCCAATTCCTTTTCAAGCTGAAGTTGTTCGTAAACAAGCTGCTTTAAGTGAAGCCGAGCAAGCTGCTCTTCAATTAGAGTCGGTTTATAAATCAGCACAATCAAACACAATAAAAGCAACAGCGGATAAAGATAAAGCCTATCGTGAATTTAAACGTTATGAAAAAGGCTATAAAAAAGGCGCTTTCACTGCTCAACAACTTGATACTCGTAAACAAACCTACAAAGCATCTGAAGCAACGTTAGAATCAGTCCAAGCTCAAGAGCAACAAGCAAAACTGGCACTAGAATCTGAAATAAATGGTGAAAATACCACAGTAGCTCGTATGCGTGCAGAGTTAGAACAAGCGCAATTTAACCTTGACGAAACTGTTGTTAAAGCACCAACTGATGGATATGTAACTCAGATGGCACTTCGCCCAGGAATGATGGCCGTCCCTATCCCACTTCGTCCTGTAATGACGTTTGTACACACAGAAGATCAATACTTTGTTGGTGCTTTCAGACAAAACTCATTACAACGATTACAAGCAGGCTTTGAAGCTGAGTTTCTTTTCAGAGCGATTCCTGGACGTGTGTTTAAAGGAGAAGTCGTCGAAGTTATTCCTGCAATTGGTGAAGGTCAAATCCAAGCATCTGGAGCCCTTTTAGGAACAAATGCAATCCGTACAAATGGTCGAGCATTAGTAAAACTGAAACTGACTGATGATGTATCGGAATTTCACCTTCCAGCTGGTTCAAACGCTGAGATTTCCGTTTACTCTGATAGCTTCGAACATGTTTCAATTATGCGTAAAGTATTAATTCGTATGAAGTCTTGGCAAAACTATTTATACCTCGACCACTAATCACTACTTTTATGCTGTATAAAAAACGCCTTAAATTACTGTTTTAAGGCGTTTTTACTTATATCAACAAATAAATTATATATGTTATTGCATTCTTAACTCTGATATTATCCTCATGAAAAAAGCTGTTACATTGATGTTGCAGTCGTTTAATGGTCTCCAATGGGAGCCATTATATTTTAATGTGAGGACGCATGAGTACTACGGATAAGTACAGTATAGACAGTACTGACTACGAGGTTGGACAGGACAATATCCAAAAATGGGGTTTTGATATTCATAATCAGGTTTTTGGTATTAGTGCTGGTTCCATTATTCTTTTTCTTACTGTGCTTCTAGTTATGGATCCAGCTGAAGCAAAATCTCTTCTCGACGGTGTTAAGTGGCAAATCATCAACAATTTTGATGGCCTATTTATGTGGTCTAGTAATATCTTCCTGATATTCTGTTTAGCACTGATCATTTCTCCTTTTGGAAAGATTCGCATTGGTGGCGACAAGGCAAAACCTGAGCACTCTACAATCTCATGGATGGCAATGCTGTTTGCTGCTGGTATGGGTATTGGTTTAATGTTCTATGGCGTTGCTGAGCCGCTTGCTTATTTTACTGATTGGTATGGCACTCCTCTAGATGTTGAGCCATTTACCGAAGAAGCTAAAAAACTAGCATTAGGCGGGACGATGTACCACTGGGGTATCCACCCATGGGCAATATATGGTTTAGTCGCACTCTCTTTAGCATTCTTTACCTTTAACAAAGGGTTACCGCTATCAATGCGTTCTGTCTTCTATCCAATTTTAGGTGATAGAACATGGGGTTGGTTTGGGCATATCATTGATATAATGACGGTACTTGCAACGCTATTTGGCCTTGCTACCTCTCTTGGTCTTGGAGCTCAACAAGCAGCTGGTGGTATCAATCACGTATTTGGTACCGATGGTGGTGTTAATATGCAAATTGGCGTGATCATTTTCGTGACCATGCTTGCGATGATCTCGGTAATACGAGGTATTGATGGCGGTGTAAAACTATTAAGTAACGTCAACATGCTTGTGGCTGTTGCTTTATTATTCTTCATTATTTTCATTGGTTTCTCTGATGTAATGAGTGCATTACCATTAACAGTGACAGGGTATATTGAAAACATCATTCCACTGAGTAATCCTCATGGTCGTGAAGATGAAGGTTGGATGCACGGTTGGACAGTATTCTATTGGGCTTGGTGGATTTCATGGTCCCCATTCGTAGGTATGTTCATTGCTCGTGTATCTAAAGGTCGTACCGTTCGTCAATTCTTGATATCTGTAATGATCATTCCAACGTTGGCAACAGCATTATGGATGTCTGCGTTTGGTGGAATTGCAATTGAACAAGTCGTAAATAAAGTCGGTGAATTAGGTGAGAATGGTCTACAAGACATCACTATGGCACTGTTTAATATGTATGATGCGATTCCTATGAGCACTGCCCTTTCGGTTATTTCTATTGTACTGATTATGGTGTTCTTTGTAACATCATCAGATTCTGGCTCATTAGTTATCGACAGTATTACTGCTGGAGGTAAAGTTGATGCACCAGTTCCTCAGCGTATTTTCTGGGCAACGGTTCAAGGATCGATTGCGGCGGTACTACTGTGGGTTGGTGGTACAGAAGCAATGCAAGCACTACAGGCAGGTACGGTATCAACAGCACTGCCATTTACGTTTATTCTTCTTATGATGTGTGTCAGTCTAATTAAAGGCTTTAGCACTGAAAAATTTGGTACGACACCAAATATGGGTAAAGCAAAAGCGTAAGTTGTTTAATGTATGATTAAAAATAAAGCCCTGATGCGAGAAATCGAATCAGGGCTTTTTATTATTAATAAAGTGATCTTATTTATTTTTTGCTTGTTCTTTTTCGTCTTGCGCTTGAGCAAAATCGGCTATCGTTTGAAAATCGCTTGGTGTCCAATAAGCTTTATTTCTCAAAGCCTCAGGTAAGGCATTAAACGCATTATCATTTTTATTATGCATCAACTTAAACGTTGCTAAACCTTCATATTCCGTTGACAGGCTCTCTTCTACCCCATTTTTAAAACCATTTGGTCGAAGATCTGTCCCTAAATGATATTCACGATGAATAACAACCCATTTGTTTGGCAAGCGCTTATCGCTATCCCACCATACTCCATCCATGCTTTTGATTTGAGCTTTTGACTCTTCTTTCGATACTACACCAAGCTCAATAAATTTGGCTTCAATGGCTTTTGTCATCGCTTTTGAGAAATCATCTTTAGACAAATTGGGATTTTTAGCAATAACAGAACTCGCTATTTTTGCACCAAGCATATTCGAATATAAATCTTCCGGCGAAAATGCAGAGGCCAATTCTTTGAAACCTCCAACCGATTCCATACCAAACCATTGAGCAATCTCATGCCATTGAGCAAGGCGATATGCAGTTAAAGCCGCTAATTCCACACTGATCTTTTGTTTCTCTTCAAGTGTAAAATTGCTTTTTGATTCAGTTAATTGGATCACTCTATCTTTTAACTCAGGCGATAAGGTAATCGAGTAATCAGTTCCTAAATGAGCTTTAAATTCAGTATATAAATAGTAAGTAAAATCTGCGGTATCACGAACGTGTGCGGAATCTAAAAATCCACCTTTTTCAGAATAAAAAATACCATTACTCTCATCACCAAGCCCCATCAAACTGCTTGCTACGCTTTGACTACCATCGTTGTATATATGATCACCAAGATCATCAATATTTAATACATTTTCTACAGAGACAAATGGGACAGGAATCCCCCCTACTTCTGTTTGTAAATTAGTGCCAAATGCACAGCATGGCCTCACACCAACTGGAGCATCCGCATATACTGAAAATGAGCTTCCGAAAAGAAGACTGGTCGCTATCATGAATAAAGTTTTGTTATTCATATTTCCGCCCTTAAAATGCTTCGTTAATTTGAAAATATACGGCTTGGCTATCTTTACCTATACCGTAATCAAGTCTGACATTGACTCTTGGCTTGAAAGCAAAGCGGTAACCTACTCCATACGTAGGTAACCATTTACTATCAAATAACTGTTGATAAGAATCAGCAACATTACCACCACCAACCCATGCAACCATGCCATGTCGGTGATTAAACTGATGACGCACTTCGATTTGAGCTGACGCTTGTGTATTATCTCTATACTGTCCGCTGTAATAGCCTCGCATACGCTTATCACTGCCTAATGAAGACAAAGCGAACCAAGGAACATCTCCTTGTACAGTCTCACTGTATGCTTCCCAAGCAAGTACCGTATCACTGGTTATTTTGTAATATTGGCGATAGTTAAAGGTCGCTTTATTAAATTCATAATCCGAACCTAGCGACTTACTGTATTCATTCCAGTTAATGCTAAGTAACGTACCGCTGTATGCATTAAGTTCAAAGTCTCTGCTATCATATTCAAGGCTAATGGTTGCTGCAGTTAAGAGCGTATCCTCTAAGTCTTTTGAATTCAGAAGCAACGAATCTGTCGTCTGCTTACGGTGGCTCTCCAAATCAAAACCCGCTAGCAAATAGGTATTAGGATAAAATTGATACGCTATTTTCGGAGTAAACCCAAAGATTTCAGCTTCAACTAAAGTTTTGTTTCCTTCATTCTCAGCTTGCTCTTTCCCAATCCCCCAATAGTATTCGGGCGTATGACTTGCTTTTGCTTGAACTAAAAATCGAATTTCATCATTCTCAAAATAAGTGCGATTATTAATCCCTATTCCATATGAACCAGAGCTCGAACCATAACCCGTAATACTAACCGTAGATAATGGAGCGCTGTCTTTATCTTCTAATGGCGAATATAAGCCAACAGCGGCAATACCGAGACCAAAGCCTTGCTCAGGGTTAGCAAAAGGGCCAGGTAACACTGCCCAATCAACACCTTGGCTAACATCAATATCTTCAGATGAACCTAATTCTTCAAGAAAAGTGTCGACCCAACTTTGTGGTTCTTCTTTTGCCGAGATCGACAATGTGTAGCAGCTCAATAATACTGCCGTCGATATTTTTAAAAGTGTCATGGTTTAAAATCGCATATCAACGGTAAAGAAAATACTTTTACGATCGCCAAGCCCTGCTTCACCTAGTAAATACAATCGATCATGTAGCTTATATTGCATACCAATTAGAGGGTTCCATGGTGTCACTAGGTGCTGTTCAACATTAAAACGGCCGTTATCCACTTTACCGACAAGACTACCCAAACTACCAGTTAAACCAATATCAGTTAAATTACCTGATAATGATTGCTCTACATCTTGATACATAGCCCCCACCCACAGACGAAGTGGTGCGCCTAAACGATTAAAGTCATAACCAATACGTGGCGAAATAACAATGGAGCTAATCGTGCCATCAATAACATTAAGCTCAGTTTCCGTATAACTGGCATCTGCTAAAGCAAATACATCTTTATACCCACCAGCTAATACAAAACCAGCGCCATAAAGTGTGCCATTTAAATCTAGGCGAAATGGCATTTTTATACCCGCCTCTTTACCAAACGGTTTAACATTAATCGTGGTTTCCGAATACCCTTTTAATTGACCTACGATTCCATACAAATTCAAAAAAGGAAAAAGCCAAACATCACCTCGTAATGTCAACACTTCACTCATTTGTTTGCCGTTTCCAATAGGTTCAATTTCCACTAAATCACTAATTTGGTGAGGTGGATTCCAAGGTAATAATGCAGGAATAGTTCCTTCAAAACCCACGCTATCTACTGAGATATCCTGAGTTTGTTTCATATAACTGATGTTTAAACCAAATGCTTCTGGTAAATCATAGCCACGAGCTTCTGCTTCATCTTTCCAAATAGGTAACGTAAAGGATTCTGCAAACAATGAAGATGAATAAGATAAGAATAACAAGCAAAGTACAGAAAGTGCTCTTTGCGACATAAAGACTCCAAATACTGAAGGAAAGTAATCCAAAAGCGGCTTCAGTTTTCGATGAATAATACTCTCCACCTTTTCATAATCAATCTTCTTTTACACTGATTTACAAATAGATGGAATCTGTATTAAAAACGAGAAACAACTGCGTTTTTTAGAATCAAATCACAGAATACTTCAAAGCAATCGATAGATACTAGCAATATTTTTAACAAATACCCACACACTCACAACATTTCACATTTAAAAAAAGGCGCTATACGCACCTTTTTTATTTGTCTTTATCGTTTGTTTTTTCCACGATTTGCGTGAATCTTTAATTTTGCTTTCATTTTTCGTTTATCTGAAGAACGGCCGCGACTCTGTCTTGGACGATCTTCTTTTAATGGCGCATTCGGATCGGGTTCATATCCTTGTAACCACTCTTGTGGTAGACGTGTATCTAATAACGTTTCGATTGCCTTTAATAAATACTCTTCGTCCATACTCATTAAAGAGATAGCTTTACCCGTATGCCCAGCTCTACCCGTACGTCCTATACGATGTACATAATCTTCTGCTTTAAATGGCAATTCATAGTTAATTACGCATTCAAGTTGTTCTATGTCTAAACCCCGAGCAGCAACGTCTGTTGCTATTAATGCACGAACCTTACCTGTCTTAAACTCTTCTAAAGCTCTCAGGCGTGCTCCTTGGCTTTTATCTCCATTAATAGAAGCGGCTTTTATCCCATCTTTTTTTAGCTCTTTTACTAACTCGTCAGAGCCTTGTTTGGTTTTAGTAAAGACCAACACTTGCTGCCAATTACGAGAACCAATTAAATAAGCCAATAGTTCACTCTTACGATGTTTATCTACTGGATAAACCATCTGCTCAACCGTATCAGCAGTACTGTTCGTTGGAGTCACCTGTACTTCTTTAGGCTTATTAAGCATGTAATAAGCTATTTCTCTTACTTTTTTACTGAAAGTTGCAGAGAAGAACAGAGTTTGACGTTCATCAGGCATTTTACGCAGAATCTTTTTAATATCAGGAATAAAGCCCATATCTAACATACGGTCAGCTTCATCTAACACTAAATACTCAGCTTGATTTAAGGTGATAGTTTTTATATGCAGATGGTCTAACAAACGCCCTGGTGTTGCGATTAATATATCTGCCCCACCAAGCAAGTTTTCTTTTTGTACATTAATACTTGTACCGCCATATGCCACTACAACCTTTAATTCGGTATTTTGAGTGTAACTTACCAAACTATCAAAAACTTGTTGTGCTAATTCACGAGTAGGCGTAAGAATTAAGCTTCGCACCACTTTGGATTCTTCATGACGTTCAATTGGACTTTCAATCAAGCGTTGGATCAGTGGCAGACCAAATGCTGCTGTTTTACCAGTGCCTGTTTGTGCTCCAGCCAGTACATCATGTCCTTGTAATACCAGTGGAATAGCTTGTTTCTGAACGGGAGTTGCTTCTTTAAAACCTAATTCTGCAACCGTTGTTAGGATTTGTTCTGTTAATCCTAGAGACGCAAATGACATGATGAACCTATGCATAGACAATAATGGTGGCTGATTGTAGCAAATCATTCATATTAACCCTACGGTAAGTCACCATCATTTATGCATTTATTTTCTAAACATAAAAAATCCAGTGTACTTTGCAGGCACACTGGATTGATTAGGAAAGTAATGGATTTAATCAATAAAGATTATAGGTAATAACGAGCACCTAACATCCATTTATTATCTTCTTTATTATTGTAATCGTTACCTAGATCAACTTGGTAACCGGTAAAGCCAACGAACTTCTTAGTGAAATTGTATTCTGCTTGAATTGCAGAGGTGCTATAAACGGTTTTACTTGCATCATTATCCACCACTGATTCATAGTTTAAGCTTAGGTTTAAGCTGTTATCTAGAGCATAAGCAATTAACGCTTCGTATGCTGAACTGTCTTCAATTAGAGATTTTATTGGTGATGCATCACTGTTCATGTTTTCATTCATCGCATAAACACCTGCTACATATAAACCTGAACCATATGTGCCATATGTGCCACTTATTACGTGTGATTCAGAAGTTACCGCTTGGCTACCAAGTCCATAATTCACGTCACCCGTATTGTATGCATAGTTAGCAGAGAAACCTGCAATACGATAATTTAATGCAACCTGTCCACGGTTACCATAATCATTCGTTACTGCAACCGTTCCGTCAATCGTATCTGATTTACGTCCTTGCCAACCAGCAGCTAGACCTAATTTTCCGGCATCACCTAGCTCAAACATTTTGCCATAGCTCAGCATTTCTTCTGCACGGCCAGTACCTAAATTACCATGATCTTCATAAATAAAATCATTCGCAAAAGCAATCGGCATATCCGCTACGCCAGCAACACTGTAATAAGGAGCCCATTGTGTACCAGCAACCATACGACCAAAATCATTATGAGTAACACCAATGTAGCCAAGACGAGTGGTAAATGCGTTTTCACCACCATCTAAATAATTTAGCGCCCATTCACCTTTTGCGTCGGCAACGAAACCATTGCCTAAATCGTGTGTAGCATTAAAGTTGATACGTGGAGAAACGGCAGTTAAACCTGTATCCCCTTCATCAGATCCTTCAAGAGCAACAGATACATGTCCGCCAATATGAAATGTTGTTCCATCTTCATTATACAATTCAACAGCAACCGCATTTGAAGAAGCAGTGATAATAGCTAAGGCAAGCAATTTTTTGTTCATTCTAATTTCCATTTAATGATGTCTATTTTTTGGTTCATTGCTAAACCAGACAGTTACGCAACAATTTAAAAACAAGATAAACGATAACTAAAAACAAACGGAATCAAACATTAACAAAAAACACAATAAAAAGTAAATCATCAATAGATCATATTGATAATTAAAGATAAAGAAGAAGTACAGCTAATGTGTCTAAATATTTTCTTAGTATTTTTTTAACCTTTTTTTAGTTTTAAATACGAAACTTTCGTATGCGAACGATGAAAGATTAACCAATTAGAAACAATTTATGCTGGATGCATGGATATAATGAATACGAGAATTATCAAAAAACAACTTGATAGATAAAATGCCAGTTAGTCACTAGCATTTATTCATAATTAATTGTGAAGGTTTGTAGAGGAAAGAGCTAAAGCATCATGTCCACTTAACGCTTGATATGGACGCAAACCAAATAACGGCATAATAGAATATATATGATCAAAAATATCGGCTTGAACACTTTCATAAAACACCCAATCCGTGTTATTGGTAAATGCATAAATCTGCAGTGGGAGACCTTCAGCAGTTGGTTCTAACTGACGAACCATAAATAGCATATATGGATGAATATCTTTATGTGTTCGTAAATAAGCGGCTAAATATGCACGGAAAATACCGATATTGGTCATCTGACGCGTATTACCCAGATGTGGGATATCATCTAACTCATCATTAAAGGTTTTAATTTCTTTTGATTTCTCAAACAAATACTCTCTAAGGATTCGAATATCTTTTAATGATTCAATTTCATCATCGGTCATAAAACGAATTGAATTTACATCAATGTTTAGCGCTCGTTTAATGCGTCTGCCACCTGAATCTGACATGCCTTGCCAGTTAATAAACGCATTTTGCACCAAGGCATAAGCAGGCAGCATACTAACTGTATTATCAAAATTACGGACTTTAACCGTTGTTAATGAAATCTCCTCAACGGTACCATTTGCTTTATACGCATCCATTTCTATCCAATCGTTTAGCGTAATCATCCGATTAGCCGAGAGCTGTATGCCTGCGACAAAACCTAAAATGGTATCTTTAAACACCAACATGACAAAACCAGTTGCTACCCCTAACCCACTAAGGAATATTACAGGGGACTCATTAGCAAGAATTGACATCGACACAACCAAACCCACTAAAAAGGTAAACAGTTTAGTTAATTGAACAAAACTCTTTATTGGCATTCGTCGAGTAATACCTTTGACATTAGCGACATCATTAAGTGCATCTAATAGAGCAAATACCATCCTTATAAAGATAACTAAAATTGAAATACTCAGTAGTTTATCTGCGATAGCTGAAAGTAATTCATAATGTCCAAGAGCAAGGGGAATAAATAGATCCAACACCATCATTGGTACAAAGAGTGTCAATTTCTCTAATACCTTATATTTAGAAAAACTCTGAGATAAAGGCTCATTTGTACGATGAAGTACATTTTTAATAGTACGAACAATAATATGATGAGTAATAAGGTGACTTATCGCTGCAATCCCAATAACAACTAGAACAAATACGATCGTCAGTTCCATGCCATAAGGATCACTATTGATACCTAACGCATTTAATTTACCTGCAATATAATTACGAAAATGATGTTCTAACAAATTATCACCTTTACTACATACGTCTGCTAAAAAATGAGTTTAAGCTCTTGATCTATTTCTACAAGAACTATTTTAGTATAGGTCTAGTTCATAAAATAAACATCGTCTGCATCCTTACTTCATTTACGTTCTCTTCTTATTCAATCAGACTAAATTTTATACATTATGACTAAATATGAAAACTAAGTTTGTATCGTGATCAATATCACATTTATCAACTACACTACTGATGTCTCATTTATTTAACTCAGAGGTTAAAATGAAAAATCAAACACCAAGTCAGGCTTTAATTTCAAAAAGTTGGAAATATTTTATTGCTGTAGGCCTAATAGTTACGCTAGCAGGTTTAGGAGCGACGAGCCTACCAGTAATGGCTGGTGTAACCATCTCGACATTAATTGGTATTGTATTGTTAATCACAGGTTTAGTTCAGGTATACCATACGTTTCGTATTCACGCATGGAAAGAAAAGTTATGGTATGTATTAAGTGCTTTATTTTATATTGTTGGTGCTTTATTTATTATCTTTAAGCCACTAGAAGGCCTTATGACCATTACTACTATCATGGTTGTAGTTATGATATTTAATGGCTTAACACGTATGATTTTCGGATTTACCAATAAAAATCTACCTGGTAGCGGCATGGTTATATTGAGTGGATTACTTTCTGTTGCTATTGGTGGGTATTTCTTCTTCCTTTTAGATAACCCTGAGTTCTCGTTATCACTATTAGGCACTTTTGTTGGTGTATCACTAATATTTGAAGGAATGAGTTTTCTTTTTATCGGTTTACGAATCAGAAAAGCGTTAAAAGCATAGAAATACGGTTCTAATCAGATTGTTGATCAGCATTTGAACTACATAACTTAAAAGATATAGCCTGTATTCTTATAATACGGGCTTTTTATTGTAATGTCTCGTCCTAAAATACGTTGACGATTTTTAATTGAAAGCTAAGTGCGTACGCACTTGGCTTTTTTGTGTACTTGATTTGGTGTACTCATTCCCAAGCTTAAATGTGGCCGCATTTCATTATAAATAAAAATAGATTCTTCAACTAAATGCCTTAACTCCTCTAAATCTTTACAGTCATACAAAAGAAACTCTTGTTTAAGTATCCCATTTATTCGCTCTGCTAATGCATTTTGATAGCAATCATAACCATCCGTCATTGATGGCTTAATATCATTTTTATTCAATTTTTCCTGATAAACCTTTGAACAATACTGTAATCCTCGGTCTGAATGATGAATCGTACTCCTTTGATATTGACGGCTATCTATCGCCATATCAAGAGCTTTGACTACATCAGTAGCTTTCATTTCATCACTTAATTCATATCCCATTATCTTTCGACTATAAGCATCTGTTACTAAAGATAAATAATGAATACCTTTTTGTGATTGAACGTAAGTGATATCACTAACAAAAACCTCTTCAGATGCTTGAGGTGTTACTTCTTTAAGTAAATTAGGATGTTTTTTCATCCAATGCTTACTATAGGTAGTTTTTGTATAACTTCGTTTAGGTTTTACTAATAAGCACTCATTTCTTAAATAGGAAAAAAAGTTATCTCTGCCTAACTTTATGCCATGAGTGATGAATTTGGGCTTAAGTAAAAAATATAATTTTTTACCTCCAATACGAGGCATATATCGACGAATTTCTTGCACCATATTTTTAACCGGTGAAAGTTCAACGGCACGTTTCAGAGCTCTACGTTCTTGTTGGTATATACATTGTCTTGTAATGCCAAGTAGCTGACTAGCTCGCTCTAAGCTGATCATTTTCTGCTTTTGAAGACTTCTTGCTCCTTGGCAATATACTTTTTTCTAAGGCCTGCACCATGTTCTGCGTCCATGATATTCACTACTTCATTAAGTAATAAATTACGCATTCTTTCATCATCAAGCTCTCGCTCTAAACGTTTAATTTTTTGTGCAGGCGATTCTTTCGCTTTCGGGGATTTAGGCATAATAATCTTAGGTGATTGAGACCAGTCCATCTTACCGTGTTTTCTTAACCAAGTAAGTACGGTAGATCGACCTTGAATGCCATAAATGTTTTGAGCTTGCTTATAGGTCATATCGCCTTTTTCTATAGCGGCAACAAGCTGCAATTTAAAGCCTAATGAATAATCGCGTTGAGTTCGCTTATTCTTTGTTTTTTCTTGATTTGTCATATAAAAGTCCTAAATGTGTAAACACATTTCAGGACGAGACAAAATAACAAAAAAGCCTCTTGGGGGATAAGAGGCTTTTAATTAGGAGATTTTATTCAGAGAAGATGGTTAATCTCTTCTGTTTTTCTATTAACCCTGAATCAGAGTTAACGCATTCTTCATTGCTTCTTTCGTTGAACATTCAACTTGGCGAATGTTAGCGAAGCGGTCAGCTTCTTTTACTGGAATATCATGAGCAAGAATGATGAACTTAGCGTTTGCTACATCTTTTGCTGTCAGTTTATTCACTAAACCGTTAGAGCCTTGAGTTTCAACTTTAATCTTGATACCAGCTGCCGCACCTGCTTTTTCTAGTGCTTTTGCTGCCATGAATGTGTGAGCTACACCTGAAGGACAACAAGTTACAGCTAACACATCGTATTCACCTTCACCTGCAACAGGCGCAGCTGTTGGTGCTTGAACTGGAGCAGCTGTTGTTAATTCCGCTTCTTCTTCAACAACTGGTTTCCAGAAACCTACGATTAATGCTGTTGTTAATGAACCTAGAGCAATACCGACAACATACATTGGAATGTTGCTAGATACAGGCGCTGTAATTAAACCACCCCATGGAGCATGAAGTAATACGTCAGTTAAGAAACCAAACACACAACCAACCATACCACCAATTACGATAGATGGTAAAACACGTACTGGATCGTTTGCTGCGAATGGAATTGCACCTTCAGAGATACCAATTGAGCCCATGATAGCTGCTGCTTTACCTGCTTCTTGCTCTTCTTTAGAGAATTTCTTCTTAAATAAGAATGTTGCAAGCGCCATACCTAGTGGTGGAGTACAAATCGCGATACCAACGCCGCCCATTAACCATGGTTGTGTGTTTACTTGTGTTTGAGCAAATAGTGTTGCTACTTTGTTGATTGGGCCACCCATATCGAACGCCGTCATACCACCAAGAATCGCACCTAAAACCGCTTTAGAAGAACCTGCCATTGATGCTAGGAATTCATTCATGCCAACCATGAAAGAAGAGATAGCAGCACCTAAGCCCCACATTACGATACCAGCAGATACTAATGTACCAACTAGAGGATAGATAAAGTACACACCTAACGCACTTAAATGAGCAGGAATAGGAAGTTTCTTAAGTTGAAGAACCACACCACCAGCAATGAAACCGGCAACGATACAACCAAGGAAACCACCACCTAAATCAGCCATAATGCCTGATGCAATAAATGCAGGCGCTAATGCTGGTTTATCTGCAATTGAGTAACCAATAAAACCACCAAGAATGATTGGAAAAAGAACCAACCCTTTAATCGCAATGGTTGAAATATCCGCTAAGATACCTGTATCAGGAACCGCACCTTTACCTGTAGCCATTACCGCTAAAGCTAACAGAACCCCACCAGCAACCACGAATGGAAGCATGTGAGAAGTACCAAAAAGTAAGTGTCCTTTTAATTTTGATAGTGTTTGTTTCCAATCACTTTGATTATGCGTTGCAGTCATCGTTGACATAAAAGTAATCCTAAAAGTTAGTTAGTCAATAGATCTAAAATTTGTTGCTTAGTTGTCGCTTTTTGCATATCAGCAATCAGGTCATCACCAAACTTTTCAAATAACGCTTGTAGTGCATAAATGTGGTGGTCACCGTTTTCAGGTGATGCAATCATAAAAAATACGCTTGGTTGTTCATCGTCAGCTTGATATTCAATCGCCTCTTTCGATACACCAACGGCGATTGCCGGAGAGGTAACAGCTGAGCTTTTTGCATGAGGATAAGCAATTCCCATGTCGCTAGTTACGCATTGCGCTTCACGAGCATAAATATCAGTTAAAAAATTCTCTTTATTATTAATTCGGCCATTTTGAAACAGAGTTTCAGCTAGTTCGGCAAAAACACCGTCTTTTGTGGTTGATTTTAAATCCAGTGTAATTAAGTCTGTATTAACTAATGATGTGATCATTTTTATTTCCTACACTCATAAATGAGTCAATGCCAAAAAATCAAAACCATTAAAATTCAAAAGGTTAAAAGATAAAAAAATACCTTATAAGTTATATGGTTTTATTCGATAGGAAGATGATATGAATTTAGGACAAGATTGGTAAGTTGATATTTCAAGCATTTACTGGACTTTTGTACCCTCAGATCCAAAGTGTGAGTTCAGTAACAATTACACACATAAAAAAGCCGCTAACTTAAATTAGCGGCTAAATCGACTCATTAGATTCAGAGTTACTTAAAGAAACTGATCATTCAAAATAACATTTTTAGTCGTACGCTTTGCGTTATAAAGTAATTCATCGGCTGATTTATATGTGTTTTTATCTTTACTTGAAAAACTCAACCCACCACTAATGGTTACTTTTAAATCATGGCTCCACCGTAGACTCTCAACACGCCTACGAATATCTTCCGATAATTCAATACAAGCTTGAGGCTCTATCAAAGTAAAGAGAACAACAAATTCTTCGCCACCGATCCGATAATAACTATGATGCCTTCCAAGTATTAACGCTATTTCACTAGCGACTTTTTCAAGAACTTCATCTCCAACCTCATGCCCAAAACTATCATTGATAGTCTTAAAGTTATCAATATCGACAATTAAAAAAGCATGATTCTTTTGTATAACACCTTCATAATCAACCATAAACTTCCTTCGGTTTAATGAACGCGTTAGCGGATCCGTATACGTTTCAATATTCAAATATTTTATTTTAACTATCATCATTAATAATAACGACGAGATAACAAGCAATATCACAAATGCAATTTTCAAAAATAATAATGATTGTTGATTTTCGTTATTTAACTTATTATTTTCATTTTGCTTTAATTTACTTGAGATTAAAAGATGATAACTGGTGCTCTGTCTTTCATCACGTACTTCATTGTATCTTTTATTTAAATTATAAAATTCAAGTATGTTATTAGTTTTAAGATAATAATCAAACAGTGTTGAATAGACTAATTTTGTAAATCTTATCTGATTGGTTCTGTCTGCTATTTTTAATAATTCTTCTTTTTTATCTTCAAGCAATGAATAATTTTCATTTTTCAATGCTAATTTAAATTCTATTACCTTTATTAATATATGCTTATCTAGTAATAAGTTAACTTTATCTTTCTCTAACTCTGATTGAGCAAGCGTTAAACACTGATTTGCTTTATCAATTAAACCGATTTCATCGTAAGCTTCTGCTCTCAAAGATAATAGATAAACATGATAATCACGCCAATCTTCTTCATTGTATGCGGTCTGATATTGATCTACATTTTCAAGAAACTCCAACGCCATTTTAGGTTTATTAATCGCTAATTTATTTTCAGCCAAACTTAATGTAGCTCTTGTTTTTAATTTTTTCCATTCATCAGAGCTGTCTTTATATTTAATAGAGTTAATTATATTATTAGAAAAATCATACCCTTTAAAATAAGTAATAATAATTGCTAATCTAAACTCACCTGACGCTACTTTAAATTCATCATCACTTTCATGTGCAATTTCTATATATTTTAAAGAGGGATCTATCATTCCATAAAGATCATTATCTTTATATCGTAACGTCGCTATTTTATCTAAAACTAATAATTGGGAGTCTTCATTTAAAGCACCATCTTGTAATGCGATATTTAAGATTGCTGTACCAATTTTAGCACCGTTAGAGCAATTAAGAATAGGTCGAATACTCTCAGCTATATCTTCAATATTATGTTGATATTCATTTTGACCAAAACGAGTGAACTCAGTAATAACTTGGCACTCTTGAGGAGTACATGATTTAGAGTAATCGATTAATTGCTGTTTATAATCAACACTTTTATCAGTAATTTGATGTGTATGAAGCGTTTCATTCACAACGAAAACAGTCGCGATAGAAGCAATCATTATCCCAACAATTAATAAAATTAATTTTTTCATTTTTAGGTATTTAAAAAAGAAAGGAGTATACGCTTTTATTTTTCCATAACAATACAAAAATAAAGAAAAAAACCATATGATAAAACGGACGCTTAAAAAGAAAATAAACCATTTAAATCATAAGGTTAACGAATAATATAATTTATTTCTTTTCAACCAACAACAGCCTACTTATCTCCTACAAAAACAGTGACAGTGTCACATGGTTCATTGAAGCTTAGCTGATAAATGCTCGTATCAATTGCAAGTGTGGTTCAACCAAATCGTCATGATTACTTCGATAACCACCACCAACAACACAAGCAATAGGGATCCCCTTTTGTGTTGCAATACTTTTCATAAATCTATCTCGTTGGTATAGACCTTCTGTTGATACACTTAAATAACCCAATTCGTCATCAATATGAATATCTGCACCTGCATCATAAATAATAAGGTCAGGTTGATGATGATTAATTGCCATTTCAACAACTTGCTTAAAGGCCTCTAAAAATGCCTTATCTTGTGTGCCAATGGACAAAGGAACATCATAATCAGACATGGGTTTTCGCGCAGGAAAGTTTTTATCACAATGAAAAGAAAGCGTAATGATGTCATTTCTATCAGCACATAGTGTCGCGGTTCCATCTCCATGATGTACATCACTATCGATAATTAATACTTTATCTATGCTGTCTTGCTTTAATCCGTGCTGTGCTGCAATAACTAAATCATTTACTAAGCAAAAGCCGCTACCAAAATCATAATGAGCATGATGGTAGCCACCGCTTAAATGTATAGCACTACCACTCTCAATTGCCTTATCAACGGTTAGACAAGTACCAGAGGCTGACAGCAGTGTTCTCTCTATTAATGATTCGCTCCAAGGAAAACCAATACGTCGCATTTTTGCTGCAGGTAAAGTTCCTGTAATTAACGCATTTACATAGTTTTCTTCATGTACTTGTTTAAGTGCTTCAATAGATAACGGTATTGGTTCAAAACATCGATAAACCTCATCAGAATAATGAGATTGAATGGCTTGATACAAACGCTGATATTTTTGGATAGGATATCGATGTCCATCAGGCAGAGCCAACTGAGAATATATCGGATGATAAATTAACGCCAACATATACGAAAAGATTCCTATTCTAAAACCAAAAGAGCAACCATTATGGCTGCTCTTTATCAATACACAAAATAATACTAATTATTTACTGCAACGTTCTTTATCATTGTTTTATTAAACAGCTTATGAACAAAAATAGTTATAAATACAGGCAATAACCAAGATGTATGTGATGAGAACAACGGTAGCCATTGTTCACAAAACGCAGTAATTCCCTCAGGTAACTTACCTAAAATATGTAAGGCATCAATCGTACCAAACAATGCTGCAATACATACGACTACAGTATGACTCATTGAAATCGTTGGTGTATTTGATTCCGATTTTTCAGGAATTAACACCATCGCAATAATCAATGAAATAGCAATAGGACACAAAATTAAAATAGCAGGTAAACTTACTTCAATAATCGTTTCTAAACCAAAGTTTGAAATGATCGCCGTTAGCACCATGATCACAGTAGCACTAACTTTGAATGTAACCCCGTAAGTATTTTTATAATACTCTGAATTCGCATTTGTTAGGCCGATAGTTGTAGTTAAGCACGCCATAAGTGTAATCGCAGCTAATAGAATTTGGCCTAACATACCAAACTCACCTGCCGCATAACGCGTTAAGATCTCACCACCATTGGTTGCACTTGGTGCAATTTCAGATGAGGTAGAACCCAAGTAGCCCATCGCTAAATAGCATAACGACATTAAAACAGAATAAATAACCGCAATACGAATAGTGTAATAAGAAATCGCTTTTTTATCTTCAATCCCTTTACTACGAATAGTTTGAATAATCACCCAACCAAACGCAACAGCAGCGATAGCATCTAATGTCATGTACCCCTGAATTAAACCATTCACCGTAGGTGCTTGTTGATAAATCTCAATTGCTTGGCTTGGTTCCCCTAAAGGATTCACTAATGCTGCAATAACCAATACTGCTAACATCGCTATTAAGGCCGGTGTCATCACTTTACCAATATAATCCACTAACTTACCTGGTTTTAACGCTAACCATAATGTTAATGCACAAAATAGAGCAGAAAAAACCATTAAACCATTACCAGAATAGAAAGGTTTCACGCCCATTTCGTAGGCAACGGTGACAGCTCGAGGTAATACAAATGCAGGGCCTAAAGTGGTTAAAACTAAAAACCAAAATGAACGATCCATCCATTTAGGTAATAGCGCTGTTAATTTATCAGCAGAAGATAAACGCCCTAACACGACAAGTGTAAATGCAGGTAGACCAACAGCTGTTAATAGAAAGCCGACGATAGCGACTAACCAGTTTTCACCAGCTTGTTGAGCCATTAATGGTGGATAAATTAGATTGCCAGCACCTAAAAACAAGGCGAAGGTCATAAAGCCAATAGCAGCGAGATCTCTTCTGTTCACACAACATACCTTATAAGTTTACTTGGTATCAGTTGGGCTAGAAGATATAAAAGGAGTGCTCTATCCGCCAGCCTAACTGACGAATAAAAAAGCCGTCAGTATCAGTGAATGACAACGACGACAGAGACAAGTGTATAAGCAATCTTGCTCGATTCTGCTTGATAAGCAGCCAGATTGTTTTTAATGTTCGTTAACATAAGTTATACACTCTATAAAATAATTGTTGTTAAACTAAATCAAAGCCCGAAGATTGTAAAGCATATTTATTGATAATAAGCATTTCATTATAAACAGGAGCAAACAACAACTGAATAAATCTGTATTTATGCCACTAAATAGTCTTCCTATTTAGCGACATAATCATTACTTCACTGCAGCAACGAATGCGATTTCAACTAAGTAATTAGGATCAGCAAGCTCTACTTTTAAACACGCACGGCTTGGAGCACACCCTTCTGGTAACCACTTTATCCATGCTTCATTAAATACGGCTAAATTAGCAAAATCAGTCACATAAATAGTAACCGATACTAAACGAGACTTATCACTATTTACACTTGCTAGCATCGCTTCGGCTTGAGCGAATACTTGCTCAGTTTGACCTAGCATATCTGCCGTTTCATCTTCTGCTACTTCAACAAAATGAGCCATTTTATTAAATACTGTTACATCAGACCATTTTTCGCTTGGGTTAATACGTTGAATATCCATGTTTATACTTCTTGGTTAACAAAAAAATGTGCCCTGATTTTACCATAGGCATTAGCAATGCCATATAAAATGTATAGTGATTATTCAATCTCTTTTAACGCTGATAATGCCAACTCAGCCTTGCTAGATGGAACAAAAATATGATCATGATAAAACGCAGCCACGACATTCGCACTTATCCCTTTTGATGCTAATTTAGTTGAAACAGCGGCAGTGAGGCCTACAGCATCTAAACTTGAATGAACCGTTAACGTTATTTGACGAAATACCCCATCAAATGGAATGTTTTCCTTAAGAGCAACGTCTTTCTCTAAAACTAACGTTAATCCTTCTTGCTCAACAAAAGTCCCGATAGGATTTAAGCTAATATATTCTTTCAGCTCCCCTTCCACACTACAAAACACATACTCTTGAGTTAATAGTTCTGGCTTCATTGTTCTAAGCAGTTCATCTAATTCAAAAATCCCCGACATCTTGTTCTCCATGCAAATTGCAATAAAAAATGCCGTTACATTAACGGCATTTTTCTTAGTTTAGATAACAATATTTATTTTTCTCTGGCTTTATTTTTGTTTCTTTCTAACTTTTGTTCCCAATACGTTGCGCCTTTAATTCCTAATTTTACAGGGTCGAAAGTAAAGCTTTTTACACCTTGTTTTTGCTGTTCTTCATAATCTTTTAACGCTTTTAATGCAGGTTTTGATAAGAAGAAAATAATCAAAATACCGATGATATTTAACCAAGCCATTACCCCTACACCGACGTCACCCATAGCCCAAGCAAGATTCGCCGTTTTAATCGTACCGTAAAATACCGCAGACATGATCACCACTTTAAGAACAAACATCATTCCATCAATTTTTAATGTTCGGCGTATATAAGCAATGTTCGTTTCAGCAATATAGTAATAAGCTAAAATGGTCGTGAATGCGAAAAAGAATAATGCAAAAGCAATAAAGATTTTACCGATACCAGGTAGAGTACTTTCAATAGCCATTTGAGTGAACATAGGGCCATTTGCACCAATGGTTTCAGATATATTTTGTACTAAGAAAACACCTTCCCCACTGCCATGTACATTGTAAGCGCCGGTAATTAAAATCATAAATGCTGTAGCAGAACAAACTAGCAAGGTATCAATGTAAATAGAGAATGATTGAACTAACCCTTGTTGTGCAGGATGCTCAACACTTGCCGCAGCAGCTGCGTGTGGACCAGTACCTTGACCCGCTTCGTTTGAATAAACACCTCGCTTAACACCCCAACCGATAGCGGCACCAAATCCTGCCATTGGTGTAAATGCATCACCAATGATCATTGCAAAAATCGCTGGAACTTCATTAATGTTCAGCAGAATAATGACAAACGCTAAGATAATATAAGCCAAAGCCATAAACGGGACGACAATTTGCGTGAAGTTGGCGATACGTTTCACTCCACCAAAAATGATGAAGCCAAGAATGATCGAAATAACTGCACCGGTGAAAATCTTAGCAAAACTGAATACGCCAAGCCCAGTATCAATCATGCTACCAGAGCCAAATGCGGTTTCGACTGCATTACCAATACTATTTGATTGAACGCCCGGGAGTAACACACCACAAGCAAAAATAGTTGCGATAGCAAAAATCCACGCATACCATTTTTGTCCCATTGCTTTCTCTATGTAATAAGCAGGACCACCACGGAACTGCCCTTCATCTTCTTCTTTATAGATTTGAGCAAGAGTGGATTCAGCATAAGCTGTCGCAGCACCTGGAAAGGCAACAACCCACATCCAAAATACTGCACCGGGGCCACCAAAGCCAATCGCTGCCGCAACACCTGCGATATTACCTGTACCCACTCGTCCAGACAGAGATACCGCTAATGCTTGAAATGAACTGATCCCTTTACTTGATTCTTTATTTGAAACTAACAAGCGACACATTTCTTTAAAATGTCGAACTTGAACAAACCGAGTCTGAATTGAATAAAACAGACCAGCACCCAAACATAAATAAATGAGAAATGGACTCCAAATAATCCCATTTAAAAAATCAACTACACCCTGCATAAAAATCCCTTTAATTGTAAGTGTTGGTATAAATACAACCAACCATACACCAGAAATTAACAACAGGTTAACAATGAGAGCTTAAATAGAACAAAAGTGTGAAATGCAGCACTAAATAACAGAATAAATTGATTTAACAAATGAAAAATTCACTTCATATTTCAATACTGTATTTTTGTGCTGTAAAGGAGGATTAAAAGATGATTTTTATTTAAAGCGCCATTATGTTTTCGTAATGGCACTTAATTTTAAAGGTATTAAACGATTTTTACTCCCGTCGACATCATGCGTTCAGGAGTCAGTAACACGCTTTCAGATTCATCATCCGTTTCAGCACATAACAACATGCATTCTGAAGTTTCGCCACGCATTTTTGCTTTTGCTAAATTACAAAGCACTACAACTTGCTTATTCATAAGCTCTTCTTCTGTGTAATAAGGAACAAGGCTCGTTACCGTCTGTAAACTTCTCTCGCCTACATCAATTTGAACGATATATAATTTATCGGCATTTTCATGACGTTTTACTTCCGTGATCTTTCCTACACGAATATCTAATTTAGCAAAATCACCGTATGCTATTGTTTCCATTTTAATTTATCCTTACAATCAATTCATGATAACGTTTACAAAATCAATCCTATTGCATTAAGATAGAAAACAAAATAAAAGTTTACTAAAACTTTAACTAGATCAAATTAATAATAATTAAGGCATCATTATGGCAACCATTAAAGACGTAGCAAAAGAAGCTGGTGTATCTGTTGCCACCGTTTCTCGTGTAGTAAATAAATCACCTAAAGCAAGCAAAGCGGCAATAGAATCAGTCAATGCAGCAATGACCAAGCTTGGTTATCGACCCAATGCCAATGCTCGTGCTTTAGTGAGTAAAAGTACCAATACGATTGGTGTATTAGTCGCAGATGTCTCTGATCCATTTTTCGGCTCTCTCATAAAAGCAGTAGATGCCGTTGCCAGAGCCAACAATAAGCACTTATTGATCGGCAATGGTTATCATAATGCTCAAGTCGAAAAAGAAGCCATTGAATTATTAATTAATAGCCGTTGCGAATCCCTAATTATCCATTCGAAAGGGTTAAGTGATGACGAACTAACTCAATTCGCAAAAGAAGTTCCCGGCTTAGTCATCATTAACCGTCACGTTCCTCAAATTGCACATCGATGTATATCCCTTGATAATCAATTAGGGTCAACACTTGCAACAGAGCATCTCATTGAAAATGGTCACCAACAACTAGCTTACATTAATTCAAACCAACAAATTGATGACAGCTTTGATCGAAAGCTGGGATTTACTCAAGCCTTAAATAAACATGGATTACCCATTGATAATTCTTTATTAAGCGAAGGTGAGCCCACTGATGAAGGCGGTGAAAAAGCAATGACACAGTTAATTGAAACTAAACAACCATTCAGTGGTGTTGTTTGTTATAACGATTATATGGCTGCAGGAGCTATTGCCTCTCTTGAAAAAGCAGGAATTTCAGTACCAGATCAGGTTTCCATTGTTGGATTCGATAATGGTCTGATTGCTAAATACGTACATCCGAAATTAACGACCATTGATTACCCTATTAGTGAAATGGCCACACAAGCTGCACTGCTGTCCTTAGTTTTAGCAAAAGACGAAAAACCAGAAATAGAGAAAGAAGTGTATGCACCGACACTCATCAAACGTAATTCAGTACATACTCAATAAATATTAATGAAGCGTATTATTTAATTATGTATACGCTTCTAATTTCTCTAAAATCAATTCTTTTCTAAATGGTTTTGCTACGTAATCATCCATTCCCGATTGGTAGCATTTATCAATATCTTCAACGAAAACACTCGCTGTTAACGCAATAATAGGTAAGCGTTTCTGCTCTTGATTCTCTTCCCATTTCCTAATCGCTTCAGTAGCCGCAAATCCATCCATTATCGGCATCATGCAGTCCATTAAAACTAAACTATAGGGTGACGTTTTACTCATCACCATATCTAATGCTTCTTGTCCATTATTGGCTATTTCAACAGAAAAACCGGCTTTTTTAAGCAACAACGATGCAACTTTTTGATTAATCGCGTTATCTTCAACAACAAGAACCGTTTTTATTATTTCCAGATTATCCTTACTGTTATGAGGTGAATCTATCATCTCACCATATCCAGAATCACCGTTTGTTTTTACTTCTGAAATAACCCCTTGATGCGATTGGCTTGCAATAAACGCTTGCTTCATTACCTTATAAAAACGTTTACCAAGTAATGGATAAGTAATGACACCTTCAATTGTACGTTCAAAATCCACCTTTTCATCTTGATGCTTTTTACAAATGATAATCGCTGGTCGATGCTTATATTCATTCATTTGCCTCACATGATTTAATGCTTCTGAAGAGGATTTTTGACAATAAATAACCACATCACTTTGGCTGATTAGATCATCCTGCGGAACAAACTTTTGGACAATTCTGCTATTAATTCCCAATTTTTTACATTCCATCTCAAGCTGAGTTGCATAAAGCATATGATTACTCACAATGACACATGAGGACTGAGCATATTGTTCTAATCCTTTATGTGTAGGTTCAACCACCTCAACATCTAATATAAAATGAAATTTACTTCCAAACCCTTTTTCTGAATCAACTTTCAACTCACCATCAAGCATTTCAACTAACTGGCGACATATTGCCAACCCTAGACCAGTCCCACCAAATTGACGAGTTATTGAGCTATCTTCTTGCGTAAACGGTTCAAAAATCTGTTCACACTTATCTTTACTGATCCCAATACCCGTATCTTTTACAGAGAAGAATAATAACCCTCTTCCATTCTCTTTCTGTTGATAATTAATGGACAAAATGACCGCACCATCCTGAGTAAATTTAACGGCATTAGACATTAAGTTCATCAGTATTTGGCGCAATCGATGCTCATCAAGCATTACGAGTTCAGGTAAATCATTAGCAAGGTCAATTTGTAGTGCTAAGCCTTTTTCTGTCGCTTTGCTCAAAATGACCGTCAGAGTATCGTAGGCAACTTCTTCGACATTCGATTCTTGAGGAACAATAACTAAATTCCCAGATTCTATTTTTGATAAATCAAGAATATCGTTAATCAATAAAAGCAGTGTTTGCGAAGAAGTATCAATAGTTTCAACATATTCTGATTGAACCGGAGTTAAATCGGTTTCAGTTAAGATGTCTGACATGCCAATAATGCCATTTAAAGGTGTTCGAATTTCATGAGACATGTTGGCTAAAAATGAACTTTTTGCTTTAGCTAACGCTTCTGCTTTTGACTTTTCAATTTCTAAGTATTCTGTCTCTTGATTAAAAGAGTAGATCAAATCAGCAATTTCATCTTTATAACCATAATTTATATCGATTTTTTCACTCGATTCTCTCTCATTTACTTGTTGTGAAATCAGGACTATTGGATTGATTAAACTACGATTAATAAAATAATAAGCTAAAATCACACAAGCCAATAAAATAGGCACAATCCCTAATTCAATATCAACAACCTGAGCGAAAGTCTCATCAGCTACAGTAAGAACTGAATTGACCACCTTGAGCTCCCAACGAAGATCATCCATAAAGAGCTCTACAACATACATACTTTCATCAACAGCGAATTTGTATTCTGCTATTGTGGTGTTTCCATCGTAGACAGATATCCCTAACTGATGCTTCTCAGCTTGTGATTCAATAACACCGATTAACCCTTTTAATGAAATATCAATGGTTGCCACACCAACAAATTGATTATTTTCAAAATAAGGTTGTGAAGCGGTGATCATTTTCTGCTTGGTAAAAGGATCAATGTAAACCTCAGACCATGAAATATTATGGCTACTGTTTTCATGTGAAACCGATGTATACCATGACTCTTGTTGATAAGGTGTATTGCTAGGAATGTTGTAATCGTTAACAGAGGTGATTTTTCCTCGTTCATCACGAGAATAAAAAATGCTAGCTAATTGTTTGGATGGCTCCAATGTATTGGGTTCTGGCCAAATGCCACCACTAATAATAATATCGTCGCTCTCTTTGAAAACAGAATAAGTCATATCTTCAAGAACATCGATAGAGTAACCGCTTGCCGCCACCCCAACAAGTGCATGCAATGTGGAAAGAGAATGATTAAGTGGATCCTCTATTTCCCTAGCTAAAAGTTGAGTTCGTAAATTAAGATTGTTTTCAAGATTTTCACGAATAGGAGGTTCAACAACATAATAAGTAATACTGCCAATAACCGTAATTAAAAAACAAACATAACAAGCTAATGCGAGAATGCTCTTTTTCTTTAATGACATATTATTATTCATAAAAAACCTAGCACTTTATTTGTAGATATAATTATTAACTATAATCGCCTTAAGTACTTTGTCGTAAAATAACTCAGCTAAGTTTGATCTTACCCTCATTAATTATTCAAAGAATATGGTCCATATTTACATCTTTATACAAATGGTCTACTCAGCAACCCCATAACTCTGTAAGAAAATTGTGGTTAGTGTTTCTATTTTTTGTCTTAGTTCTTTCCCTTGTGGTTCAACATCCAAATGCATCACTTGAGGCCAAAAAAACAATCCTTGAAACAAGCTCACATACACATCCGTCATTTGCTTTGGGTCGATATTTTTAAGTCTTTTCGCCTCAATGGCACTTCTAAACCACTGAGTGATCGCACGAATACTGTAAATATTTTGAATAAGGTGCTTCGCCATCTCTGGTTGACGTAAAAACTCCATCACAATCGTACGGGCTAAAGCAATACCATACGTTTTATAAAGAACATCAATTTCTTTGTAAGCTATCTCAGTTAACTGTTCTTCCATGCTTTTTTTAAAGTCAAAATGATAAGACACACTTTCATTCACCGAATCATTAATAATGGTGAGCACTGACTCAAACAACACTTCTTTACTTTCAAAATGTCGATAAAGCGTTCGTTTAGACACTTCTGCAGACGATGTGATCCTATCCATATTCGCGGCTAAAAAGCCGAATTCAATAAATTCTTCTTTTGCTGCATTAATGATATCTAAGTGTTTTTGTTGCGATCTTGTCAATTTTTTTTGCATGTTCCCTCCAATCTATATGAGCTAGTCTAACCATTCCAAAAACAAATGTATACTTTTGAGTTTACTTTATGCTTTTTACGTATAAAATAAACTCTAGAGTTTACTTTGTAACTGTAAAACTCTTTCAATCAATTTATTGGATTAATCGCTCTTTCATGAGGACTGAGTAAATGCGTTCTACCACTTCTACATTAATGTTAATTAAAAAAACGGCCATCGCAGTAAGTCTTGCTGTTGGCTCCATGGTAATTTCTGGTTGTGACACTAATGAAGTAGCTAAAGAGATCTCACAACCAACAATTAGACCAGCACTGACTGAGATAGTATCTCCTAGTGCTAATGCACAACTGCGTTTTAATGGCGTAGTTCGCTCTGCACAACGCGCAGATTTAGCGTTTAGAATGAGCGGTCGTGTGATCAATGTGTTGGTTGAAGAAGGTCAACAAGTTAAAAAAGGACAACTATTAGCTCAACTTGATCCTCGTGATGCACAAACAGCACTAGAATCTGCTCGTGTTGAATACAAAAACAGTAAAGCTGAATACACTCGTGGCAAAGCCATTTATGAAAAAAGCCAAGCGATAGCAAAAAGTGATTTAGATACCTTAACCACTCGTTATCAACTAGCTAAAAACCGTTTAGATGAAGCACAACGCCAGCTTGAATATACGCAGTTACATGCACCATTTGATGGTGTAATTGGCAAAAAAATGATTGATAATCACATTCAAATTCAAGCCAATAGCCCAGTATTAACGGTTCATAATGTTGATGATTTAGAAGTACTCATCAATATTCCTGACAGCGTAATGTTAGGGAATTTAAAAGGCTCGAAAGCACTGGCCCAAATCAGTGCACTTCGTAATGAAACCTTCCCTCTTGTGCTAAGCACTTATGGAACGCAAGCGGATCCAATCACGCAAACTTATCTTGTGGTTCTTAAATTTGAAGATCTGCGTGGTTTTAATGTACTTCCAGGGATGACGGTGAAAGTCGTACCGGTTTATTCAGATGAACAAGATCAAGCGTCATTACTCATCACTGTGCCACTAACAGCGGTTGTACCGGATAATCAAGGCGGACAATTTGTATGGGTGGTAACTCAAGAGAATAAAGTTCAAAAGCGTGCTATTAACGCAGGTACTTTAGTCTCCAATCGAATTGTTATTAACGATGGTTTGCATACTGGTGAGCGTATTATTATTGCAGGTGCTTCTAGCTTAAAAGAAGACATGGAAGTGAGAGCATATACTGACACGCTTTCTTCGCAGGTTGAGGAATAACGTATGGATATCGCTCGTTACACCATAGCTAAACGTACCTCGGTATGGGTGCTTATTGCGTTAATTTTATTTGGTGGCTATTTAAGCTACTTAAAACTTGGACGATTTGAAGATCCTGAATTTGTGATTCGCCAAGCGGTGATTAATACTCCTTATTCAGGTGCAACAGCACAAGAAGTCTCAGATGAAGTCACTGATATCATTGAAGGTGCGGTTCAATCTCTTCAAGAAGTGAAAGAAATAAAATCTGTATCGAAACAAGGCATGTCTGAAGTAACAGTTGAGATCAAACTTGAATTTGCAGGCAGTCAAGCCGCACTGCAACAAGTATGGGATAAGCTGCGCCGAAAAGTGGGTGATGCACAACGCATGTTACCTCCGGGAGCGGGCTCATCCATCGTTAATGATGATTTCTCAGATGTTTATGCCCTATTCTTCGCAGTGACTGGTGATGGGTTTAGTGATAAACAGCTGCAAGATTATGTTGATGATCTCCGACGAGAACTGGTATTGGTTCCCGGTGTAGCAAAAACAGCCACGTTAGGTGAACGCCAAGAGACCATTTTTATTGAAATGTCTGGCGAGCGTATGGCTAAGTTTGGCGTGTCAGCAGAAAAAGTGTATCAAGTATTGCAAAAGCAGAACATGGTAACGGTTGCAGGAAGTATTGAGACCGATTCAATGCGTATCCCTGTTATTCCAAGCTCAAATGTGAACTCGTTTAATGATCTCATTAATCTGCAAATCAATCTTGGAGATAACAATGCAGTACTTCGCTTAGGTGATATTGCAACGGTAACTCGTGGGTATCAAGAACCGCAAAGTATGATGGTTCGCTATAATGGTCAACGAGCGGTAGGGTTTGGTATCTCAAATGTCGCAGGTGGCAACGTGGTTGATATGGGTGATGCCGTAAAAGCACGTATTGCTGAATTAGAAAACCAGCGTCCTTTAGGTATTGAGCTAAATGTTATTTCAATGCAATCAGATTCGGTTCGAGCTTCGGTTACTAACTTTATTGATAACTTGATTGCTGCGGTTGTGATCGTATTTATTGTTCTTCTTCTCTTTATGGGCGTTCGCTCAGGGATCATTATCGGCTTTGTATTGCTATTAACTGTTGCTGGTACGTTATGCATCATGCTAATTGAAGACATTGCGATGCAACGCATTTCATTAGGTGCCTTAATCATCGCATTAGGGATGTTAGTGGATAACGCCATTGTAGTAACTGATGGTATTTTAGTTCGCTTACAAACAACGCCAAACGATAGTCGAGATGAAATCGTATCTGATGTGGTTAATGCGACAAAATGGCCTCTACTTGGCGGTACGGTTGTAGGTATCTGTGCATTCAGTGCAATTGGTTTATCACCATCTGATATGGGTGAATATGCAGGTTCGCTATTTTGGGTAATTCTTTACTCCATGCTACTAAGCTGGGTATTTGCCGTTACCATTACGCCGATGCTGTGTTATGACTTTTTGAAAGTAAAACCGGTAGACACACAAGCCCCCGTTGGCCGTATAAGCCGTTGGTATCGTCAATTATTAACTTGGGTAATCAAACACCGGGTAATTAGCCTTAGCCTATTATTAATGGTCTTATTTACTTCTATTTATGGGGCAAAATACATTCCACCAGGTTTTATGCCTGAATCTCAACGCGCACAATTTGTGGTTGATGTGTATTTACCTCAAGGCTCAGACATAAAACGTACAGAGCAAACTATTGCCAGTATTGAGCACGACATAAAACAAAAAGCAGGCATTACTAACATCACCAGTTTTGTTGGTGGCGGTGGTCTACGCTTTATGCTGACTTATTCACCAGAGGCGCGTAATCCAAGTTACGGTCAATTATTAATTGATATTGATGATTACCAAAACATTGCGCCATTATTGGGAGAATTACAAAGTGAGCTTGATGAAAAATACACAGATGCATCAATCAAAGTATGGAAATTCATGCTGGGTCGTGGGGGCGGTAAAAAAATTGAAGCTGGCTTTAAAGGTCCAGACAGTGCCGTACTTCGTCAATTAGCGGAACAAGCAAAAACCATCATGCTAAATGATCCACAATTGATTGCAGTTCAAGATGATTGGCGTCAACAAGTACCCGTGCTACGTCCTCGTTATTCAGAAGAAAAAGCACAACAATTTGGCTTAACAACACAAGAAATTAACCAGGCCATTGCACAGACCTTATCTGGACGTAATGTCGGTGTTTACCGTGAAGGTAATGATCTTATCCCGATTGTGGCACGTTCACCAGAAACAGAACGAAGCCACCAACGTGCAATTGAAAACACAGAAGTATACAGCCATGCTGTTGGCGGTTTTATTTCTGTTAGCCAATTAGTTGAATCCACTGATGTGGTTTGGGAAGATGCGATTTTGCGCCGTATTGATAGAATGCCAACGATTCTGGTGCAAGCGGACCCCGCTCCAGGCGTATTAACCGCTGATGCATTTAATCAAGTTCGTCAAAAAATCGAAGCGATCGAGCTGCCATCAGGTTATGAGTTAATTTGGTATGGTGAATATAAAGCGTCTAAAGATGCGAATGAAGGATTAGTGATTTCAGCACCTTATGGTTTTGCTGCAATGATCTTATCGGTTATTTTCATGTTTAATGCGCTACGTCAGCCATTAGTCATTTGGCTAACAGCACCACTTGCTATCATTGGAGTTACGGTTGGATTGATCATATTCCAAACCCCATTTGAGTTTATGGCGATATTAGGTTTCTTAAGCTTAATTGGTATGATGGTGAAGAATGCCATTGTATTAGTAGACCAAGCCGATGCTGAAATTAGAGAAGGTAAGCTGCCATATAATGCTATTATCGACGCCTCTTTAAGTCGTGCTCGACCAGTATTACTTGGCGCATTGACCACTATCTTAGGGGTTGCACCATTGCTAATTGACCCATTCTTCAAGAGTATGGCTGTAACCATTATGTTTGGTTTATTATTTGCAACAATCCTGACGTTAATCGTTATTCCATTGTTCTATGCAATGTTCTTCAGAATCAAAGCAATTGATGCGTAATACCAGTAATAAAAAGTACTAAATCAAAAGGAGCGAATAATCGCTCCTTTTTTCTATCTAATTAAACAATAAATTGATAGCAAGTTTGATGTTGATACGTTTCATCTGGTTGCAAAATGGCACTTGGGTGATCCCATTCTGGGTGATTTAACGCATCAGGTAGGAATTGAGTCTCTAATGCAATACCAGAATAATCCTGATACACCCCTCCTACTCGATTTGGTGTGCCAGCTAACCAATTTCCAGTATACAGCTGCATTGCAGGCTTAGTGGTAAATACATGCATGGTGACTAAACTGTCTGGAGAGGTTAAACTCGCAGCGCTATCTCCCTTAGAACACGCTTTATCAAGAACAAAAGAGTGATCGTACCCTTTGGCTTTTTCTTGGTCTTTATCGAGCATGAAATCTTGCGAAATCACTTTAGGTGAAGTGAAATCAAAATTCGTGTTTTTAACTCGTTTCCATTGCCCTTTAGGAATACCAAACTCTGTCGTTGGTACAAACTCTTGCGAATTAACACTTAAGATATGATCTATCCCTAAGTGTTCACTGTCCGCCCCGAGTAAATTAAAATAAGCATGATTAGTTAAGTTAATCGGCGTTGTCTTATTCGTTTTTGCTTTGTAGCTAATGGCTACTTCATTATCATTGGTAAGTTGATATTTTACGGTAACATCGAGATCACCGGGAAAACCTTGATCCCCATCTGATGATACCAAACCAAATTCAACACTGTTTTCTGTTACTTCTACCACGTTCCAACGACGTTTATTAAACCCTTCAGGCCCACCGTGTAAGGTGTTTCCTGCTTGATTGGTTTCAACTTGATGTTTAATACCATCAATTTTAAATTGGCCATTTGCGATACGATTTGCATAGCGGCCGACAGTGACCCCCATATAACTTTGTTGTTCTAAAAAATCAGCCATGGTTGACTGCCCTAACAACACTTCACGTAATTGACCTTTAACCGGCACTTTGCAACTTAACCACGTTGCGCCAATATCCATAAATACGGCACGCATTCCATGTTGATTTTTCAGTTCGAATAACTGAGCAAGGCGACCATCGCTGGCCGCCTCCTGAGTCATGGTTTCGAACAATGTTGATTGTTCTGTCATCTTTATTCCTTATAAAACCAGACCGGCACCATTGGTTGCTTGGCAAACATAAATGGATTCTTTTAAGCCTGTTTTCGCTTCATATAATTCTTTAACGGCCGCTTTCACTTCATCCACTAACATTGGTGGAACTAAGGCAACAATACAGCCACCAAAACCACCACCTGTCATGCGTACGCCACCTTCTGCGCCAATCACGTTTTTAACGATATCAACCAAGGTGTCAACTTCGCTAACCGTGATTTCAAAATCATCACGCATTGAGGCATGAGATTCGGCCATTAAAACCGCCATGCGTTTCATGTCTCCTGACGCTAACACTTTTGCCGCTTCTTCGGTACGATCATTTTCTGTAATCACGTGGCGCGCACGTTTTGCAACCATTTCATCCAATTCATGTGCTTTTGCGTTAAATTCTTCGATAGTCACATCACGCAATGCTTTCACACCAAAGATACGAGCCGCTTCTTCACACTGTTCACGGCGAGTGTTGTATTCAGAATCCACTAATCCACGTTTTTTATTTGAGTTAATAATAACCACTGACATATCTTCAGGCATTGATACCGCTGTGGTTTCTAATGAACGGCAATCTAATAACATTGCGTGGTTTTCGTTGCCTTCTGCTGAGATCATTTGGTCCATAATGCCGCAGTTACAACCAACAAATTCGTTCTCTGCTTGCTGACCATTGAGTGCGATTTCTGCTTGGCTGATGTCTAGGTTATACAGTTCTTTAAACGTCTGACCAATAACCACTTCTAGCGCCGCCGATGAACTAAGACCAGCACCTTGTGGTACGTTACCCGATACCGAAATATCCGCACCTTTAAACTCATAACCACGGCCAATTAAACATTTCACTACGCCACGAATGTAATTCGACCACATTTTGTTTTCTTGGAATGTGATCTCTTGGGTAATATCAAACTCGTCGGTTTCATTACCGTAATCTACCGATACGACACGAACGATATTGTCATCACGCTTTGCAGCAGCGACAACCGTTTGGTAATTGATCGCACAAGGCAATACGAAACCGTCATTGTAATCAGTGTGTTCACCAATTAAGTTCACACGGCCCGGCGCTTGAACGATGTGCGTTGGAGCGTAAGAAAGTACTGAGTTGAATGCGTCTTTTACGTTTTTAATTAGGTTTGTCATAGTCTTGTTCTCAAAATTTTGTAGGGAATTTTATTTTTAGGTTTTAGGTCGGTCGCAAGCTCCCTTGCAGGTTTCAGGGTGACCTTCGTTAGATACCATAGTCACAACAAATACCCCTGAATCCTTTAGCGAAGCGTCCTTGTCCCTAATCCTTATAATGCACATCGCTCACATCACGCAGTTTTTGCGCGGCTTGCTCGGCGGTTAAATCTCGTTGGCTTTCGGCTAACATTTCGTAGCCCACCATGAATTTACGAACCGATGCAGAACGAAGCAGTGGCGGATAAAACAGTGCGTGTAATTGCCAATGTTCAATATCAGTGCCCTCTTCAAAGAAAGGCGCATAATGCCAACCCATTGAGTATGGGAATGAGCACTGGAACAAGTTGTCGTAACGACTGGTTAGCTTTTTGATTGCTAATGCCAAATCATCACGTTGCTCGTCCGTTAATTCACTCATACGACGAATGTGTGTTTTTGGTAGTAGCATGGTTTCAAACGGCCATGCAGCCCAATAAGGGACAACAGCAATCCAATGTTCTGTTTCTACTACCGTACGTTCGCCATCTTTTAGTTCTGATTCAACATAATCAACCAACAAGTTTGAACCGTGTTCTTGGTAATACTCTTTAAGATGTTTTTCTTTGCGCTCAATCTCATTAGGTAAGAAGCTGTTTGCCCAGATTTGACCGTGTGGATGCGGTTGAGAACACCCCATTGTCTCGCCTTTGTTCTCAAACGCTTGAACCCAAACGTACTCTTTTCCTAACTCTTCAATTTGATCATTCCAGGTGTCAATCACATTACGAATTTGACCAACTGGCAGCTCTGGTAAGGTTTTGCTGTGATCAGGTGAAAAACAGATAACACGACTTAATCCACGAACCCCTTGTGTTTTAAACAGCGGATTAGACGATTGCGGCGCTTCAGGTGAATCCGTCATCAGTGCAGCAAAGTCATTACCAAATACGTAAGTGCCTTTATAATCTGGGTTAGTATCACCTGAGATACGATCATTGGTTGGGCACAAGAAACAGCCTTTGTCGTATTGTGGTAACTCAGCCGTTGATGGCTTTTCATCTTGACCACTCCATGGACGTTTCGCACGATGTGGTGATACTAAAATCCACTGACCCGTTAAAGGGTTATAACGGCGATGCGGATGATCTACTGGGTTAAACTCAACATTTGACATAATTTTTATACTCAATTCTTTTTAATAAAATACAGATGAACCCAGATACTTATATTTGTCGCTCTAACCATGCTCTTCTCTGAACTCTGCCAAGGAGCTTGCGACTGATCTGAATTCTGAACTCTTAATCTTTTAGATCTCAATAACCCTTTGGATTATTCGACTGCCAGCGCCATGTATCCGCGCTCATTTCCATTACATTGCGAGTCGCTTTCCAGCCCAATTCTTTCTCTGCTTTTTCAGTGCTTGCCCAACATTCAGCAATATCACCCGCACGACGTGGACACAAGGTATAAGGAACTGGCTTACCTGAAGCTTCTGCAAACGCCTCAACCATTTCTAAAACACTTGAGCCTTTACCTGTACCTAAGTTGTAAATATGAAGGCCTGATTTTTCACCCACCGCTTTTAATGCGGCAATGTGCCCATCCGCTAAATCCATCACATGAATGTAATCACGAACGCCGGTGCCATCTGGTGTTGGGTAATCATTACCAAATACAGACAGTGATTCACGACGGCCAACAGCAACTTGTGCGATAAATGGCATTAAATTATTTGGGATACCTTGAGGATCTTCGCCCATAGTGCCAGATGGATGTGCGCCTACTGGGTTGAAATAGCGAAGTAAGGTAATGCTCCAATCGTTCTCTGCATCAAACAGATCAGAGAAACACTCTTCAACCATGTATTTACTGCGACCATAAGGATTGGTTGTCGCCCCTGTTGGTGAGTTTTCAGTAATAGGAACAATAGCAGGATCGCCATAGACGGTTGCTGATGAGCTAAATACGATGCTTTTTACATTCGCTTTTCGCATTGAACGAGCTAACACCAATGACCCATTTACGTTGTTGTCGTAATACTCTAGAGGTTTAGCAACAGACTCACCGACAGCTTTTAATCCCGCAAAGTGGATCACAGATGAAATAGAATGCTCAGCAAAAATACTATCTAGAAAGGCTTCATCACGAATGTCTCCCTGATAAAAGACAGGACGAATTTGAGTTAACGCTTCGATACGATCAAGCACTGCGACTTTGCTGTTTTCCAAGTTATCTAAAATGATTGGTTCAATACCTGCTTCAATCATTTGAATACATGTGTGGCTACCGATATAACCCATTCCGCCTGTTACTAATACTTTCATGATTAACTCTTCCTGCTAGATTTTAGTAAAGTTTACCAGTGCCTTTAAAATAATATCGTGATCAGTTTCAAAAAATGTAAACGTTTACATAAAAGCAAAAAAACCACATAAATACAACTAATAAAATCAGCAAACCACAATATAACCAAACAAAAACAGCAACTTAAAAAATAACAAAGAAAATAATACCATTTGTAACATTTTGTGACAGCTATCACCACCATGAAAATTGTAAACGTTTACAATCCAACTTCAAATCAAAACAATAAGTGGTAGGTTAATACAATGTCTCATGTAGAAAATGGATTAGGTATTGTCGACATCATCGTTTTTGCTCTCTATGTAGCAATCATTATTGGCGTTGGCCTCTGGGTATCCAGAGATAAAAAAGGCTCTCAAAAAAGTACAGAAGATTATTTCCTCGCAGGGAAATCGCTACCTTGGTGGGCAGTTGGTTCATCGTTAATCGCCGCTAATATTTCAGCGGAACAATTTATTGGAATGTCAGGCTCTGGCTTTTCTATAGGTTTAGCGATTGCTTCCTATGAATGGATGGCAGCACTAACCTTAATCATTGTTGGTAAGTATTTCTTGCCTATTTTTATCGATAAAGGCATCTACACGATTCCAGAATTTGTAGAAAAACGCTTTAACAAAAACTTAAAAACCATTTTGGCGGTATTTTGGATTTGCTTGTATGTCTTTGTAAACCTAACCTCAGTTCTATACTTAGGCGGCCTTGCACTGCAAACGATCCTTGGTATTCCACTCATGTATTCTATTATTGGCTTAGCATTATTTGCATTGGCCTACTCTATTTACGGTGGGTTATCAGCGGTTGTTTGGACTGACGTAATTCAAGTATTCTTCTTGATCCTTGGTGGTCTATTAACCACTTACATGGCTGTTGATTTCATCGGTGGTACTGACGGTTGGTTTAGTGGTTTATCAAAAATGGCGACAGCCGCACCAGGCCACTTTGAAATGATTTTAGATCAAAGTAATCCTCAATATATGAACTTACCAGGTATTGCCGTTCTTATTGGTGGTCTATGGGTTGCAAACCTATATTACTGGGGCTTTAACCAGTACATTATCCAACGAACATTAGCGGCTAAATCTATTGCGGAAGCTCAAAAAGGGATTATTTTCGCTGCTTTCTTAAAATTACTCGTGCCATTCCTAGTCGTCGTTCCGGGGATCGCAGCTTACGTAATTACCACTTCTCCAGAGCTAATGTCGCAACTTGGAAGTATTGCAACGTCCAACGTTCCTACGCTTGCTCATGCAGATAAAGCTTATCCATGGCTAACACAATTCTTACCTGTTGGATTTAAAGGTATTGTATTTGCCGCATTAGCCGCAGCAATTGTGTCGTCATTAGCTTCAATGCTGAACTCAACAGCTACCATATTCACAATGGATATCTACAAAGAATTTGTTGGTAAAAAAGCAGGCGATCACAAGCTTGTAAATGTGGGTCGTATTTCAGCTATCGTGGCTTTAGTTGTCGCTTGTTTAATCGCTCCAATGCTAAGTAATCTTGGTCAAGCATTCCAATATATTCAAGAATACACAGGTTTAGTAAGCCCAGGTATCTTGGCGGTATTCTTACTAGGTCTATTCTGGAAAAAAACCAACAGTAAAGGTGCCGTTATTGGTGTAATAGTATCAATCCCATTTGCACTGTTCTTAAAATTTATGCCATTAAACATGCCGTTTATGGATCAAATGCTATACACACTTCTGTTTACTATGGCAGTGATTGCATTCACGAGTCTAAGTTACTCAGATCATGATGATGATCCTAAAGCTATCGCATTAGACTCTTCCATGTTTGCGACAGAACGTAATTTTAATATTGCCGCTTACGTTGTTGTGATTATTCTTGCAGTGCTGTACTCAGTATTCTGGTAATCTTCTCTAGCCTCATCCAATGATGGGGCTATTCATATTAATTATCAGTTGGTTGCAATTAATATGAATAGCCTGCAATGTTTATTAGGCATAACCTCATTATCAATCAAAATAGACCGTAATAAGAAGGTATGAACAATATGAATAATGAACTCCTCCCGAATATTGTTTCCTTCTTACAAACAATACCTCCTTTTGATTTACTGCCACAAACAGCACTCAATGATATTGCTCAAACTGTCGATATCTTATTACTTGGTCCTGAAGAAACCATCTCTCATGAAGATAACGCCACCCATCTCTATATTATTCGTACAGGTGTAGTACAACAGAATAATCTTGATGGAACATTGCGTGCCAAACTAGGCTCTGAAGATATCTTTGGTTTTAACCTACAGCAAAATGACTCAGAGTTTGGCTATTCCATTTTTGCTATAGAGAATACGCTTCTTTATCGCTTTGATTACACCTCATTAATGGCAACTGTAGAGGCTTATCCTCAAGTTGCTTCATCTCTTGCTTTAAGTTTAAAAACGCGTTTGCGTGCACAGGATAGTAAACAAGACAACCAACAGCATGCGCATCAAAACTACCTTCGCCCTAACAGTGATATTGCGGATTCAACCATAGCGATTGCCTCTCCCATGGATACCATTCAAGCAGTTGCTCATCAAATGCGTAATGTCGTTGGCGTTTCGTGTGCTTTTATTGTCGATGAAAACAAACGTCTAATTGGGATGATCACCGATAAGGACATGACGAAACGTGTGGTTGCTCAAGCAAAAAATGTTCATGACCCTATCTCCTCGATCATGACTCAAGAAATTCATACCGTATATGAAGATGACTTGGTGATGTCAGCTGTTCAATTGATGATGAAGCATAATATTCAAAATATTCCTGTGCTTAACCATCAAAAGCAGGTCACAGGCTTCATCACCCCACAACATTTAATTCAAAATGACAGTGTTCAATCTATTTTTTTACTGGATAAAATTCGTCACGCTGATTCCATCTCGACATTAATTGATTTATCCAAACACAGAAGAACTGTGTTTCAGGGAATGATGGAGAGCAATTCATCGCCAAGTATTATTGGGCAAGTATTGAGTATGATTTATGATGCATTTACGTATCGGTTAATCGAACTTGCCATTGAACAATTCGGTCAGCCACCTTGTAAATTTACATGGATCGTCGCGGGCTCTCATGCTCGAAATGAAGTTCATTTAGCATCAGATCAAGACAATGCCATTATCCTTGCAGATGATGCGACAGAATCCGACAGAATCTATTTTAATCATTTCTCGATGTACGTGTGTAAAGCACTCTCAGAATTAGATTACACCTTATGCAAAGGTCGCTTTATGGCAGCTACACCGAAATGGTGCCAAAAAGCAGAGATCTGGCAAGAATACTACCGCAAATGGAGTAATAACCCTGAATACGAATTATTACTTAATCTCAATGTATTTTTAGAAATTCGTCCAATTTATGGTGATGAAGCACTCTTTGAATCGGTTGATTCCTGCCGCCATGAACTGGTAAGCAATAATATGCAGTTAACCGTAGCTCTGGTACGTAATGCATTAAGAACTCGCCCACCACTGGGCATCTTTAAACATTTGGTATTAGAAAAAGATGGTAACAATAATAAAGTGTTGAACATCAAAAAAGCCGCCATTTCTTGTATGGTTGATTTCATCCGTATTTATTCACTACTGCAAGAAGGTACTGCATTAAATACCACAGAGCGCATGGAATTTTTACACCAAGTTGGTGTTCTTAACGATTCAACATATCAAGATCTCAATGAAACTTATCATTATGCAAATCGCTTGCGTTTCCAACACCAATTAAAAGCAATTCAAAATGACACTCCCATTGATAGTCAACTACAGCCTGATTTATTTGGTAGCTTTGAACGTCAGCATTTAAAAGATGCGTTTCGTATCGTTTCAAACTTTCAAGAATTAATGAAAATGAAATTTGGTGTCTAGCACATGCCTGATAAATCATTAACGAACAAAAATATCATCGCTCATATGATGGAACTATTCTCCAATCGTCATCCATTGCATCGCCTAGAAGAGCAGAGACAAGCATTAATCGAACAAAACTTAGAGTTACCTAATTATTTAGCCCGTTTTCTTAAAGCACCTTACCCAAGTCCTAAAGAAAACAGTAATGATATGGCGTTCACTGTAGTGGATTTTGAAACCTCAGGGCTAAATCCGAAAACCGATCATATCGTGAGCATTGGTTGGGTTCATATTATTAATGGCGTAATAAAACTCAATAGTGCCCAGCACCATATCATTAATGAGCCAATCTCAATAAATGCAGAAAATGAACGTGAAGAAAGAGATCATACTGCCCGTTCATTGCATCACATTTTACCTGAGCAACAAAAAATGGGTATTTCACTCGAAGAGGCAATGGAGTGTTTCTTTTCGAATTTACCTAGCAATATTCTTGTTGTTCATGGAGCAACCATTGAGCAGCGGTTTTTAGAGCAATTTTTCCTTTCTCTGCAATTGCCAAATTTGCCTATAATTTGGTTAGATACCCTTAGAATTGAACAAAATACGATTCAACAAAACCGTTATCAAAGAGATTTCCGTTTATTTTCTCTCAGACGTCAATACAAGTTACCAGACTACCCCGCTCATCACGCTTTAGTCGATGCTATTTCAACTGCTGAGCTTTTTTTAGCTCAAAAAAAACGTCTATTTAATCAAGCGATTGCCCCAATAGGCTTCCTATATCAAAAATCCCAATAACAACTAGAGTAAAAATTTAGTAAAAACCATATTTAAGTATCAAAATCATCATTTATTAAGTAACATAAAGCCAATATTATAAAATTAAAGGCTGGAGGATGAATGGCAACGTTAAAGGAAATAGCCAACGAAGCTGAAGTTTCATTGGCAACGGTTTCTCGTGTCTTGAATGAAGACCCGACGCTAAGCGTAAAAGAAGAAACAAAGCGACGTATTTTTGAAATAGCAGAAAAGCTCGAATACAAAACAAGCTCTACTCGTAAGTTAGCCAGTGCATTGCCAAAATTAGCAAAAGAACAACTACACTTTCTAGCTTTATACAATTACAAGCAAGAAACCGAAGTAAACGACCCATATTACCTTGCTATTCGCCACGGTATTGAAACCCAATGTGATAAATTTGATATCACATTAACTAATAGTTATGAAAGCAGCCTAGACATTAAGAATTTAAGAGTTGATGGTATTTTACTGGTTGGTCGTCAAACTAAAGAACAATTAAAAGCGATTCAAAAAATCAGCAAAAACATTGTTTATATTGATTATACCGATCATGAGCAAAACTTTGATTCTGTCGATATCGATCTTGCTCGTATCAGTAAAGAAGTCATCAACTACTTCATGAATCAAGGTTATCAACGTATTGGATTTATTGGTGGTCAAGATGATGAAAACTGTTCAGACATTCGTGAAGAAGTATTCGCTGAATATGGCCAGCTAAAAGGCGTTGTATCTGAATCGGATCTCTATCGTGGTGATTTCTCAAGTTCATCGGGTTACAAGCTTGCAAAAGAAATGCTAGAGACTGACTACCCAAATGCGTGGTTTATTGCCTCAGATTCGATTGCTATTGGCGTTTTACGGGCTATCCATGAAAAAGGATTACGTATCCCTGAAGACATTGCTTTAATCAGTGTTAATGATATTCCAACAGCTAAATTTACTTTCCCTTCTTTATCAACGGTTCGAATTCACTCTGAACTAATGGGAAGCCAAGGCATTAACTTATTGCTTGAGCGCCGTCGTGATGAACGTGCGATTCCAGTACGTGTTTATATTCCAAGTAAATTACGCTTACGTGATACGACTAAAAAGTAAAATTTTCCAATAAATTTACTACCAACATTAAGCAGCGTTTATGGCGTTGCTTTTTTTATATTAATAACTAGACCCTCTTTTACGCCCTCTACCCTTTTCGAACACATCTTCACCACTTTGCTCTTATATCATCCAAAAGCAGCCATTTAAGTTAATGAATTGTATCAATACACTTGATTAACGTTACCACGCTCACAAAGCTCAGTTCATTATGTGACCAAGTTAAAAGTAAAAGAATTTACCGATTTGTTTTACTAAAACTTTAGTTAATATCTTTTACCAGAGAGTTATTTACTACGATTTATATTTACCTATTTATAAGAACTATCGGCACTGACCGGGAGGCTACACGTGAACAATTGGGAAAACTTCTTCCGCTTAAATGAGAGTCGCATAGCTCCACGCGCTTACTTCTTCTCATATGACTCAGTTCAAGCTGCTCGTACATTCCAACGTGAATTAAGCAGTCATTACCAATTATTAAGTGGTCAATGGACATTCAATTTCTTTACTAATCCTTTACTTGTTCCTGAAGAGTTTTATTCTCAACACATGAGCAATTGGGGCAATATTACGGTTCCTAACATGTGGCAAATGGAAGGTCATGGCGATCTTCAATACACTGATGAAGGCTTTCCTTTCCCAATTGATGTTCCATTTGTACCAAGCGATAATCCAACAGGTGCTTACCAACGCACGTTCACTCTGGGTGAAACATGGAACGACAAACAAACCATCATCAAGTTTGATGGTGTAGAAACCTACTTAGAAGTCTACGTAAACGGTAATTACGTTGGTTTTAGTAAAGGCAGTCGTTTAACTGCTGAATTTGATATCTCTGAATTTGCACAACAAGGTGAAAACCTGCTTTCTGTTCGTGTTATGCAATGGGCTGACTCCACTTACATTGAAGACCAAGACATGTGGTGGACAGGCGGTATCTTCCGTGATGTTTACTTAGTAGGTAAAGAGCAAGTACACGTTCAAGACATTACTATCCGCACTGATTTTGATGAAAACTACCAAAGTGCAACATTGTCTTGTAAAGCCCAGCTAGAAAATCTAACAAACAACTCTGTATCTGATTATTCACTAGGTTACACACTGTTTGATGGTCAGACTGTCGTTTCTGAAGGCACAGTCAATTCGCTTTCTTTTGATACGAACCATAGCGTTGATATCAATATCGATATGGAAAACCCAACGCATTGGACAGCAGAAAACCCTTACCTATACCAATTAATCCTGACTCTAAAAGATGAAAACGGTAAAACACTAGAAATTATCCCGAACCGTGTTGGCTTCCGTGATATTAAAGTGCGCGATGGCCTGTTCTACATCAATAACAAATACGTCATGCTTCATGGTGTGAACCGTCACGATAACGATCACCTAAAAGGTCGTGCTGTGGGTATGGACCGTGTTGAGAAAGACATTGTTTTGATGAAGCAACACAACATCAACTCGGTACGTACAGCTCACTACCCTAACGACCCTCGTTTCTATGAACTGTGCGATGTATACGGTCTGTTTGTTATGGGTGAAACCGATGTAGAAACACACGGCTTTGCAAACGTAGGTGATTTAAGCCGCATTACCAATGATCCTGCATGGGAGCACGTATTTGTAGAGCGTATTGAACGTCACATTCACGCTCAAAAGAACCACGCATCCATCATCATGTGGTCACTGGGTAACGAATCTGGCTACGGTTGTAACATCAAATCTATGTACGATGCTGCAAAAGCGATTGATGACACTCGTTTGGTTCATTATGAAGAAGATCGTGATGCTGAAGTGGTTGATATCATCAGTACTATGTACTCTCGTGCTCAACTAATGAATGCTTTTGGAGAACATCCACACAATAAACCACGTATTATTTGTGAATACGCACACGCAATGGGTAATGGCCCTGGTGGATTAACTGAATACCAAAACGTATTCTACAAGCATGATTCTATTCAAGGGCATTATGTATGGGAATGGTGTGATCACGGTATTCTTGCTAAAGATGAAAACGGCACTGAGTTCTTAAAATACGGTGGTGATTACGGCGATTATCCAAACAACTACAACTTCTGTATGGATGGCTTAGTTTACTCAGACCAAACTCCGGGTCCAGGCTTAAAAGAATATAAGCAAGTTATCGCGCCAGTTAAAATCCGTGCAAAAGACGCAGCAAACGGTGTTTTCACTGTCGATAACAAGTTATGGTTCTCAAACCTTGATGACTACACCATTACCGCTGAGATCCGTGCAGAAGGCGAAACACTGCAAAGCACAACATTCAAAGTGGAAGGATTAACTGAAAACTCAAGCCGTGATATTGAAATCACACTACCTGAACTGGATGGACGCGAAACATTCGTTAATTTCACAGTACGTAAAGATTCTCGTACTCTATACAGCGAAGCGAATCACGACATTGCAGTTTACCAAGTTCAGTTAAAAGAAAACACAGAGCAACTTCCAGTATTCTCTAACAGCAATGCAATCGCACTTGATATCACAGCGTCTCGTTTGGATTATGTAGTAAAAGGGCTGAACTTCGCACTTACTTTCTCGAAAGTGAACGGTAAATTAACCTCATGGGTTGTGAATGGTGATGAGTTAATTGCAAGCGCACCTAAACTGAATTTCTTTAAGCCAATGGTGGATAACCATAAGCAGGAACATGAAGGTCTGTGGGAACCTGCGCACCTTCAAATCATGCAAGAGCATTTCCGCTCTATCGACCTTGATGCCTCAAACGGTAAAGCCACTTTCACGGTAACCAGCATTATTGCCCCACCGGTGTTTGATTTTGGCATGCGTTGTACTTACGTGTATGAAATCAACAAAGAAGGTCAGCTAAACATTCAACTCTCTGGTGAGCGTTACGGTGATTACCCTCATGTGATCCCTGTGATTGGTTTGGATCTTGGTATCAACAATGACTTTGACCAAGTTCAATACTATGGTCGTGGCCCAGAAGAAAACTATCAAGACAGCCAACAAGCAAACATGATTGATGTATACCAAACAACGGTAGCGAATATGTTTGAAAACTACCCGTTCCCACAAAATAATGGCAACCGTCAACACGTTCGTTGGGCATCGCTTGCTAACCGTCATGGTAGTGGTCTGTTTGTTAAACCTGAGCAAGAAATCAACTTCAGTGCTTGGTTCTACACTAACCAAAACATTCATGAAGCGCAGCACACCATTGAACTTGAGAAGAGTGGTTACATCACCCTAAACCTTGACCATAAGTTAATGGGGTTGGGCTCAAACTCTTGGGGCTCTGAGGTGTTAGATTCATACCGTGTTTACATGGATAAATTCCAATACGCACTGACTTTGGTTCCATTTCAACAAGGTGGCTGTTCACCAAAAGCATTGGCAAACCACACATTCATCTCAAACACAGCATTCACTTCAAAAACAACAATTGAAGGCGGAGAAAAGTAATGATCATTTTAGACAATCTAGAACAATTTAAAGTGGTATATCGTGACGGCCGTAAATGGAATCGTTGTGTTGAAGCGATTGAAAACATTGGCAACCTAAGAGATGGGATCATGTATTCAATTGGTGATTCTCTGGTCTACATGATTGAAGATGGCATTGCTAAAAATACAGAAACCTTTGTTGGTAACCGCCGATACTTTGATATTCATTACTACCTAGAAGGCCGTGAAACGGTTGAGGTCGCAGATAAGTCTGAACTAGAAAGCGTGCAAGCATATTCCGATGAAACGGATCGTGAACACCTAAACGGTAATGGTCAAATACACCAATTTTGTGAAGGTCAAGTCGCGGTATTTGATAACAGCAAAGCCTATAAATTCCACGGTGATAATCGTGTTCGTAAAGTGGTTTTAAAAGTCACAATCGAAGATGGCTATTTCCTGAATAAGTAAACTAAGCAACACCGCAATAAAACAATAATAAAACGGTATCTGAAACTACATTCAGAGCCAAAAAATAAGGAGGGATTGGTTTATAAGCATGACCAAATCCCTCCATACCAATACCATTACTTATATAATAAATGGATTGGTATCCCTACAATATGTGATTCATCGGAGTACCTTATGTCTACATCAACTCGTGGCACGATAGGCAAATTCGCCTTACTGTCTATGACTTTTGCTGCAGTTTATAGCTTCAATAATATCATTAACAACAATATTGAAATCGGGCTATCTTCTGCACCCATGTTCTTTTTGGCTACCCTCTTCTATTTCGTTCCTTTTTGTTTGATTGTTGCCGAATTTGTATCTTTAAATAAAAACTCAGAAGCCGGCGTATACGCTTGGGTAAAAAGTTCATTAGGCGGTCGTTGGGCTTTCATTACCGCTTATACTTATTGGTTTGTTAACCTATTTTTCTTCACCTCACTTCTACCAAGAATCATCGCTTATGCCTCTTATGCATTCTTAGGGTTTGAATACATATTTACACCATTTACTACCGCAGTATTAAGTACCTTATTATTTGCTGTAGCGACTCATGTATCCAATAACGGTGCAAAATTATTAGGTCCAATTACTTCTTTAACCTCATCATTAATGCTTCTGCTTACTCTGTCTTACATTCTATTATCAGGTGGAGCATTAATTGGCGGTATTGAACCTGCAGATCCGATTACCATTGAAGCAATGACTCCATCATTTAACTGGGCATTCCTTGGTGTAATCACATGGATCTTCATGGCAGCTGGCGGTGCTGAATCGGTAGCGGTTTACGTTAACGACATTAAAGGTGGTCACAAATCATTCGTTAAAGTTATCATCATTGCAGGTATCTTTATCGGTGCACTTTACTCTGTTGGCTCTATCTTAGCGAACGTGTTTGTACCTCGTGAAGTTCTCAAGTTTACTGGTGGTTCAGTTCAAGTATTTGAAGGTTTAGCAAGACACTTTGGTTTATCTGAAATCTTAATGAACCGTTTTGTGGGGGTCGTTTCATTTACTGCAATGCTTGGCTCACTATTAATGTGGACAGCAACACCAGTTAAAATCTTCTTCTCAGAAATTCCAAAAGGCATTTTTGGTGAAAAAACGGTAGCTCTAAATAAACAAGGCGTTCCTGAACGTGCAGCATGGATTCAATTCTTAATCGTAATTCCACTGATGTTTATCCCAACATTAGCCTCAGATACAGTACAAGACTTAATGAGCACCATCATCAACATGACAGCGGCAGCATCTATGCTTCCACCACTGTTCATCATGATTGCTTACTTAAATCTACGTTTAAAACTGGATCACTTAGAACGTGATTTCAGAATGGGTTCTCGTTTTACTGGCCTTGTTATTGTTTCGATTCTTATTAGTATCTTTACGGTTGGTTTCTTTGCTTCAACCTTCCCAACAGGTGCTGACATTATGACTATCATTTTCTACAACGTTGGTGGCATCGTAATCTTCCTTGGGTTCGCATGGTGGAAATACAGCCAATATGAAAAATCGCTAACTAAAGAACAGTTAATTGAGGAATCAAAAGCAGCCGTTCAACAATAATTAATATACTTAGCACCACCTAAAGATCCGTGAATAATATTCTCGGATCTTTTTCTATTTATCAACTACGTTTAGTTATAGGTAAATGATAAATGGTGCATTATGAAACGTATAATAAAAACAATAAGAGCTAAACTCGTCTTCCCACTACACGTTCATATATCAACATTATTTATATTGATGATCGCCATCATCTGTACCGCACAAATCCTGTTAGCCAATAAGAGCATGAATGATATTCTACTTGAAGCTAACTCAACTATTTTTGACCGAATAGCCAATGAAACTCGCTTTTCAATGCGTGATGAGTATCGGCCAGCCTTTAATGCCGTTGGAGAGTTATCCAAAAAAGAAATAATAAAAACCAATACGTTAGAAGAGCGTAAAGCTTACTTTTCTGAATTATTAATGCTTTTAAAATTGAATAACCATGTATCAACCTATCGTATCACTTACCCTAATGGAGACTGGTTTGGGGTCGGTATTATTGAAAACCAATCTTTAAGAAAGGAATTAAATGCCCCTCCTTCCGCTCGCTTTTACTTTATAGATATGCCCTTAGGAACAAAAGTAACAAGTACCATCTATTTTTATGATAAGACAAGCAAACTCATTGATTCTCGAATATTTAAGCTCCAAAAGAATGATCCTAGAAATGAAGATTGGTTTAAAAATTCAACGATAAATAAAACAATTCTATCTAAACCTCGTTACTTCAACGCTGTTAATCAGTTTGGCTTAACCATTCATCAAAAAGCAGATAATGATGTGGTTGTTAGTGCCGATCTACTCATGTTCAAGGTAGATGAAGTATTAAAAAGCACTTCAAATCACAGCTCATCGATAAGAGTACTTTATGATGAAGAAAGCATTGTGTATGCCAGCAATTACAGCGCTCATACTGAAATCAATAATCAAGCCGTTATGTTAAAAGACATATTCAATCAAAGTGCAATGGCGGCATTACAGCAACTTCATTTAGACCAAGAAATACAACGATACCAACATAACAATGAGGATTGGTATGGAAAAATTTTTTCTGTTCCGATTAATCAACAACGAACATTAAATTTATTAGTGGCAGTAAAAGCATCGGAGCTTTTATCTAGTGCGTCAGTTATTCGCAACCAAACTATTTTATGGTCTTTTTTAGTACTGTGTCTCTCCATTCCTTGTGTTTATTTTGTATCGCAGCGTATTTCCAAACCTATTAAACAAGCAACTGAACAAGCTCAGTTAATATCAAAATTCGATTTTTCTCAACTAAAACAATCACCAACCAAGATATTAGAAATAGATAATCTAAATAAATCCGTTACTAGCATGAAATCCGCCATAGAGAATTATTTCAACTTAACCAATACTATATTAGAAGAACATGAGATTGATGATCTCATACAAATTATTGGACGAAATACAGCTAACGCAACAGAAGCAGCAGGAGCCTACCTCTATCTCATTAATGATGATGAAACACACATAGAGCCTCATTTTGCATGGCGAGCAAACACTCAAAACGAAGACATTAGTGGATTAAAACGTTACTCTCTCGACGACAAAGAGATAGCTAAAAATCTGGAATACATCCTAGTTAAAAAGAAACCTTTTGAAGGTTTAAGTATTCAAAAACTCGACATAAATGAAAAAGAAAAACTGGGACTAAAAGACGAAGATACATGGTCACTCACTTTCCCATTATTCACAAAAGGAAAGCAAACTATTGGCGCTATGGTATTAGTTTTTGATATTAAGGATAGTGAAGCCATACGTAATGATAAATTCGATTACTTCGAATCATTAATAAATTTTACTGCCATTGCTCTTCATGGTCGGAAAATGTTACAAAACCAAAAAGACTTACTTGAATCATTCATTCAAGTCATGGCCAGTGCGATCGATACTAAATCACCTTATACAGGTAACCACTGTCAAAAAGTGCCGGTATTAACACAATGGTTAGCAGAAGTTGCAGATCAATCTTCATCACCCAAATTTACACATTTCACATTAAACAACATACAAAAAGAAGAATTACGAATTGCATCATGGCTACATGACTGCGGAAAAATTACAACACCAGAACACGTTGTTGATAAAGCGACAAAACTAGAAACTATCTATAACCGTATCCATGAAATAAGAACTCGATTTGAAGTATTAAAGCGTGATGTTGAAATAGAACAATGGAAGCAAGCGTTCAAACAAGAACTCCCACAAAAGAATAAAGAAATATTACAGAATGAATGGCAGAAACTTGATGACGAATTTACTTTCATTGCAAAAATGAATGTCGGAGATGAATTTTTATCTGAACAAGACGCGACACAAATACAAGAGATTAGCCAACGAACATGGACACAAACTCTAGACTCCAGTCTTGGTCTTTCTTGGGAAGAAAAAGAACGTCTAAATAACTCTGATGGCCAACAAGTACCATTAACTGTAAATCTATTACAAGATAACCTATTTCACTTAATTCCAAGAGAAATGAACCTACCGCATGATGAGCGATTCACATTACAACCGACTCAATACGAAAATAATCTCGGTGAAATCTACAATTTGTTAATTCAACGAGGAACACTGAATAACGAAGAGCGATTTGTAATAAACAACCATATAATTCAAACAATTCAAATGTTAGAAACCCTTCCCTTTCCAAAAACGATGAAGGACATTGCAAAGATAGCCGGCGGTCATCATGAGAAAGTGAATGGTACAGGCTACCCTATGGGTCTTACGTCTGAACAAATGCCATTAACAGCAAAAATGATGGCGATAGCTGATATTTTTGAGGCATTAACCAGTCACGATCGTCCATATAAAAAAGCCAAAACCTTAACGGAATCTCTCAAAATAATGCACTTTATGGTTAAAGATCAACATATTGATAGTGATCTATTTGATTTATTCTTAACCTCTGGTTTATATAAAAAGTACGCAGATACCTATTTAAAACCAGAACAATGTGATGACGTTGATATAGAAAAATTCTTAAGTTAACTAGACTACTACCTAATCCTGATGCAAAAATAAACAAAAGGGAGAATAAACATAATTTATTCCCCCTTTTGTTTTAATCACGCATTATGGAATGAAAATTATCCAAAGGCATTGGTTTGAAATAGTAAAACCCTTGCTGTGCTGAAATGTTCAAATCATTAAGAATTTTCTTTTGTCGATGGTTCTCAACGCCTTCCGCAACTAATTGAATATCTAAATTATTGGCTAATAAGATAATGTTCTCGATAATTTTGATAGAGTGCTGATTCGTTTCTATATCATCAATAAATGATTTATCAATTTTGATAACATCAAACTGGTAGTAGTTTAAATATTTCAATGATGAATATCCTGTTCCATAATCATCAAGGGAAAATTGAACGCCAATTTTTCTAAACTTTTCCATGTACAAAATTATCTTATTTTTATCTGCAAATTCCATAGATTCTGTAAATTCTAAAATCAATATAAAGTGTCCCGATAACTCTTTACACAATTCGTACATTTCTTCATCATAAAGACAGCTTTCAGTAAAATTTACGCTTACTTTTAATCCATGAACCTGATGCTCATTTACATACACTTTAAGCTGATTTAATAAGGATTTCGTCATTGCGTTAATTAAACCAAACTTTTCTATTTTAGGAATAAAAGACAACGGCGGAATAACCTCACCTGAAGAAGTAATCCATCGAGCTAATACCTCCCCTCCAATGATATTTTCATTAGCATCAACAATAGGTTGTATGAAAGGAACTATCCTGTTGTTTTTAATTGCTTTTTTTAGCCTTATCAATTCAATATCTAATAACGAAAGCTTAAATGATAATACTTTAATAAGCATGATTAGCAGTAAGACGATAACAATCGTAAGTACATGACTAATGAGATAATTTTTTATTGATAGTTCAGCATTATAGTCCAGTAAAATTACAAAATCGTATTTTTCTGATTTATGTGTCTGCTTTTCATTTGGCACATACACACTAAATACATTGTTTTTTGATATCACGTATTCTTTATTAGATAAAGATAGATGACCAACCGGACTATCGCCTAAATCAACAGAGATCCCCTTCATGTAAAATTGAACCCCATGATCGTCATTATACTGATGATAATAAGAAAAACTTGGCATTCCAGTTAAGTAATTCTTTTCATGTATATGAATCTCTCTTTTAGGTAATACCGCAGAAGACACCTTCTTACCAGCAATAGAGCTACAGTAGTAAGCACCGTCACGAACAAATGAAATGCTATTTATCATTGGATTTAAGGCAACAATCTTTTGTAAAGGTAACATCATTTCTTCACAATTTTTCTCTTTAAACTTCTGTAACTCACCGACTGTTTCTTTGGCTGAATCAAGTTTATATTCAATACTCTCAATTGCACTTCTAACGTTATTATCAACAAATTTTTCGTAATCTGTAACGACGAAAAATTGTACAAAAACCACAAGAATCAACAAATAAACAGTATATTTATTAGTAATAAATTTCATATATATTATCCTTCAAATACCGTTACTTTGTTTCTTCCTGCATTTTTTGATTGATATAATGCAGTATCCGCCATTTTTAGCGTTCGTTTAAAAGATAATTTCTGCCCTATAGCTGCACCTATAGATACAGACACATTCATACCAGCAATTGGGCTTTCTGAAACCGATATTCTTATTGCTTCAGAACGATTAAATAAATCAATACAAGAAACATTACTTAAAACAATAACGAACTCTTCACCACCCCAACGAATAGCTAAATCATCACCTCTAATGCATTGTCTTAAACGACGACATACCTCAGTTATGACTTCATCTCCTTTAAAGTGACCGTGTTTGTCATTGATTTCTTTAAATTTATCAATATCCACAATAATAATAGATTTACCTGACATATGATTAAGTTTCATTTCATAAAAGTCACGACGATAAAGCCCCGTCATGTCATCGAGTGTGCAATAAAAAATAAATTTTCTTAATGTTTTTTCAATAAAAATGAACCCGCAAGTAATAACAGATGCAAATAACAAACTCCATATTATTATATTATTTACATTAATTGATAATCCCAATATATTTCCTACTGGAGAACAAGGAATATCTATTGAGTTATCTAAAGTAAAAAATGGATTTTTATCATTGATATAGTATAAAAAGCTAAATCTATCTTTATTAAATTGAGTTAACCAATTATTAAATACAGTATCTTTAATATCCAACAGAAACATTGCAGTTAAATTTTTGTTAACATATATAGGGTAAAATATACTTCTAACCTTTTGTTCCGAGATTTTCTCAACGTAAGATTCTGTTAATTTCAAGTCGCACAATGATAGAATATGATAATTGCTTGATATATTTTCATTAATCAATATTCTATCTATCCAATTGTGATCATATTTCATATCTGAATTTAGATTAACATGGATATCTCGTAAAGGCTTAAAATGTGCTGTATTTGAATCTGTATTTATGTCCGACTTTTGTATGATTGCAATACTCCAATAGTCATCACCAATATATTTTCTAATCTCTGTTTCTAATAAATTTATTCCTAAAGATAACTCCTTTACCTTACTATTTTCATTCACCATTACCGAAACTTGATCAATAGTATACGTCCCTTTATATAACTCTACCGTATTGGTATTCAAATAATATGGTGTTATCTTTCTGATCGTATCATAAAGTTTATTGATGTTACTTTGAAATTCCATTTTAAACGAATCTATTTCTAATCTGTTATATTGATACAATACATATCCTGACAATATGAATGAGCATAAGAAAAATCTCATGTACATATTATTTTTATCCGCATTAATTGAAATCATAGTTGTTCTTATCTAATGTAACTCTATTACGACCTGTATTCTTAGAATCATAGAGAGCTGCATCAGCTCTTTTTATTACATCATTAACTGATTCAAAATCTCTTTGTTTAGCTCCGCCAATAGATATAGTAATATTTATTCCATCAATCGATTTATTTTCTATCACTTTTCGAATAACTTCTGCTTTATTCATAAGATCGTCTTGATCGATTTTTTGAAAAATAACTATGAATTCTTCGCCTCCCCACCGGATCGCAATATCATTGACTCTAATGCAGTTTTTTATACGATAAGAAACTTGTTGAATAACAATATCTCCAAAATCATGTCCGTAAGTATCATTTACTCGCTTAAAATGATCGATATCTATCATTAAAAATGAAGCTGACTCTAATGCTTTTAACTTTGGCTCATAAAAATCACGGCGATAAAAACCCGTCATATGATCATAACTTCTCACTATGCTTACTTTTACATAAAAATAATAACCACATAATGCGGCAAAGAAGACAATAAAAGATATATAAAAGCTCACAACTAATATTGAAAAAATATCAATACTTACACCTGGTGAATATTTATCAGATGTATATGGCAATGCAAGAGTAAACGTTGCCCAATTAGCACCTTTACCATAATAAAAATGAGTCCAGCGTTTCTGGTTAAAGTTTTCAATTAAAAGAGAATTCCACCCTCTTTTAATATCTACAATAATAACCGACGTTAGCTTTGTATCTAAGTAAATAGGATAAATAACTGAGTATATTTCTTCACCAGTCCATTGCTCTTTATATATCTCAGTAATTCTAACATCGTCATGATGAAAAGATTTATAACTAATTTTCAAGCTTTCTAAATTAACTATGCTTTCTAATATATTAGAATCATGCAATGATTTATTATTAAATCTAAGATAACCATCTCTTAAAGGCCTGAAATATGAGTTTTCTGTATTTTCATGATGCAATTTATCTATAACAGCAACAGTCCAGATATATTTTGACTCTATCACTTCAGATAAGCTCTTATAAAGCTGATTTATAGCTGGAGATAAAACCTTAACGTTTCCCAACTTATTAACAATAACGCCTACGCCATCATTATCATGAACACCTTTTTTTAAAGGTATCGTATCCGAATTTATATAATACCCATGAAAGCGCTTTGTTACATCAACAACCTTTTGATAGTTAATGTGAATGCTTTTTTCCAAAATTGATATGGAATATATATGATAATAAATTATCGATGCTAAAACACCAAAAAACAAAACAACGAATAAGAAGAACTTCTCTAGACCAAATAATTTAACATTAATCATTTTAAGTTTACATACTACAAATACATATAATTCATTCACAAAAATGAATCATTCTATGATGACAAAATAATTGCTATATCAATAAAACTAATAAATAAAAACTCAAAATAGCTCTATCAGTTTAACCTTCTGTTGTTTGTATTGAATGAAAGTGGTTTAGGTTTCCGTTCTATTAAAGACAATTAAAATTAAATATTTAGGCCTTATATTAGATACATTAAATTTTGCTACCTTATATGCTGCAATCTCAAAAAGGTCAATATTTATATTTAATTGATTATAAATAATCAATCTCTCACTATAAATAATTTCATATAATTATACTTATTGAAACATTTATTAATTTATATGAGTATTACATTAGGTAAAGTCGCGTTTTATAGATTTAGATAATGAATTAAACATCTATTGCTGTACCAATGAACTGTTTATTGAAGGCGAATACTAACTGAATACAGCAACACTTTTATAAACTTCATCCAACTAGACTAGACCATCATCACACTTTGTTTGTTTTTTCTTCATTATTTAATGACACATCTCACAGTAACTTTTAGTAAAATTAATTACTATAATTTTACTAAAAGTTACCTTACATACAAAAATAACATTAACGCAAACATATAGGAATGCAATAACTATGTCTGAATCTGTACGAGGCACAATAGGTAAGTTTGCCTTGCTGTCTATGACAATGGCCGCCGTATTTAACGTGCGTAACATTGTAAACAACAACATTGAATTGGGATTAAGCTCGGCCCCTATCTTTTTGCTAGCGACTATTGTCTACTTTATTCCATTCGTTTTTATCATTGCCGAATTTGTATCTGCTAATAAAAACTCTGAATCAGGCATGTATGACTGGTTAAAACAACCTCTGGGAACAAAGATGGCCTATCTAGGCTCTTTCTTATACTGGTTTGTAAATCTATTTTGGTTCGTATCCCTACTGCCAAACGTAATTGCTTATGCTTCATATGCAATGCTAGGTTATGAATACTCTTTTTCACCAATGGTGACATCCATTATCTCTATTGTGTTATTTGCAGCAGCCACACACATATCGACCAAAGGCGCATCATGGTTAGGTAAAATATCAGAAATGGTTGCTTATGGTGTATTTGCCCTGTTTGGTATCTATGTTATCGGAGCATTAATGGCGCTTGGTGGCGATCATACCCCTGCTCAACCAATTACGATGGAAGCAATGACACCAACCATTAATTGGGCAACTCTTGGTATTATGTGTTGGATCTTCCAAGCTGCCGGTGGTGCAGAAACCGCAGCGGCTTATTTAAAAGACGTAAAAGGTGGTCAAAAAACCTTTATTAAAGTCATTATCGCAGCAGGTATTTTAATTGGTGCTATGTACGCTGTTGGTTCTTTACTTGTAAATGTGTTCATTCCACGTGAAAGCTTAACGTATGCTGGCGGTATGGTTGAAATATTTACCGGTATGGCTCAGTACTTCAATATTTCTGAAGCTCTAGTCGGTCGTTTTGTTGGTATCGTTCTATTCATCGCAATGTTTGGCTCAATGATGATGTGGACCGCTGCACCAGTTAAAATCCACTTTTCTGAAATTCCAAAAGGTGTCTATGGTGAAAAAACAACTGAGTTAAATGAGCATGGTGTTCCTGTTCGCGCAGCTTGGTGGCAATTTGCTTTTGTATTTGTCATGCTTGTTGTTAACGGATTTGGCTCTGAATCAGTACAAGAGATGATGAATACTGCAATTAACTTAACAGCAGGTACTGCAATGTTACCGCCTATTTTCATCATGATTGCCTACTTTGTTTTCCGTCTAAAGTTTGATGACACGCCTCGTGATTTCCGCATGGGTTCTCGTCATTTCGGTATGGGTGTTGTATCTGTTCTTATTCTTATCTTTGTTGTAAGTATGACGGCTTCAGCCTTCCCAACAGGTGTAGATTTAATGAAAGCCTTCTTTATCAATGTCTTTATGACCATGATTTTCTCAGCACTTGCTTACTGGTGGATCTCTCGCTTCGAGAAAAAACAAGCAAAGAGTCAAGAGCTCAAAACAGCAACATCAACCAAGTAACACGAAACAAATTAGCATTTAGTTTCCCCTAGATATGACAAAAGGCACTGATAATATTCAGTGCCTTTTTTATTCGATTAATCTATGCAAGATATATTAACGCTCAATTTTCATTGATAAAACGGTAATCGTAGCGATTCTAAAAATCAAATCATGTGATTTTTCTACAAGTAAAAATTTAGGTAAATATAAGTAAAAATCGTCTTAACATACTCACACTTTTCCCTTTAGAGCCTACTATTTCAACCTTCTCATCGATATTCTTTCTCTTATTGGTCATCGCTACAAACACAATTACAGAAGCGTTGGTTCCCAATATTTACCTATAAAAATGAATTCTACTATAGTGAGAATATTTACATATGAAACCTACTTTTGCGAAGCTATCACTACTTTCAACTCTACTTTTAACAGCAAACGTTCACGCCATTGAAACTGATTTTTACGGTGAAATGGGAATTGGGGGAAGAACGTTTTTTGATGGCAACGATAAAGGCCGTTACAGTGATGGAACATATATTGAAGGAGGTCTTGCCATTGAAGAAGGAAATTGGTTTGGCCTCATTTATGGTGAAGGTTGGACAGTCCAAGCTGATGACGATGGTAATGCATGGGCTACTGGTCATGGTTGGGGTGGCTTTGAAGGAGGTATAAATCGATTTTATGCCGGATATCGAACCGATGCTGGGACCGAATTTATTGCTGGACGCATTGACTCTTCACTCGATGATATTCAATGGTGGGGAGATGCAACACCAGAAAATGGTTATACCCTACCAAATACTCGTGACGTACACGTAGGGATCAAGATCCGTAACGAAGTTGGTGCACTTCGCTATAGCATCTCAGCAGCACCAGAGTCTGACTTTACAGAAAATGATGCGCCAGTTCATTTTGGTAAATATGATGAATACGCTAATAAATATACCTATGATGCTTTTGTGAATGGTTATATCCAATATGATATTGCCGATGATTTAACATTACTTGGTGGTGCTGAATTTACTGACGGTTCCGGTGAGATGTATTTACTAGGTGCTGAGTATAAAACCTTAGCTGCTCGTGTTTGGCACCATACAGACCAAGGTAATGAATACAGTGAAGGAACAGAAACAGGCATTATGACCAGTGCCTATTATGAAGTTGCAAAAGGCGTTTACTTATCTGCCGCATACAACTATGCAAACACAAAAATGGATACAGCAGAAAATGAAACTACCTCATATATCAATGGTGGTGTTTGGTATGAATATGCTGATGGTAAATTCGCTACCGCCATTGATTCTAAGTTTTTCATGAATAATGACACCACTGACTCATCCAACGAAATATTCATCATGCAATATTACTATTGGTAAGTAGGTCACACCGTTTATGAAGCTTGTTTAATTTTGTGAGACAAGCTTCACTGAAACTCCCCTCATTTATGACTACCATGCAAAGGTTAAATTTAGTAAAACTTTACTTAAATGAGAATAAGAATCCACTATGAATTTAAAAATTTCTGCACTTGCTGTTGCTACTGCCCTTTTTGCTGTTGGATGTACTCAAACGACATCAACGACCAAGACTTCTGATTTAAAAGCGACTCAATATAAAAACGTTATCGACCGTACAGGTTCCCCTGATTACATGCGTGATTACGATTTTGATGATCATCAACGCTTTAACCCTTTCTTTGATATGGGAGCATGGCACGGCCACCTACTACCTGATAATGACGATGGCATGGGAGGTTTCCCAGGTACAGCGCTACTAACTGAAGAATACATTAACTTTATGGCGAATAATTTTGATCGCTTAAGTGTATATAAAGATGGTAAAAAAGTTGAATTCAGCATGGAGGCATACAGTCTTCCAGGAGCTTTAGTTCAAATATTAACGTCCGATGAAGTAACTATTGAAATGACACTTCGCTTTGCAACGAACCGTACCTCGCTAGTTGAAACCAAAATTATCACAAACACTCCTGTTGAACTGGTTTGGGACGGTCAATTAATCGAAGGAAATCACGCTAAAGAAGAAAAAAGCCAATCAGAAAAAACAATTGCTGAAGAGTACCCAAATTATAATCGAACCATTGTACCTACAGATGACGGTTTGAAGGTGACTTTTGGTAAAGTGAGAGCGACTTGGTCACTGCTAACATCTGGTGAATCAGAGTATCAAATTCACAAATCGATACCTACAACAACAAAAGTTGAGGGGTTAAGCTTTAACTCTACGGCAAAAATTGAACAATCCACCACAATCTACACCACTTATTCTCACGTCTTAACTGCTGAAGAAAATCAAGAAGAACAAATTAAGATATTGGATATTTTCGCCCACCCACAACAATACTTAACGGCAAGTGAGCAACGTTGGGAAAATTATCTAGAAAAAGGATTAACAAATCCTGACGCAACACCAGCCCAAGAGCGTGTAGCCGTAAAGGCAATGGAAACCTTAAATGCCAACTGGCGTGGTGCAGCTGGTGCTATGCAATTTGATTCAGTAACGCCATCGGTTACTGCTCGTTGGTTCTCTGGAAATCAAACATGGCCTTGGGATACATGGAAACAGGCCTATGCAATGGCACACTTTAATCCTGAAGTCGCTAAAGACAACATTCGAGCGATGTTTGCTTATCAAATCCAAGCTGATGACGCTGTTCGCCCATGGGATAAAGGCTTTATACCTGACTTAGTTGCCTACAACACAAGTCCAGAGCGAGGCGGTGACGGTGGTAACTGGAATGAAAGAAACACCAAACCAAGTCTTGCTGCATGGGCAGTAATGGAAGTGTACAAAACCACTGAAGATAAAGCATGGTTAGAAGAAATGTACCCTAAGCTGGTTGCTTATCATGATTGGTGGCTGCGTAACCGTGATAATAACGGTAACGGCGTTCCTGAATACGGCGCTTCACGCGATAAAGCACACAATACTGACAATGGCGATATGCTATTTACAGTTGAACGTGGTAATAAAAAGGAAGAACTTGCTGGTTTAGATAAATACCAAGAGATCATTAAATCTGGTAACTATGATCATATTGAGATCCCGGCACAAACTGCGGCCTCTTGGGAATCAGGTCGTGATGATTCAGCAGCGTTTGGGTTTATCGATAAAGAGCAACTGGACGCTTATGTTAAAAATGGTGGTAAACGCTCTGATTGGGAAGTTAAATTTGCTCAAAATCGAGATAAAAATGGCACACTACTAGGATATTCATTACTGCAAGAATCTGTTGACCAAGCAAGCTATATGTATAGTGATAACCAATACCTAGCTGAAATGGCCGATATATTAGGCAAAACATCTGAGGCAAAAGACTTTAGAGAAAAAGCAGATAAGTTAGCCAACTACATTAATACCTGTATGTTTGATGAAGGTACTGGATTCTTCTACGATATTCGTATCGAAGACAAACCATTAGCCAATGGCTGTGCTGGTAAACCTATTGTTGAACGAGGAAAAGGTCCTGAAGGTTGGTCTCCTCTCTTCAACAAAGCGGCAACTCAATCTCATGCCGATGCCGTTGTTAAAGTAATGAAAGACCCTAAAGAATTTAATACGTATGTACCTTTAGGAACGGCAGCATTAACAAGTCCTGCTTTTGGTCCTGATATCTACTGGCGTGGTCGTGTTTGGGTTGATCAATTCTATTTCGGATTAAAAGGAATGGAAAGTTACGGTTATCGTGATGATGCGGTACAAATGGCGAGTGCTTTCTTTGACCATGCTGATGGCTTAGTTGGTGACGGTCCTATTCGTGAAAACTACAACCCACTAACGGGTGATCAACAAGGTGCACCAAATTTCTCTTGGAGCTCTGCTCACCTTTACATGCTTTATAATGATTTCTTTACTGCTGAAAAGTAAGTAGACCGCATTAACTAATTAATAAAAAAGGGATATGGTTAATTTCATATCCCTTTCTTCATTGCGCTATTCACGTTTTATTATGGCTTCTTTTTATCTTGCAACACTCAGGCATAGAGTGGCCTGAAAGTACGAGCAAACCAGCAAAAATACCTAAGTTTTTAATGAAGTTTTGCATTTCATGCGCCCCTTCCATTCCTGAATAATTCCAAAAATCATGTAAAGACACATTAATCACAAGTACTAAGCCGGCTAATAACAAAGCAACGATCCACGTAAAGCGGTTTGCAATCAATAAAATCGCAGCACCAATCTGGAAAACACCAGCGAGCCCTAGCAAAACAGGTACAAACGGCATCTCATGCTTTTCCATCAACTGGATGTGCATATCCCAAGATACAAACTTCATGATACCTGGGATCAAAAAATACAAAGCAAGAAGTAGACGCCCTGCCGTCAATAATAACGTGTTCATTTAATCATTCCTTACAAGTTAAAGTTCGACGCCATTTACAGAGAGTTTTACATCAATATTTCCTTTAACCGCATTTGAATATGGACAAACTTGATGCGCTGTTTTTACTTGACCATTACGTCCAGCCAAAGCCGTTGCTTTTGTTGTATACAATGTTGTCATGATGGTGCCCCTTTATTCTAAATTATATTTAACCTACAAAAATTGCCAGCAATTAGATTGCGCACAATTTAATTTCATTCAGTATATGTCGATTCTTAAATGAAATACAAGTATATTGTGCACAATCTATTTTTATTTAAAGAGGCATCAATGGAAAAACAAAACAAAACCCAAGATAAAAATAATATTGATTCCCCTCAATTATTACTTAAGAATCAAGTATGTTTCTCTTTATACAGCGCATCTAATGCCATGATCAGAGCCTATCGTCCATTGCTCAATGCATTGGATCTTACCTATCCTCAATATCTCGCAATGATGGTTATTTGGGAAAAAAATGGCATTAATGTAAAAGATCTAGGACATGATCTACACCTTGACTCTGGCACCCTAACCCCTTTACTTAAGCGATTAGAATCAAAAGGGATAGTCACAAGAGAGCGCAGCAAAGAAGACGAACGCATCCGTTTGGTTTTCCTTACAAAACAAGGTATTGAACTAAAAAATAAAGCCCTATCTGTACCTAATGGTATTTTTTGTAAAAGCCAATTACAGCTTGAAGAACTGCAACAGTTAAAAGCGACCTGTGAAAAGCTATTAGCAAATCTAGAAAAATAAGTTATTTATTTTCTTAAAGATAAGGTGACACTTATCACGTTATTATCAGTATTTTTGTCAATAACCTTTCATATAAAGCATTGATTTTTGATCATCTAGGAGTAAACTGCGCGCCACAGATGTACATAACTAGAGAAAAACATGAAAAAAATCACAATTGCGCTTGCATTACTTATTTCATTAACTGGCTGTCAGGCAACTCAACGCCAAAACGCAACAACTGGTGAGTCTGAAACAAACTCAGCAACTAAAGGCGTTCTTGCTGGTGCACTTGCAGGTGTTGCAATTGGCCTTGCAACAGGTGATAACGCAAAAGAGCGTCGTAAAAACGCATTAATTGGTGCTGCTGCAGGTGGTGCTGTGGGTGGTGGTGTTGGTTACTACTTCGACCAACAAGAAAAGGCACTACGTAATGAGCTTAAGAGCTCTGGTGTTCAAGTTGAACGTGTAGGCAAAAACGAGCTTAAACTCGTAATGGACAACGGTATTGGTTTCCAATCTAGCTCATACCAATTAGATGCTAGCATCTACAACACACTAAACGGTGTTGCGCGTATCCTTGTAGAATACCCAGATACAGCTCTTCAAATTGATGGTCATACTGACAGTTCAGGTAACGCAACTAAAAACCAAACACTATCAGAGCAACGTGCAGATTCAGTACGTACTTACTTAATTAAGCAAGACGTTGCTGCTGGTCGAGTTAATGCTCGTGGCTACGGTGCTCGTTACCCTGTTTGTGATAACTCTACAAAACAAGGCCGTGCTTGTAACCGTCGTGTAGAAATCACAATTTTACCGCTTAAATAAGTTAATTCACGCATCGTTAGCCGTGAATTTAACCAAAATAGAAAATAACTGTATATAAAAACAGTTATTCTCTTGTTTTCATGATTCGTTTGTATAGAATCAAAAATCCCCCACGATATTGCTATCAAGGGGGATTTTTATTTTATCCATCGAACATGCTAACTATTACTGAACAGCATCTTCAATTTTTTCAATCACAAGATCTTTTCCATCAACCAAAGTATCTTGTACTTGCTCAAAGGCATCTGAATCCATAACACTTTGAACTTCATCGCCGTAATTCATTCCAATATAGATACCTAACACGATGAACAGTAATGCAAATATTTTAAACATAATTTCTTATCTCAATTAATCAGCCTTCATATTACAAAAGAATTCTTAGAAAACCTATGGCAAATTTCAGCACACATTTAAATGTCGCCGCATTAACATCAGGTGCCGCCTCTGCAGCACTACTTTCTGCTAACCATATCGATCTTGATACCGCATTATGGCTTTGGTTTTTAGGTACCATTGGTGGCCTGCTGCCTGATATTGACTCAGACAATTCAACCTCTCTCGATATTATTTTTAACCTTTTTACTGTGTGTATTGTTTTACTCAGTATTCGCTACTTTACGAGTGATGCCATTAATGAAAGGCAGTTTATGCTTTTAATTGGTTTACCTGTTGTAATACACCTAATTATAAAATATGGGATCCGAAACGTATTCGAGTGGCAAACGATTCATAGAGGCATATGTCATTCATTGTTATTTTTGCTCTTTTGCGGCTTACTAACCACAAACACAACCGCTTTTATTATCAATGACAAATTTAAAAATGCGGATCTATTTGCTTGGTTATCCGGCATCTTTGTATTCTGTGGTGGTGTCATTCATCTTCTATTAGACGAAATATACAGTGTTGATTTAGCAAATGTTCGTATTAAACGCTCATTTGGTTCAGCATTAAAACTGACTGATTTTTCAAACTTATCGCTATCTGCAATATTCGTAATTGCTACGGTGATTTTAGCTTTTTTAGCACCTCCAATTGATTCAAGTATTGAAGCATTAAGTAATTGGGATACCTTTAAATTATGGTAATAAAAAAGCACAAGATCTCATCAATCTTGTGCTTGTATGTATTAATTTACGTATCGATTAAAGTGTAAAACGCTCAACTAATTCTGACAGTTCGTTGGCTTTTTGGTTTAACACAATACCACCAGATCGGTTTTGACTCGCTAAATCTGCTGATTCTGAGCTCTGATCGGATACCGACACAATACGCTCTGAGATTTCTTGACCAACCAAGCTTTGCTCTTGGGTCGCTGTCGCTATTAATGAGTTCATTTCCATGATCGTATTAACAGACACTAAAATTTGGCTTAACGATTCAGATGCAGCAACCGCTTTAGTTACCGTCAATGTACTGAAATTTTTACTTGCCGCCATCACTTGTACTGCCGAATCAGAACCTGACTTAAGCGCTTCAATTCGTTGGTGAATTTGTGCTGTACTCTCTTGAGTGCGACTTGCTAGCTTACGTACTTCGTCAGCAACAACGGCAAAACCACGCCCTTGCTCACCCGCCCTTGCCGCTTCAATGGCCGCATTAAGAGCCAGCAAGTTAGTTTGTTCAGCAATATCTTGAATAACGGATAACGTACTTGCGATATTTTGTACATCACCTTCTAGTTTTGAAATAACATCACTTGCTTCATCTAATTCTGCAGCTAGCGTCTTCACTGATTCTGATGCTTCATTTACCGTTTGCATTGCAACTTGTGCATTATTATCAGCATCTTGAGCTGAACTAGCGGCTTGCTCAGCATTAGCAGAGATCTCATGAGAAGACGTCGTTAACTCTGTCATCGCTGTTGCAATTTGCTCAGTTTCAGAACGCTGATTTGTCACAACAGCATTAACTTGCGCTGAACGCTCTGACATTCGAGTAGTTTCAGCGACAACATCTTGACTCACTAGTGATACATTACTAATGATTTGATGTAGAGAATTAACGAATAAGTTAAAATTATGACTCAATTGATTAAACTCAGGAACGGTAAACTCAGGCATTCTTGCCGTTAAATCTGCATCACCCGAAGCAAATGAACGAATCGATTCATCAAATTTTTGAATTGGAGCCATAATGCTTCTGTTGATATAGAAGCCGATCATTGCAACAACAGCCACAATAACTAATGTGAACAACACAATCGCTTTCATGCTTTGTGCAAGCTGCTCATCACTAAGCGCTTTCATATCCGCAATAACGGCATCAACATCATCAGTATAAAAACCAGTACCTACAATCAAATCCCATGTTGAAAAATAAACACTGTAAGCCAGTTTAGGTAAAGCAACAGTTTCATTTAATTTAGGGTAGTAATATGTTGAATATCCAGACTTATTTTTAGCGGCAGTAATAATATCTTGGATTAAATAGTTGCCTCTTTTGTCTTTCGCATTCCACATATTGTTACCAATATCATTGGTATTACCTTGTAAAATTCGTACACCATTGGATTGAAAGCCAAATAAATAACCTGTATCAGCAAATTGAATCGGTTTTAGTGTTTCAAGCACTTCATCTATGGATTTCCCTTGTTTTTCAAGGTGTTCTAATTCTGATGAAACAATATCTAAATACGATTTCAGTTCTACGCGCTTCATCTCCATCATTTGTGTGCGCGTCATATCCATTTGTGCTTGGTTAAGCGCATTGGTTTCCTTGTATGTCATTAACATGATTAACAAAGAGGTTAAAACTATTGGTAATATTGCAAGCAAATACAATCTTGATTTTATTGATAAGTTCATAACTTTTCTCTCAGGTAGTTCCATCTACATCTTTATTAATAAGTTGCAGTAGATACATAATTATTATTTCATTTTATTATCAAGTTTCATGCCAATAATTCACAAGACTAATATAAGAACTTAATTATTTCACAATAGGGTTATATTTGTTATGAGGACCAATTGACCTTTTAAGTTTTAAACATAAAATACCAAAAGAATTTACGTTACTGAGTTAGACTTTTTGAGATTCACACTCTTACAATATCAACAAAAAACCATTGCTTCTTGGATGCTTTTATTAGTATCTATCGTTCTATGTGTTTGCTTATCTCAAAACCTAACTAGATCATATCCATGCCCTGTTACGCTACCAAGTGCAGAACTCAACGAGCAAGCCACAACCAATCAAAGTAATATCAGTAAAAAGTGCACAAGTAGTGAGCATCTTATTAAAGTTCATACTGCGTATTTTGATGTGGCTATTGTTATGTTTATCTTAGTGCTTGCAATTATTTCAGCAATTCAAAAACAAGTAGAAAAAATCTACCTTTTCACAGAACCTCACACATCTTATAGGGTACGGCGACATTTAGCTTTTTGTATTTTTCACGAGTAAGAATTCCGCAATAACTTATCTCTTTCATATAATTATTTTTGGAGTAATACCGTGTTTATCATTCAAAAAGTAAAATCGTTCAATCGACGTCAATTTATCATTTTAATAACTCTTTTCTTTCTATCGCTTTTTTCATTTTCTGCGATTGCTCAACCTACTAATGAAATACAATCAAATAATGTATTTAACATTATTGGTATCGCATTACTGGGAGGCTTAATCCTTAATATTATGCCTTGTGTACTGCCAGTTTTAGGTATGAAGTTGAGCAATATGCTCGCTCTGTCCTCCACAAATACCCAATCTATACGTTTACAATTTTTAGCTTCTGCCTCAGGAATATTGGTTTCATTTTGGTTACTCGCTTTTAGTGTACTTGTTTTAAGAATTACAGGAGGAATGATTGGTTGGGGTATTCAATATCAAAACCCACTATTTATAGGCTTTATGGCTATCACAACGGGTCTGTTTACTGCTAACCTTTTGGGATTATTCGAAATACAACTTTCGCATCGATTTTCAACGTTTATTGCCCAAAAAGGGGACAATTCAACACTCGGAAATTTTATACAAGGGATGTTTGCAACACTATTAGCAACACCATGTAGTGCTCCATTTTTAGGGACAGCTGTCGCTTTTGCTTTAGGTGCTAGCACATTAGAAATGCTATTAGTCTTTACTTTCTTAGGATTGGGCATGGCCTTGCCTTGGTTGTTCTTTGCTGTTTTTCCTCACTTAATTTCATATATGCCAAAACCAGGCCCATGGATGAACAAAAGCAAAATCGTTTTTGGTTTAATGATGCTGAGTTCAACATTTTGGTTATTGAGCTTGCTTTCGCCATTCATTGGAGTCTTATTAACAATAATTATAGCCTTACTTTTTAGTATTTATTTACTCTATAGCATTGCTCATATACATGGAAAAAATACGGTAATCGCAATTATTGCTGTCATTATTTTTTTAAGCAGTTCAATACTTATTATTGGCAGTATGACAACCAAGTATTGGGTCACTCCGACCGAAGATAACTTACGCTGGGAATCATTAAATGAGCATGCTATTGATGACTATGTACAACAAGGAAAAACCGTCTTTGTTAATGTCAGCGCTGACTGGTGTATTACTTGTAAAACCAATAAAATCGGTGTGATATTACAAAACCCTGTCTATCCTGCATTACAGAAAGAAAACGTAATTACCATGCAAGGAGACTGGACTCATCCAAGCCCTAAAATAACTGAGTATTTAAAAAGCCATCAACGATATGGAGTTCCTTTGACCGTTGTATATGGGCCTAATGCTCCGCAAGGTCTAATTCTTCCTGTTTTATTAGATGGCGATGAGGTCGTTCATGCACTTAATTACGTAAAAGACAACTCTAATCAATAACACGAGATAATAAAACCCAAATAGTTACATTAAAAAGTGAATCCCCCCTCAAAAAGCTGCTGTTTATTTCTAATCGCAGCTTTTTCTTTATATTTCATAACAAATCAACGATAAAATCGCCTTCGCTCCTTGTTTTTTATCGTAAACTAAATTGTTATACTTAACAGCACCCCATAAATAATGGCTAATGATCATGACAAATAAGAAAATGCCCTTCATCGCTGTTGCGATTCTCTTCATTTTTCTTTTTGTCTGTGTGTTTTTTTATCACGATATTGGATTTGAGTCCTCATCAGACATTGGTTTTGAAGGCTTAACCCTTATTCTGCTTACTTATATTTTTTTAACTACTTTTAACGTCTTCAAAAAGCATCCATTTCTTTTTTCTGGCTCTTGTCTGCTCTTATTTAATAAAAGTTATGACTTATTAACAGAATTTCCTCAGGTTGAATTTTATGCCGACCATTTTGAAGTTATAGATACTCTATTAGATGATGGTTCCTTATTTATTGCATTTTTACTCATTGCTATTGGCATTACTAAAATGATGCAGATATTAGCAAAACAAACCATGAAAGATGAACTAACTAATCTATATAATAGAAGGAAGCTGTCTGAAATAAAGTTAGCTGAGTTTGATCTTATTTATTTTGATTTAAATGATTTAAAAAAAGTGAATGACTTAAAAGGACATCAAGTTGGTGATTTAATGATCATTCGTTTTTCTCAAGCTCTTAGAAATGCATGCCTTGAACAAGAAATGGCTTTTCGTGTCGGAGGAGATGAATTTATCGTAACGACTCATAAAGGTCGTTCAAGCGCGTTTATTAAACACGTACATGAACAACTCTGTAATGAACAAATTTCTTTTGCTTATGGCATAAAAACATCGACTAAAGATGATTTAGAAAACGCGCTAATTTGTTCTGATAAACGCATGTATGATATGAAAGAAGAGCAAAAAAAAGAGCACCAAAAAAAGTGCTCTGATTCTATATAATTGGATTACGTTTTTAATTCTACGTCATCATTCATTAAACCCAACAATGCTTGGCTTGCTTGTTTTGGAGAAGAAGCATGACAAATTGCAGAAACCAAAGCGATCCCATCAACGCCTGTATCACCAACCTCTCGAATATTTGAGTCATTAATCCCACCAATGGCAACAAGTGGTAATTGACTTTCTTTTACCGCAAAAGCCAACCCCTGAATTCCCCATTCTTTAATTATATTAGTCTTAGTTGGTGTCGAAAATATCGCGCTAATACCAAGATAATCAACAGGTAGTTCTTGGGCTTTACGCAGTTGTGTTTCATTCTCAACAGATAACCCTAGAATCATATCAGGGCCTATCAATTGACGGGCTATTTGTGCTGGCATATCAGATTGGCCTAAATGAACGCCATCCGCTTGAACTGCCAATGCCACATCAACACGATCGTTTATGATTAGTGGTACACCACTATCTTTTAGTATTTCTTTTATCGCTAAAGAACGTTGAATAAAAGCACGTACATCGCCATGTTTCTCACGAACTTGTACCATGGTGACACCACCTTTTACCGCCTCAGCAACAACATGGCACAATGTATCAATATCTTGTTTTTCATCTGTCACTAAATACAATGTATACGGATTATTCATACTATAAAACCTAAGCATTAACCGTTAATTTCAAACGACGAGTGAGTGTTTCTTCATCTAACTGATAGAGCGTATCTAATAGGTTCATTTGCAAACTACCCGGGCCAGCTGATTGCTCTGCTGCAATCTCTCCCGCAACCCCTAAAACAGCAGTTGCAACAACACCAGACTCATCACCGATTGCAGCAAAGGCACCGGTTAACGCAGTGTGCGTACAACCCATACCTGTAACAAACGGCATCATTGCATGACCATTATTCAGTTTGTATTGTGCATCTTGAGTTACGATGTAGTCTGTCTCACCAGAAATTACCACACTACATTGATACTTTTGTGCAACGTAACACGCCGCTCCCACAGCCGAATCACTACTATCTAATGCATCGACCCCTTTACTTTGTGCATTTTCACCAGCGAGAGCGATAACTTCAGACGCATTAGCACGAATAATTAACTTATTTGCAGTTTCAGCTATTTGACGAGCAACTTGTGTTCGTAACTGGCTAGCACCACAACCGACAGGATCAAGAACCACGACTTTATTATTTAAATTAGCCTGCTCAACAGCAAAATGCATACGTGGTGTCCATACACTATCTAGTGTTCCAATGTTAATAACTAGCGCACCAGAGAAACTCATCATCTCTGCCATTTCTTGCTGACTATGTGCCATGATAGGTGATGCACCTAATGCTAACAAAGCATTCGCTGTATTATTCATCACAACGTAATTAGTAATATTAACAACTAGCGGTTTTTTCTCACGCAATAAAGCCAAGCATTCTACAATGTATTGTATGTTCATGATTGTCACTACCCTCTTTCCTATTCTTATTAATACACGCTTTATGCGTCATCCAACCCTTGCTGCCAAAATGCCACTTCCATACGAGTTGCCGTTTTAAAAATATGACATAAACGCTGTCCACGCTGGCTTTCTAACTCAATATCATTCAGTAGGATATCTAATTGCTTAACACTTTTTTCGACACCTTTTTGAAACTCTTCTCCACCATACATTTTTATCCAATTCGCGTAAGGGTTCCCCTCTAATACGGTAGATTCACTCGCTAATAATTGCGCACCAATAACAGCATAACCAATAGAACACGGTGCTAGCGCTGTATAGAGATCAATCACATCTCCTGACATTCCGGTATCAAGGACAAAACGTGTATATGCAACGGTACCAAAGGCTTCTGGTTCTGCCTCCATCTCTGGCTCTGAAATCCCCCATTCGCCACAATAAGTGACATGATGTGCAATTTCAGAATCTAATAATGCTTGAACACTAGGTAAAGCCATTCGCATTTCCGCTAACGTCCTCGCCTTATAAATCGCGAGTGCATAAGCTCTGGTGTATTGCTTCAAGAATAAAAAATCTTGTTTTAAATAATGTAAAAATGATGAATGTGCTAATTCACCAAGTGCTAATTGCTGAACAAAATTATGTTCCGTGTATTCATTCCATTCGCTTTGACACGCTTGAATCAAGTCTTGATGGTTCATATTTCCTCCATAGAATTTTATAGAACAGGAACAAAATCTTGTGCTTTTGGTTGTGTTTTTATCATTTGATGTCGATACATGAAGTCAGAAAATCGGTCATAACGCTGCAAATCTACCGCAGATGGACGCAATGCAAAACGAGTTAGTGTGTCATTCCATGCGCGTTTATTTAATTCATTATTTAATGTATCTGGCGCATAAGAAATAAAGGTCTTCCATGATTCTTCAGGGTGATTCACAATAAATTGCGTTGCTTTTTCGATAGCGTGGTTAAACTTCTTTAATGCATCTGCATCGTAAGTTTTAGCATTCGCAACAAAAACAAGCTCATCATACGATGGGACACCGTGCTCTTCTGGGAAGAACGATTTCGCTTTATACCCTTCCAACGCCAGCTGGTTAGTTTCGAAATTACGTAATCCCCCCCAAATTGCATCTACTTTACCTGATGCTAATGACGAAGAGAGAGCCCAACCAACATTGATAATATTGACGTCCGAAAAATTCACATTTTCTGTTTTTAACATGGTTCCAATTGTGGCTTCTTCATTGCCAGCAATCGCAATACCAATTTTCTTACCTTTCAAATCAGCCAATGAATTAATTTTTCCATTATCAAGTACCATCAAGGTATTCAGAGGGGTTGCAATCAAGGTAGCTGAGCGAATCAACGGTAAACCAGCAGCAACATCAATGGTTAAACTGGTTTGATACGAAATCGCCAGATCGATATTATTTGCAGCAACCAATTTGGCTGGCATACTTGGATCCGCTGGTTCTTGAATCGTAATATTCAAGCCTTCTTCTTTAAAATAGCCCTTTTGTTGTGCCACCACTACTGGCCCATGATTTGGGTTTACAAACCAATCCAACATTAATGTTATGGTTTTATCTTCAGCACTTACTATCATGGAATAGCTAGAAAGGATCAGAGTCATAGCGCCTTTAATTAGTACCTTCTTCATTTTTCATTGAGTCCTTTTACTTATACATTATTTATCGTGTTGCCACGGTATGAGTTTTTTAATTAATGCGTCTGCTAAAAAATACAAACTGACAGATAACCCCGCGAGAATAAATAACGCAGCAAACATTTCATCTATCATCATTCGAGCATTTGCTTGCAGCATTAAATAGCCCACCCCCTTACTTGAGCCGACCCATTCCCCAACGACAGCTCCAATAGGTGCGACAACAACAGCAACACGAATACCTGAAGCCAATGTTGGTAAAGCCGCAGGAAGACGAACGTATTTGAGGGTTTCCCACTTAGAGGCTCCCATGGTGTGAGCTAAATCAAGATAACCTGTCGGGGTATTACGTAAGCCGTCATAGCAGCAGGTAGTAACAGGGAAAAAAATAATTAATGCAGCCATCACCACTTTTGACGCAATACCGTAACCCAACCAAAGCATCAAAATAGGTGCAATAGCAAAAACAGGGACCGCTTGACTGGCTATTAATATGGGTAATAGCCAGCGTCTAAGTGGATCAAATAACAACATTTGTAAAGCGAACAATAATCCCATGGATAGCCCTAAACCAAGACCAAGTAAGATCTCTTGAGCTGTTATCCATGAATGCTCAAGCAACACGTCGTATCTTTCTATTAATTGAGAAAATACACTAAATGGACTAGGTAAAATGAAACTAGGTAAAGCAAAAGCCATCACAATAAATTGCCATAACCCCAAAATAACAATCGCACTAATTACATTCCTTATCATAGCGCTGATGCTTTTTTGTAATGGTTTTTCTTTTACCTGATTTGGCGTTGGTGAGCGTTGCTTTATAAGAATAAATTTAGACATAATCGACCTCTAAAGAATCAATTATTTGTTGCTGAAGAACCGCCAGTTCTGCATTGATTTTTCTAGGTATCGGCGTATTTGGAACCGTTAAAGAAATGGTAGAAGCGGGTTGACCTTTCATTATATAAACCCTATCACTCAATCTTAATGCTTCTTGTGGATCATGAGTAATCAATAAAACAGTCTTATCTACTAATACTTGAGCTGCAAGATTTTGTAGACGATAACGTGTAACCGCATCTAGCGCAGAGAACGGTTCGTCCATCAGTACCAGCGGCTTATCTTGCATGAGTGTCCTAGCTAACGCCACCCGCTGACGCATTCCGCCAGATAACTGTGACGGCATACTTCTTTCAAAACCTTTTAAACCAACAAGCTCTAACAACTCAAATGCTCGATTCTTATCTTCTTTCCTATCCTCTGAAAACTTGCTAGCAAAACAAACATTATCAATAACATTTAGCCATGGCATTAATAAGTCTTGCTGCGCCATATAAGCAATCTTTCCTTCTATGCTTTCTGTCCCATCAATGTGGATATCACCTGACCATTCGACTTTATTTTTCAGTAATCCCGCTAAATAACGAAGAATAGACGTTTTACCGCAGCCACTTCTTCCAAGAATTGCAGTCCACTTCCCTTTAGGGATCGTCATCTTCAATCCTGAAATAATAGGACTCTGACTATCGGTATATCGTAAGGTACCATTAGAAATGATTACCCCAATGCCGTTATTCATCACGCAACTCTTTTACATTCAGCGCAAAAAAATGATTAACAGGCCCATGCCCCTGACCAATATTCAAGTCATCCGCATGAGTAATTGCCTGAGTAATGTATTGCTTACCTAATTTCACAGCGGTTTGTAATTCATGACCTTGAGCTAAATACGAAGCAATCGCAGAAGATAAAGTACAACCCGTTCCATGAGTATTGCGAGTTTCAATACGTGCCGTTGATAAACGCTCAACGGTATCAGAAAGAATAAGTAAATCGGTACTATTGGTATCCTCTTCGAGATGCCCGCCTTTCAATAAAACCGACTTAGCACCTAATTGACGAAGTTGATTGATCATTGCAGTCATTTCGACTTCATTTTTTGGCACTTTTGCATTAATTAATGCTGCCGCTTCTGGGAGGTTCGGAGTGATTACATCAGCAAGAGGAAGTAGTTCGGACTTAAGGCTATCAATTGCAGATGCTTGAAGAAGTAAATCTCCACTAGTTGCTACCATAACAGGGTCAACCACTAGGAATTGAGGTCCATATTGTTTAATTTTTTTAGCTACAGAATGAATAATATCTGAGTCACTCAACATTCCAATTTTAACGGCAATCACATTTAAATCAGAAAAAACGGCATCAAGTTGTTGTTCAACAAATTCACCACTAATTGGATAAATTCCTGTTACCCCTTGAGTATTTTGAGCCGTTAATGCAGTAAGAACAGAACAGGAATAACCCCCTGTAGCTGAAATAGCTTTAATATCGGCTTGAATACCGGCACCACCACCACTATCAGATCCAGCAATGGTTAATACAATAGGAGTTGCTGCTAATTTATTTAGAATGGATGATTTAGAAGACGTTATTTCTGTGAAGGTAGACATGTTAATTTCCCTAACTGACGTTTAGGAAAAACAGTCAAATGAGATCACTCCTACGTATAAGCGTAAGCTCTCATCAAAAGAAACGGATCTAAAAAGATCGTGTCAAAAGGACCATTAGTTCCCTACGTCAGTACTAACTGAATCAGGTTCAACGGGTTCGCTATTGCGATCTCAGCCTATTGGCTCCCCGACTAATGACGTCATACTATCATTAATTGATTTGTAAATAGTATGATTTTTTCTGAAGATGTTAATTAGTTTTAATTTTGAGTACCTAGCTTTGATGCCAGCTGAGTAACTATCGTTTTACGCATATCTGATAATTTAGGTGCTTCATCATTAATCCAAGGCAATGGACGCATCAAATTCATGGTTTTTAAACCAAAACGAGCCGTGATTAAACCAATACCTAAACCTTGAGCTGCACGAGTTGATAATTTTCCTGCTAAACCAGTAGAAAGCATATCGACACCAACATCCGTTGCTATTTCCGTTGCTCCAGCAAAAGCCATATTTTGTAGAACCATTTTAAACAAGCGCAAGCGACCCAAGTAGCCTAATTCAACCCCATAAACTTCTGATACTTGTTCTATTAATCGGATATTACGCCATGCAACTAATAACATATCGACGACAGCTAAAGGGCTTAATGCAACCATTAGAGCAGATTCACCAGCATGCTTACTTATTAACGCTTTTGCTCGTTTATCTTGAACAGAGATGACCATGCTGTCATACATTTCAAATACTTCAGCATTGCTGTGATGTGGTTCAATACTGTTCTGCCAACGAGTATATTCAATAGGGTTAAGTTTCAAGTTTTTTCTAGCCAAACCTTCACAAAACACCTTTGCTTGCCCTATGCCATTACCATCAATCAATTCTGTAACTTGTTCTTGAAGCTCTGCACGATCTTTTAACTTACGAAGTGTCAGTAACTCTCGACCAATTGCCGTCACACCCAGTAATGCTGCAAAACTGATTAATCCAGCCCATCCTAATGAAAGAAAATCTGCCGATTGAATTGCAGTAATGACATGATCAATACTCTGCCAAAGCGTTAAACCTAAAAAACCAATAACCAGAGTTTTAATACTCCAATGTGTTCTCTTTTTTATCAATGACATTTCTATATCAGAGCTATCTGACTCCTCTTCATCCTCAGTTTTCTGAGGAATAAATGTCACATTATCATTAAACAATTTTTGAGTGTTCAGCGATTCAATTACATCTTGTTGTTTTAGTTCCTGCGATTGAAAAACACGCTGTTTTTTTAACTCACTCATATCAATTTATCTCCCAATAAGAACTGTATCGCTTTATCCATTCGAATATGCTGTAACGGTTTATCATTCTCATTTTTTAATGGTTGAAAACTCATAAAATTAAATGGTTCTGTTTCCCAGTACGCTTTACTTGGTATACGTTTTGGTACTTCTCCAGGAAACATCATCATTGGTTGTTGAGCTGTATTTATTCCAGAAATTGCCGCAAAGATCTCACCATCTTCATCAATCATTCCCGCTGTTGTTGCTTGAATAGAAGCAATGCTCATGCACTCCATCTTAATTCCTTCATAAGCGGTTTCTTGCCATGTTTGATAAATCATTTGTTGAAGCAACGACACCATATTAGGGTGTTGTTCTGGAGTAACATGATCCGCTTTTGTTGCGGCAAATAATACCTTGTCTATTTTCGGTGAAAACAAACGCTTAAGTAATGAACTCTTGCCATATTGAAAACTATGCATTAATTGATCTATTGCTTGGCGCATATCATTAAATGAATTTTCCCCTGCATTTAATGGTTGTAAACAATCAACTAAAACAATCTGGCGATCAAAATGACGAAAATGATCGTTATAGAACTTTTTAACCACATTCTGTTGATAATGCTTATAACGTTGCTTGAGCACAGCAATATTTGACCCTTTCTTTGCTTTTGCCAACTCTTCTTCTGTGTATTTATGTAAAAACATAAACGGAAAAAATTGCAAAACTGGAGCACCCGCAAGTTCCCCTGGTAAAACAAAGCGGCCGGGTTGTACCCAGTGCAGTCCTTTTTCATCTTTACAAGTATGCAAATAATCAGTAAATGCATCAGCAATACATGCCAATTGTTTTTCATCAACAGGTGCCAGAGGATCTAACTGTTTCGCTTCTTGTAACCACGTCTCTGAAAGCACTTTTCTATGCCCTGTTAAATTAGCTTGCTGTTGCTTTGACCATGCCAAATAATCCATATCCAACAACGGCAGATCTAATAACCACTCACCGGGATAATCAACAATATCCACAAACAGAGTTGCGCTGTCCTGAAAATGCTTAAGCACCCCAGACTTAGGTTTAAATTTGATAGCTAAACGTAGCTCACTAACGTCTCTTGTTGGTTCTGGCCAAGTTGGTGGATCAGATAACAGTGAATCCATTCCGTCGTCATAAGTAAAGCTTGGAATAGATAAGTTAGATTGCGGAACTCGTTTGGCTCCAATCAATCGCCCTTCACGACTCGCAGATAACAAGGGTAGCTTGTCACTTGTAGAGGCATGCAAGCATTGATTAACTAAAGAGGTGATAAATGCAGTCTTACCTGCACGAGAAAGTCCTGTGACAGCCAATTTCACATAGCGATCCATACTACGACTAACCCATCTGTTCATTTCTTTAGCTAATTTACTCATTTATTGTTCTCACTTTATTCATTTATACAAAGTGGAGTGTACAGAACCTAATCTGAACACTCCATGAACAAGGTATTACTTTGTTATAAATAAGGTTATAAGTTACGAAACTCTTTACGTACTTTATATTCAGAAGAAGTTACATAACCTTCCATACGACGAATTTTTTCTTCCATTCTCGCCATATCACGATCTACACGCTTAATCACCTCTGATGCAGATTGCCCAGCCTGCCATGGCTTGTTTTTTACGGTATGTTCACGACTTTCTTCTGCACGATAATACATTTCAATAGGCGCTTTATCTAAAAACAACATACCAGCAAAGTACGCAAGCATAACAAGAAATCCAGCACTGAATAGTGCGGCTGATACCACCAATATACGAACAATCCAAGGCTCGACACCAAAGTATTGAGCAATACCAGCGCAGACTCCTCCAATTTTTCCGTTTCGAGTATCTCTATATAGCTCTCTTGACATTAGCGCTCCCTCCAACTTGGGGACTCCGAATCTAGAATTTTCTCTAAAGTTTCAATACGTTTTTGCATTTTATCTGTACGTTCTGTCATTGACTTCAGTAACTGGCCGTCTTCGTATGACAAACCTTGTCCTGCTTTACCCTTATTTCGGTAATGCAAAAACAACCATAAAGGTGCAACAAAAATAAAAAATACAGCCAATGGGAAAGCAAAAAAGCTACTCATTGTTTTCTCCTAAATAATTATTAACTCTCTACCCATTCAGATAATTGTTGCTTAGGTAGAAGACTATGCGTCTTTCTTCATTTGTTCTTTTAGACGCTCAATTTCTTTATCAATTTCATCTTGCGCTTGCAGTTCAGCAAACTCTTGTTCTAATGAATTTGTTTTTCCAATAGAGTAACTGTCAGCTTTAGCATCTAACTCATCAATTCGGCGTTCATATTGCTCAAATTTAGCCATAGCACGTTCAGTCTTACCTGAATGCGTATGTGATTTAATGTCATTTCTATGTTGTGCTGTTTGTTGACGAATGACTAATGCTTGTTGTCTTGCTCTTGTTTCTGTCAGTTTAGTTTCTAACTCAATTAATTCTGCGCTCAGCTTCTCAATACTCTCTTCTACCAAAATAAATTCGGTTTTTAAGCTAGAAAGAATATCCTGAACTTTTTGTTTTTCAATTAATGCTGAACGTGCAAGATCTTCTCTTTGTTTAAGCAATGCCAAACTTGCTTTATCTTGCCAATCAGCAACTTGTGCTTCAATGGAGCTAATTTTGCGAGTTAACTCTTTTTTATCTGCCAACGCTTTTGCTGATGCTGTGCGTACCTCAACTAACGTATCTTCCATCTCTTGAATGATCAAACGGATCATTTTTTCTGGATTTTCAGCCTTATCCAATAAAGAAGTTACATTAGAATTAATGATATCTGCAAAACGTGAAAAAATACCCATAATTGAATCCTCACTAAATAAACGATTTTGCTTTTAATATAGCTATTACACAATGTATGCCACTTTTTCACTCCATAAAAATCAATGACTTATTTAAAATTGACCATATAACAAAAATAAGCCATGATTAAAACCACTACTTTTTGGTCAAAATAACCATAAAAATGGAGATCTGATGAGAAAAGACAGTTTAGTTGGGGAATCTGATGCATTCTTATCTGCGCTAGACCATGCTTCACAATTAGCGACAATTGATAGACCGATACTGATCCTTGGTGAAAGAGGAACAGGTAAAGAGTTAATTGCTCAGCGTTTGCATTTTTTATCTAGACGCTGGAATGAGCCATTGATTAGTTTAAATTGCGCAGCTCTAAACTCCGGAACTCTCGATTCGGAACTTTTCGGCCACGATGCAGGATCTTTTACGGGTGCAAAGCAACGTCATCAAGGTCGATTTGAACGTGCCGATGGCGGCTCTTTATTTTTAGATGAACTCACTACTGCTCCTCTTACTGTACAAGAGAAGCTACTTAGAGTGATTGAGTATGGTGAATATGAACGAGTTGGTGGCTCACAAACATTAAAAGCCAATGTTCGTCTAATTTGTGCTACTAATCAAAACCCTCAAGAAATGGTTAATGAGAAAAAATTTCGAGCAGACCTATTAGATAGACTCTCTTTTGATGTCATTCATCTACCACCATTACGATACCGTGAAAACGATGTTTTATTACTTGCAGAACATTTTGCCATCAAAATGTGTCAGGAAATGAATCTGGCTTATTTCGCTGGTTTTTCGCATCAAGCTAAACATCAAATTTTAGATTATGGCTGGCCAGGTAATGTTCGCGAACTTCGTAATTGTATTGAACGAGCGGTATTTAAACATAACCATGAAGAAGCTCAGATAGAATCCATTCAAATAAACCCATTTATTGCACCTTGGGAAAATGCGCCAACAAAAAATTCTTCAACTATAATCAACAAGACGGTAACGCAAGATAGCAAACCATCTTTACCTTTGAATCTAAAGCAATTTCAATTAGACCAAGAAAAAGAATTACTGCAACAAGCATTAGTTGAAACACAGTACCACCAACGAAAAGCTGCTGAAGAATTAGGCATTACTTATCATCAATTTCGTGGATTATTAAAAAAACATCAACTCTTGACCACAATCAAGGGATATTCTTAGATATTTGAGTGCAGAACCAGTCACTTGGGTATAAAATGGCAGGTTCATTAATTTAAATCGATAAAACTACGGTCATTATGAAGATTATTGCGCGCCTACTCATAGCTGCTACTGGATTATTTAATCTAACGGCTTGTTATGATGCGGGGATCAAACAAACGATTCATGACACAGGATTCATTTATTGTGAATCTGGAAATGTGGATTTTTTTAACCCACAGATTTCTGACGGCAACAGTATTCTTGAGGCTATAAGCGCTCAAATTTATGACCGTTTACTTATCATAGATCCTGTAACGCAAAAACCTTCAGCTAACCTTGCAACCTCTTGGCAGGTTGATGATACAGGCACAGTTTATACATTTGATTTAAAGCAAAATGTTCAATTTCATACAACCGAATGGTTTACTCCAACTCGAGCTTTAACTGCTAATGATGTGGTATTCAGTTTTAATCGAATCTTAGATAAAAATAACGCATTTCATAACGTTAATTCAGGAGACTACCCTTGGTTTAACAGTATAAACTTTTCTCAAATGGTTACGTCTGTTGAAGCAATCACACCTCATCAGGTACGCTTCATTTTATCAACACCAGACAACACCTTTTTATCGGTTCTCGCAGCAAGCTATGCCGTTATTCATTCAGAAGAGTACGCACAACAATTAGCTGCAATAGACGAAAAAGCATTAATTGATGTGGAACCAATAGGAACAGGTCCATTTAAATTAGTTCAATTCCAAAAAAGCGAATTAGTCCGTTTAAAACGTCATGATAGATATTGGCAAGGTCCTGCGAACATGTCTCAAGTTGTCTTTGATATTTCTAGCAGAGGAACAGGCTCTTTAGCAAAACTGCTGCGCCAAGAGTGCGATGTTGTTGCTAACCCAATATCAAGCCAGCTACCAATCATTATTGATAATGACGCATTGACTTTGTACTCACAAACGGCAATGAACGTAGCTTATATCGCTATTAATATGCAAGAGCCTATCTTACAAGATCAACGAGTTCGAAAAGCGCTCAGTTTTGCTATCGACCGTTCTAGCCTAATTAATTCGGTTTATTACAATTCAGGAATTGAAGCAAAATCCATTTTACCTCCAGCATCATGGGCTTATGGTAACGATAATTCACACATTCGCTATGATCTCAATTACGCTAAAGGCTTGTTACGAGAAGCTGACGTTAAAGATGGGTTAGAACTCACCATGTGGGTTCCACTGGATAATAACTCATACAATCCAAGTCCAAAAAAATCTGCAGAGATTATTCAAAGTGACTTTGCAAAATTAGGCATAGATTTAAAACTGATCACCTCTGATATTTTAAATCCGAATGAACTAAAAGATGCTGATATCGATTTGGTGCTGACTGGCTGGAATGCAAACAGTTCAGATCCTGATTCATTACTCAGACCGTTACTTTCGTGTGATGCTAAACAAGCGGGTTTTGGTGTTGCAAACTGGTGTAACGAGGAGTTTGATCTGTTATTAGATTTAGCTAAAGAAACAAATCAACCAAGATATCGTATTAATATTTATCGCCAAATCCAAAATGTATTAAGTGAAGAATTACCCGTTATCCCTCTGGCTCACGGTGTTAAATATCAAGCAAATCAATCTTCTTTAACAGGCTTCACATTAAGCCCTTTTAATACTTACTCTTTCCATAACGTTGTTAGAGTTAAGGAGTTGAACTAATGTGGATTTATACCATTAGACGCTTTAATTTATTTATTATTACCCTACTCATTTTAACTCTGATTGGTTTTAATATTTTACGTCTAGATGAGACATCAGCTTGGGCGCAAACACCTTTTTTATCTGGTTGGTTAACTTATCTTGGTCAACTATTAAATGGTAATTTAGGTGTGAATCAATATGGCGTAAATATGCTTGATGAAATACTTCGAGTCTTCCCTGCCACTATCGAACTTTGTTTCTTTGCTTTCTTTATTGCTCTGATTATAGGTACGCCAATTGGTACTATTGCCGGAATGCGTAGAGGTAAACCGTTAGACACACTAATCTCATCCATCGCATTAGTTGGTTATTCAATGCCTTTATTCTGGATTGCATTGTTAGTGTTAATGTTTTTCAGTTTACAGCTAGGCGTTACTCCAGTTTCTGGTCGTTACAGCTTATTGTATGAATTCGATGCTAAAACAGGATTTGCCTTCATTGATGTACTTGCCTCAAAATCGCCTTATCGAGCAGAGATGCTTGAAAACATTATTCAACATTTAATTTTGCCTACATTAGTGCTTTCTATTGCACCAATGACCGAAGTTGTACGCTTGATGCGATCGTCTGTTGCTACAGTCATTACACAAAACTACATCAAAGTAGCACATACTAAAGGCTTATCTAAATTTGAAATAATGGTCAAACACATTATCCGTAATGCCTTACCTCCAATTATTCCAAAATTAGGGGTTCAATTATCTGGCTTGTTTACCGCTGCGATCTTAACTGAATCGATTTTTAATTGGCCTGGGGTTGGACGTTGGTTACTCGATTCCATCATTAATCAAGACTTTGTCGCCATTCAAGCTGGCGTAATTACTGTTGCGTCGTTCATTTTATTAGCCAACATTTTATCTGATTTACTGGGTGCAGCAGTTAACCCGTTAGTAAGGAAAGAGTTCTATGCTCTCAAATAGTGTTTATCAAGAAGAACATATCCCTACTCAAATGGAACGTTTCTGGTTGAGTTATCGAGCGAATTCACTCGCTATGTTTGGTTTTTGGTGTTTATTACTGATTGTTATTATCACACTCAGCTCTCCATGGTTAAGTCCATATGATCCACAATGGCAGTCAGATTATTTACTGATGCCTCCATCATGGAGTTCTGAGGGAGATGTTATCTTTTTCTTAGGTACTGATGATCTAGGTAGAGACATCTTGTCACGATTACTCATGGGTTCACAATTAACCTTTGGTTATGCGGTTATCGTTGCCCTACTATCAGGTTTTGTTGGCTGTGTAATTGGTATTTTTGCTGGTATGACAAAGGGTTTACTGTCCAGTACATTAAACCATTTGCTTGATACCATTTTATCAATCCCATCTCTGTTGTTGGCGATTATTTTCGTGGCATTTTTAGGATTTGGTGAATTCAATATTTTATTAGCCATTTGGTTAGCACTTATCCCTCGATTTATTCGAGCTGTGTATACTGCCGTTCATAACGAAGTAGAAAAAGACTATGTACTTGCTGCTCGACTGGATGGTGCAAATAACTTCTATCTCCTTTGGAATTCAGTACTTCCAAATATTCTTACTGTAATAGTAGCTGAAATGACACTCGCTATCTCGGTAGCCATTTTGGATATTACAGCATTAGGTTTTCTTGGTTTAGGAGCGCAAGCACCTAGTCCTGAATGGGGAGCCATGTTAGGTGATTCAATTGAATTAATTTATACCGCACCATGGACAGTGACGTTACCCGGTATTGTGATTACCTTTACAGTTATTATCATTAACTTAGTTGGTGATGGTATTCAACGTGCGCTAAATGCGGGGACTGAATAATGCCGTTATTAGATATTCGCCATTTAACCATTGAGTTAGAGACACCACAAGGCATGGTAAAAGCGGTAGACCGTATGAGTCTAACCTTAAATGAAGGTGAAATTCGTGGTCTTGTGGGCGAGTCTGGCTCAGGAAAATCTCTTGTTGCTAAAGCCATTTTAGGCATTACTAAAGACAACTGGAAAATTAGCGCAGACCGCATGCGTTTAGGTAATATCGACTTATTAGCCCTATCACCTAAAGAAAGACGTCGCGTTATCGGGCGTGAAATGGCAATGATCTTCCAAGAGCCTTCTACCTGTCTCGATCCGTCAGAACAAGTGGGTAATCAATTAAAAGAAGCGATTCCTTCTAAATATTTTACCGGCAGTTGGTGGCAACGATGGAATTGGCGTACGAAAGGCGCAATCGCCCTACTCCACAAAGTTGGTATAAAAGATCATAAACGCATTATGAAATGCTATCCATACGAATTAACGGATGGTGAGTGTCAAAAAGTAATGATCGCAATGGCAATTGCCAACAAACCACGTATCTTAATTGCTGATGAACCAACCGATGAATTAGATGCGGTGACACAGTCACAAATATTCCGTCTACTAAGTCGAATGAATCAGGTTAATAACACGACAATTTTATTAATCAGTCATGACTTAATCACCCTCACCCAATGGGTAGATAGAATCACGGTGATGTATTGTGGCCAATCCGTTGAATCAGCTTGTCGTAAAGACATTCTTGAAGCACCAAAGCACCCATATACTATTGCATTACTACGTGCGATGCCTGATTTCAGCAAAGACGGGATCCCACATAAAGCCAAATTAGAATCGTTACCAGGTACAATTCCGCCGCTACAACATTTACCCATTGGTTGTCGACTTGGGCCTCGCTGTCCGTATGCACAACGTAAATGTGTTCAAGTACCAGAAAGACAAAAAGTAAAAGATCACAAATTTAGCTGCCATTTCCCATTAAATTTTGAGGAGAAGAAGAATGACTGCGCTTCTTGAGGTTACTGATCTTAAAAAAGACTATGTATTTCGTACTGGATTATTTCGTAAACAAGTACGTGAAGCCGTTAAACCTGTTAGCTTTTCTTTAGAAGCAGGACAAACTATTGGCTTTATTGGTGCTAATGGCTCTGGTAAATCAACACTTGCACGTATGCTAGCTGGAGTTGTTGAACCAACCTCTGGGATCATTAAAGTTAATGGTGAAGTATTAGATTACAAAGATTTTCAAACTCGCTGCAAACTGATTCGGATGATTTTCCAGGATCCAAACTCATCATTAAACCCTAGAATTCAAATTGGTCGTATTTTAGAAGGACCATTAAAACGTAATACCAGTATGTCACCAGAAGCTCGTCAACAGCGGGTAAAAGATACTTTATTACGAGTTGGCTTATTACCGGAACATGCATATTTCTATCCGCAAATGCTTGCAACAGGCCAAAAACAACGTGTTTGTTTGGCTCGAGCATTAATTCTTCAGCCATCAATTATCGTTGCTGATGAAGCTTTAAACGGCTTAGATATGGCAATGCGTTCTCAAATCATTAATTTGTTTTTGGAACTGCAACAAGAAATGGCCATTTCATTTATTTATGTATCACAACACATTGGTGTGGTGAAACATATTACCGACAAAGTAATGGTGATGCATGAGGGAGAAGTTGTTGAAAAAGGCTCAACACAAGAGATCTTTTCTAATCCTCAACATTCAATCACACAGCGTCTTTTAGAAAGCCATTTTGATGCTCCAACTCACGATAGAAAACAACGCATCAGCGCTGCGACACCAAAAATCGAATGCTAAAGGGTAATAATGAATAAAAAAGAAATAGTTAAAACCCAAAATATCACTATTGATTACAGCAGTTTAACTGTTGTAATCAATAGTACTAAAGAAGAAATAAAAATGAGCCTTAACGAAGCTAACTTATTATTTCTTCTTTATAGTAATCCAAATAGAATTTATACAAAAGATGAAATATACACACAATGTTGGAAAGATGGTTCCGTTGCAAATAGCGTCGTGACTCAGACAATATCATTGCTGAGGAAAAAATTCTTAACTCATAATATCTCAATCATCGATACAATAAAAAACAAAGGTTATAAATCAGGAGATCGTCTACTCGCAAAACCAATTAAAAGGTTCTATTTGCTCTTCTCTTCAGTGCTTATTCTTGTTTCCCTTTTCTTAATCTTCCCTATTTTCAAACAAGTAGCACCTAACTCAATAACGCAAAACCTTAATAAAGTATCAGATAATATATATATGTTATCCACATCTAAACCTATTGATATAGAAAAATTAAATATTCAATCTAATTACTTATACTTTTTGCATCTTGGTGAAGATAAGTTATCTTTATCTCAATGTTTATTTGTCGAACATAAATGTAATGATGTTACGAACAAAATTATTTTTCTAGAAACAAATGAAGATAACGTCGAAACACTAATAAATCAAAATCTTACGAGCAACTTGAAACAAGATAAGCACCCTGTCATTCAAAAAGATACCGATCAGGATGGTAATTTTAATCTTCATACTAATGTTCAATTTACATCAAATGATGATAAAGATTACATTGCATTTGCGACATATAATTTCTATTTTAATCTTCAAGAAGATAAAAGCTATGACTTAGATATGTCAATTAACATCTCAGAAACTGGATATAACGGGAAGTATACTTATTTTAGTGATTTTAAAGCTCAATTTGATAAAGATACCTTAATATCAAATGTCATTAATGAAGATGAACAAAGTAGCTTAATTCAGCATGGGCATATTGAAGATCAAACGAAGCTAAAAATGTTCCCCAAAACATTCAAAAACGACCATAAGTATAACTACCTGCACTTTTATATTATAGATAAAGGCTTCAGTCTTACTTATAGTGAACAACAAGATATTTCATTTATTGTTAAAGAGTTTTATTAAAAGGCACACCATAGCAGCATACCTTTGCTGCTATGGCATTTAGTTTACTTATTTCTTTGTATCTTCTTTTTTTGACGTTTGATTAAATGGAAAACAAAACACTTTATAAAGGAAATCCCTCTCTTCCACAGTTAAACCATTAGAAATAGACGCTTCTTTCTGAGGATCGCCTGTTTTTTTTGTATTACTTTTCATGAGCTTTATCTATTAAAGTGAAAAATTTAAGTTGCTCTACTTGTGATGTTGATAACTCAGATAACCTATCAGCGTTAGAGCTGATTTTATTCATTTCATTAATATTTTTATTAATGTTCTCCGTCATTAAATTAATACTTTCGCTTATAGATAAAATGGCCTGATTTTGCTCATTTGCAGCGGTCGCAACTTCTGTATTTGAGCAAGTTATCTCTTCTATTTCTTTCGATATATCAAGTAATTGTGAATTTGTTTTCTCCGTCATTTCTTGAGTTTCATTAATGATCTTGATTGATTTAGAAACAGATTCAACCACATCATTAGATGTACTTTGCAAGCGATCGATAACCTCTTGAATGGTTAATGTTGATTGTTGCGTTTTTGCAGCAAGCATCCTAACTTCATCAGCAACGACAGCAAAGCCTCGCCCACTCTCACCTGCTCTAGCCGCTTCAATCGCTGCATTTAATGCTAATAAATTAGTTTGGTCTGATATTGAATCTATAACCGTAATAACCTCACTAATTTGCTCTGATTGGACCTTTAATGACTCAACTTCTTGAGCGGTTAACCCCATTTGTTTCACTAACTCTTGACTTAACTGGCTGCTTACTGAAGCCGTATCTGAACCTGAGCGACTTAAATTCAATGCCTCTTTTGCTCTTTCATCTGCATTCATAGCAACGTGATCAACTTGAGTAGCTGCTGCCGATAATTCAGTAACAGCCGCTGCAATTAATTCAATCTGAGACTTTTCTTCTAATATATTCTTTTCATTCGTATTCATTAATACATTAAGGCTTAATGAAGACGTAGACACCTCTGAAGCAATATCACGTAGAGCATTCACTATCTGATGTAAATGATGTGCCGTTTTATCTGTATTTTAGCAAAGCTCAGCGACTTCATTACTGCCAATTAAGTTATTCAACTCATTCAGTTTTCCTTCAGAAAGAAACTCAATTTGATCCTTCAAGATCCTTATAGGCATCACAATCGTTCGAATCGTAATCCATGTAATCAACATGGTTAATAACGTAAAACAAATCATAGAAATAATAATCATTTGCTTGCTAGAAAAAACAAGCTCAATACTATCTTTTGATAAAGTACTGCTAATTTCATTAATCCTTGAACTTTGATTTTTAATCAAGTAATTAATGCTATTTTCAATTTTAAATAGATCCGATTTATTGTTATTTAGATTAGTAATTAACTCAGAAAATTGATGATAAATTGATTGTAAATTACTAATATTTAATTGTATTTTTCTTTTTGCATCACTTTGATGAATATCATCAATTACTTGGTTTATTTTGATAAATTCAGCATCAATAATCTCAAAATCTTCCTTATCTATATTAAAGTTATATAGCGAATTTAACTTTATCTGTAATATTTCAGATGAAGAGTACAGTGCCTCTTCCATTTCGATCCAATGATGTTGCTCATTATCCTTAACTTCTTTACTTAAAAGCTCTATTGAGTCACTTAGATAAGGTAACTTAGCCCATTCCGTTTGCATCTTTTTTGAAATGGTTTGATTCGACTCAATAATGTCTTTCATGTTTTCCAATAAAACAGAAACTTTGTTTAAATCAGTAATCAATTGCTGTGTTGTATGCTTTTGATCTTTAATCTTGTTGTGCTCTTCTTCAATATAATTGAAATCATAATTAATCAGTTCAATTTGTTCAAAAACATAATCATCCACATTTTCTAAGGCTTCTGGATTTGATAAAGAACGATTAATTTCACTAAATACCTGCAAAATTTTTGTTTCACTGCTAGATAGATGAGTCATTTCTTGCAAGCGAACATTTAGTACTTCTGAGTTCTTAACCGATTGATTCATCGCTGATGAAATGATCAACATAGATATAATCATAACCATAATAGCGAAAAGCGGAGGAAAGAGTATTTGATATCGTAGAGGGATATTCAGTAAGAAACGATTAATAGCATTCATATAATAACTCTATTTATGATTTAAAAGGGAGTCGGATTATATGGATACCAGTAGTCGTCTTCAAATGAACAAAAACAAAGGAAAAAGTAGTTAGTTATTTTAAATCAAATAGTTAAATCTAGTTATCCTTGTATATTTTAGAAGTTTTTAGGCATAAAAAAAGACAAGTGTAAATTTAAAGATTACACCTGTCTAATTCCTGATTTTTAATTGAGCTTTTAATTTGAAACTAAAATAGCTTTACTGTTCAATCCACTCTCTAAAGTTAAAATTAGCATCTGGGTAGGTTCTTCATTTAACTGCTCCCCTGTCCAGAAATCTCGCCAAATAGATGGCTGATCAGCAACAAGGGTATGTTCCATTGCTTCATCATCATAGTTAAATAGACAATGCAATTCATGCTGATGATTGAGTGTTAATGTGCAATGCTTATTACTCAATGAAGTAAACTGAGCCGCCTCTTGAGTTAAACGAAGACGAGACAAAATATTCTTCCATGTTTTCTTTGCGAACTTATTCAAATCTGGTAACGGATCACCAGACAATGCAAGTCCACCAGAAGCTAAAATCACATTTCGGTGAAATTCATAATATTTTCGTTCAGTCCCTTGATTAGACAATGAGATCAACGTGACACAATCAGGATCGATTTGCCACAATTTACGATGCTGCCAGCTACGGTAAAATGTCTCTTTTGCAATCTGTTCAAAACGTTGAGGGTTACGTTCGACATCATCAGAAACTCGCATTGCATCAACTAAACCCAACGATGGCCACATTGGCGCATTACAGCCAAGAACTAACGCATCACCAGCCCCATTTGTAATCGCTTGCATACCTAATCGATATGCCTCAATGCCCGTAATCCCAGATTGTATTCGCTTACCTTTTAGTGTTCCCCAGTAGTTAGCATCCAATTTAAACAGTTCTACTCCCCACTCTTCCTTCATGGTGTGGATAACCTCTGTTAAATGAATTTGAACTTCTTGTTTTGAAGTATCAAGGATATACCAAGGCGTACAACGCCAACCGCCATAAGTAATATCTTCTGCTTTTAATAATTCACCATTTTCGTGATGAACAAACCAATCTGGATGATTTTTAAAAATGTCTGATTCAGGCTGTGCAATAAATGGAGCTATCCAAATAGCCGGTTTCTTTCCTTTCGCTTTTATATCTTGTAAAAGCGCTTTGATGCCATTAGGAAATTTATCTGAAGGGGTTAACCAGTCTCCCATGAAGGCTTGATATCCATCATCAAGAAGCACCCACTCAAATTCAGAGTCTTTTTGGCACATAACCTCGACATTATCTAAGACATTTTTCTCTGTAACGTCTGCATAGTAGGCGTACCAGGAGCACCAGCCAATTGGAGCATCTTGTTTTACTCCTGGTCGAATTGGGTGCTGCTGTTGTACTTTGGCTGCATAAAGCTCATATAACTCAGCTAAAGAGTCAGCCTTAATAACCGTTAATGACTCCATTCGATTACTAGCCCAATCTTGCGGATGAGTAAATTCACCATCAAGAAATGCCATCACATTCATTGCTCCTTGATATTCATGTATCTCGAAATAACCAGCAAATCGATAACAAGAAGTAAAACCAAAGAGAGTAAATCCGTCTGATTGTTCAATCACTAAATAATTATAAAATCTTTTTTTTGCGCGATCCGAATAAATTCGATAACTAGGGCTATTATCAGGACAGCGGCCGATCTCTTGTGGTGAGTCGACTTTTCCGCCTGTCTGAGCAAGCATTTGAAAACCATCACCCAAAATTTTTGCATCGTGCTCTAATTGGGTTGGAAATTGCAGAATAAGATAATGATCATTAATTGGAAGATTATGAATACCTGAAAAATGCATCGATATTTGATCATTTTGGAATTCATAAATTAAATCGGTTTGTACCGGGATACTTTCTTGTCCACATAAGAAAAATAGTGGGTTCATCATTCACTTCCTAGTGTTGACTGCTGTATTAACTAAAATCAGATAATTCTGTAATTTGCATAGAATACTACTATTAAGAATACAATCAACAAGAACAAATAAAAGTGAAAGTCTTGATGGTTATTAGTATTAATTATATGAATTACATCAACAATAGAGAGTGGTTATTTTACTTTTTTAGGTAGCCTTACCCCATCAAATTTAGCGTTAATTATTACAGTTCAAGCTCAAATATAATTAATATATATTCGATTTCTTCGTCTGTAAGCCCTAAAGCCAGCAATGATTCTTTGCTAACAGTCGTAATATAATCGTTGTTTATATTATTCATAATGATTCCAAAGAATGTTAATCAATAAGATGAGGAGCAGACAACCTTGGCTGCCTGCTCGGTTTTCGTTATAATTTGAAGAACAATAATTGCTCTCTTTGATTCTCTGATAACTCTGACAAGTGTTGACTTGCTTGAGTTGACTCTTTGATCCCTTCAACATTTTGACTGATAGTCTCAGTGATCATATTTACATTTTCGCTAATAGATTCAATTGCACGGTTTTGTTCATTAGCTGCTGTAGCCATCTCTGAATTCGTAACAGAAATGAGCTCAATTGACTCTGAGATATTAAGCAATTGATTATTTGTATCAATGCTCATTTGAGCTGTTTGATGAATCATGTCTATCGATTGATTTACTGATTCAACAACATTCAATGATTTTTGTTGTAGCTCATTAATGATATTTTGAATGTTCTGAGTTGATTGCTGTGTCTTTGCCGCTAATACACGAACTTCATCTGCAACAACCGCGAATCCACGACCACTTTCCCCAGCTCGTGCCGCCTCTATCGCCGCATTCAGAGCAAGTAAGTTCGTTTGTTCAGAGATTGAATCAATCACTGTAATAACTTCGCTAATACGATCGGTCTGATCTTTAAGTATCATCACCTCGCCAGAGGTTGCATCCATTTGAGAAGCTAAATCTTGGCTTAATTTTACGCCTTCAGAAGCAGAACGAGCGCCATCACGGCTCATCGTCAATACTTCTTTTGCTTTCGCATCTGCTTGGTTAGCAGATTCATCTACCTGATTTGCGGATGCAGCTAATTGCGTAATTGCAGTTGCGATCAAATCAACCTGAGATTTTTGATCTGAGGCATTAGCTTCACTTTGTACCATGATTGCTGCTAGTTCTGTTGATGAAGAAGAGACTTCCTCTCCAACATTTCGTAGATTACTTATCATTTCTTGCAAACGAATGACAGTGCCGTCAGTATTTTTACATAGCTCACCAATTTCATTATCACTTGATTGCTCATTTAATGAGTCTAAGCGACCTTCTGAAATATCAGACATTTGTTTCTGCAGTATTAAAATCGGTCTTGTCACTATTTGCGCAATAAATATTCCGATAATCAACGAAATAATAACTGTAATCGTAATTGCCATTAATAATAGATTCTGGCTTTCTGATATTAATTGCATGTTATGATCTGAAATTTTTCCATTCATTTCAGTTAAACGATTTTTCTCATCATTTAGCTCTTGATAAATAAGACTACCAAGTTCAGTCAATGCTTTCTTATTTTTATTAATATCAGCCGTTGCATTCCATAAAGACATATTTAATTCTGATTGAACCTTAAATGCGGCAACCAGAATCTCTTTCGCTTTTTTATTTTCTAACGGTGCAATTAATTTTGCTAGTGCTTCAAAATCTTTCTCAACAAGTTCAATTCTTGGTGTCTTACTTACTGATGTATATAAATCATCATTAAATAAAGACGTCATTTGAATTTCAATTTTAGCAGCTCGACTATAAACCTCAGGAACAACCTTGCTCCAATACTGCTTTGATTCTTCACTTTGAGATGCCGTGAAAATTAGTTCACTTGCTTGTTGAATAGGCGTTGTTAAATACAGTGAATTACCCCATTCCTCTATTTTCGCATCATTTGATTTAGAAATGTTTTCAGCATATTTTTTATAGCTATTAAGCTGTGAAATCAGAACGTTGACTTCAGTTTGAAGTTGTTCTGGTGTTTTCACCGCCGCTTTCATTTCTTGTAATTTACGCTGTTCCTCTACCATGCTTTTAAAATTAGCACTGAGTTCAGCAGAAATTCCATCAAAATCAATTGATTTTAATAGTTCATAATTAGTGAAGCCTGAAGACACGCTTAATCGTAAGAAAAGAAGACGTGATTCTGCAATTGAAACGTTGCTCAATTGAAGGCTACGGTGATCAGAAATCTGAACATTTCGGTTTGTTGACTCTAATTTAGAGTTAACCAGATAAATCGCTACCACCATGACTATAATGGTTGCTAATACAGGGACTAATATTTGATATTTTGTTTTTAGATTAGTTAATAATTTGTGTGACATTCTTGCTATATCCTGCACATTTCACGCAGTGTGAAATTTCGGCGAGAGAATAATACAAGTTTATGATTTCTCATAGAGAAATAACGCGAGTTTAGAAAAAAAACGATATTAGATAAGTCTTGTGAATGTATTATTTGATTATCAATTTAACTTGAATATATATATTATAAATCATGAATTATATATATAAAAAAAGCACCTAAATTAGGTGCTTTTTAATATTATTTATTATTATGATTACTCAATAATAATTGGACCACCGAATGACGTTACTGGTGGAACTTTACCTGTGAACTTCTCATAATCAACCAAACATGTGTTTGCAGATGTCGCCTGAGCTAGCTCAGATGATGGAATATCTTGCGTTAATGTGTTTGGATCACCGTAAGTACAAATAGCACCTACTTTCTCGTTCAATGGACCGTACCATGCACCTTCTTCAATACGGATAACACCACGTGGGTAGCTATCAGTTAGAACAGCACCAGCTAGTAGTTGACCACGATCGTTAAATACGCGTACTAAATCACCATCTTTGATGCCTTTTTCTTTAGCATCTTGTGGGTTTAAGTATACCGGCTCACGACCTTGAACTGTGTAAGTTGCACGGAACTCTTCTGAATCACACATTTGTGAGTGCAGACGTTTGTCAGGGTGACAAGATTGCATCCAGAATGGGTGTTTCTTAGAACCAGGACCACCATGTGAACGTTCTGATTTTTCGAACCACATTGGGTGACCTTGACAGTGCTCATAACCGAAACGTTCAATCTTACGACTTGAAATTTCGATGAAGCCTGATGGTGTACCTAATGCGTTAACTTCAGGATCTTCACGGAACGCAGCATGACGTACCCATGGCTTACCTTCACCGAAATCTAGAACGCCTTTTTCCCAGAACTCATCAAACTCAGGCATTTCAAATTTGCCTTCATTCGCTGTGCGACATTCAGCATAAAGTGAACGAACCCACTCCATTTCATCCATACCACGAGTGTATTCTTTATGACGGCCAAAACGACGTGTTAGCTCAGTCATGATCTCGAAGTCTGATTTTGATTGATACAGAGGATCAACCAGTTTATGCATTGCAATTAGACCACGAGCAGAGTATGAACCGTATTGGTCAATATCATTACGTTCCCATTGCGTACACGCTGGTAGCACGATGTCTGAGAAACGACATGTTGCAGTCCAAGTGAAATCAATTGTTACAACCGTTTGAAGTTTTTGGAACGCTTTCTTCATACGGTTACGATCTTGGTGGTGATGCCAAGGGTTATTACCAGAAATAACCATCATTTTGAAATCAGGTAATACAACTTTAGAACCGTTGTAACGGATCTCTTTACCTGGTTCTAATAGACAGTCGATCCAACGAGCAACAGGAATTGTGCTGCTGTAACCGTTGTAGTCATTGTTATTCCACTTAGGCTCATGACCTTGGTCCACGTTACGTGGGAAACCACCAGGACCAGAGAAGCCTGTTGATGGAACACCAACACTTGAGTAGTGGTGACTGTAAGATACACCACCGCCAGCTAGACCGATTTGACCAGTCATTGCTGATAGAACTGTACCCATCCAGTATGGTTGTTCACCGTGTTGTTGACGTTGAATACACCAGCCAAATAGGATCTGTGTACGACCAGTAGACATCATTTTCGCGAATTCACGAATTTGCTCTGGTGAAACACCACAGATTTCAGCAGCCCACTCAGGAGTTTTAACTACTTTATCTTTAGTCTCACCTAGTACGTATTGCATGAACTCATCAAAACCTAAACAGTAAGTTTCGATGAACTTCTTATCGTACATGTCTTCTGTGTATAGCGTATACGCTACAGCCAGCATGAACGCCACATCAGATTGTGGGTTAATGTACATGTGGTCATTCTGTAAGTAACGCTGTGTTTTGTTCTTAACCGGGTCAACAGAAAGTACGTTGATCTCACCTTTCGCTACTTTTTCTTTAAGTTGCTCAAGATATTCGTAAGATTCATGAGTTTCACAGTTCCAACCTACTTGTAAGTTTTTAACTGGATCCGTTGCCCATAAGATAATGTTGTCTGAGTGTTTTAGGATCTCAGACCAAGATGTACCTTGTGCGTAAACTTCTGTAGAACCAAGTACGTATGGCATGATCGTTTGACCAGCACCCGTAGAGTAGTCACCTACTTTCTTGATGAAGTTACCGTGCATACCAACGGCACGTTGCATTTGAGCTGTACAGTTGTGGAAAGAACCTGTTTGGTTCCAACCTGTTTGACCTGCGTGTAGAGCCCATGGACCGTAGTCTTTTTGAACGCGCTCTAATTCACGGTAGAAAAGGTCTAGTGCTTCATCCCAAGTTACACGGATAAAACGGTTGTTACCACGAGTCTCAGCTGAGTACTTGTGTTTTTTCAACCAATCAAGACGAACCATTGGGTAACGTACACGACTTGGGCTGTAGATAATACCTTTGATACCATTCAACATATCTGTTGGGTATTTATCTAATTCAATTGCTTTAAGCTCTTGAACTTTACCACCGTAGATGTGTGCACGGAATGCACCCCAGTGTGAACCAGACGTACGCCATGTACCTGTAGTTTCAGCTGCATTTGCTTTTGAAGACATTAGTAGGCTTGGACCTACTAAAGATACTGCACTTGTTGTTGCAACACCTTTTAGAAAACTTCTTCTGCTAATAGACATATTCTATCTACTCCAATTAATTCTTAGTGTTTTTCGTCAGAAAAATCTGAAGAGTGTTTTTGTAGGTATTTCAATACAAGTGACTTGCTGTCTGTATCGAAGTTAACGAATGCCATCATACCGTCAAACATACCAGGCCATGTGTTTGAATCGAAGTGTGCTTCTGCTGGCTGTGTGTGACATACAGAACAGTTAGTTTTGTATGATTCTTCAGCTTTCTGCCAAACCGTTGTGTAATCAGGCATGAAGTCTTCTTTCTTCATCCATAGATTCACAGTAACACGCTGCCAAGGTAGACCTGTTAATTCATCTTCTTTAGTTTCAAATTTCTGAACAAATTTGTCGTTTTGAGATACGCTCTTAAGTAAAGAACCTACAGCGATGTTCATACCAAAATCTTCTTGGATAACACGACCGAAGCCTTTAACTTTACGCCAACCGTCGATAGCAACTTTCATCGCATCACCTTTCTCTTCAAGTACAGTTACTTGAGATGCTGGGTTTAATAAACCAGCTTCAACAGTTAGTTTTTCATCTTCATACATTGGTAAGTGACGAACAGAAACGTAAGTTTGGCCATCTTCATACTTAGTATTGCCCGCAAGTTGAGTTAACTCGCTGATCATGCCACCAGAGCTGTCCATGTTTGCTGGAAGTTTGTGTGCGATACCTTTGTGACAGTCAACACAGCTTTGATCTCGTTCTTTTGCACCTTGCATTTGAATACGAGCCGTTGGCTGCATTTTAGAGAAATCCATGCCGTCGTAGTCGTGACAGTTACGACATTCAAGAGATTTGTTTGCGCTAAAGCGATCCCACTCGTGTTGGGCTAAGATGATACGACGCTCTTCAAATTTCTCTGGAGTATCAATAAAGCCGAATACGTGTGCAAATACTTCTTTACTTGCTTGCATTTTACGAGCAATTTTTGAAGTCCAATCATGTGGAACGTGACAGTCTGGACATGTCGCACGTACACCTGAACGGTTTTTATCGTGAATAGTACCAGCGTATTCTGGTGCAATGTTGTCTGCGTGACAGCTTACACAGAATTCTTCTGTATTTGTTGCTTCTAAAGCAGTGTTAAAACCACCCCAGAAAATCACCCCCGCAACGAAACCACCAAGGGTTAAAACACCCAAGCTGATGTGAACACTCGGACGTGCAAAAACAGCCCAAGCTTTTTTAAGTAATGACATCATAATTGTATCTCTTCTAATAATTCTAAATCGTTAGTAACAGCATTCTTTATATAAGAATTAACCGCCGTGACCTGGCATTCCAAAAAACAGCATCTGCATGAACCATACAGAGAAACCGTAAGCACCAACCACACCCACACTTAAAATTGGGAAAAGAACAACTGTGATGAAGAAAAATGCTTTCCATTCAGAAGAGCGTTTATTTTCATCGCTTTGCTTTACTACATTGCTCATAATTATATTCCTAGTTATTTTTCTACTGTTTAAATATAGAAAATGTTAACAACTTGTCGAACCTATTTGCCGTAAATTTTAATCCCTCACAAATAGTGCTTCAATTAAATTTTGAAGATAAGTCCTTTTATCCACTACTTTTTTGAGCTCATCCAGAGATGTATTTAATTGAAAAATTAAATATAAAAATATTAATAGATGTGACAAATTAATTTTATGTAGTAATTGTTAATAATGTTAATTACCTCTAAAGAGTAACCGGATAAAAAGCCTTTAAAAATTGATTTAAATCAATCTTCATGGTTAATCCACACAGAGTAGCACATAAAAATCAGGATACAGGCTTTTTTACTAAGCAATGTCGACAAAGGCATGTTGATGTATCAGATGTAAGATTTACACTGCGAGGTTCTAGCTCAAAACACCAGCATGTTTCTTTTCCCATTTTAATATCACATTGCGCTGACTCACCACACTCGGGGCATAAATGTGTCTGTATTTCACCATCAAGAATCCCCATAATCTTGTCCCTCCCCTCATCACCTAAATCTCGCCATTCCAGAACTTCTTTCATAGTGCGCTTACATCCAATGCAAATACCACCTTCATTTTTACACGCTGCACGACAAGGGCTTTTCATCTAACTTCTCTCTATATCTTTAAATCCCAGACAACTCATGGGATAATCATTTCAATTCTGCAAATATCAATTAGGAACAACATATGGCACTGAGCTTACAAGAGCAAATGCTAAAAGCTGGGTTAGTGAACCAAAAGAAAGCAGCAAAAGCAAAAAAAGCATCTAAGAAATCAAGAGTTCAAAACCGTGAAGCAAAAGCCGCGGTTGAAGCAAATAAACTTGCTCAAGCAGAAAGAGACAAAGAGTTAAGCCTGCAACAGAAACAAGAAAAAGAGCAAAAAGAATTAGCCGCTCAAATTAAGCAACTAATTAGCGTAAACAAAATTGATCGTACACATGGTGATATCGGTTATAACTTTACTGATGGTACGTTAGTGAAGAAAATTTATGTTGATAAAGCAATGCAAGATCAACTAGTTGCAGGTCGCCTTGCTATCGTGAACTATAATGATGATTACGAAGTCGTTCCCGCTGGTGTTGCTGACAAAATCACACTTCGTGATGAGTCTATCGTAGTATTAAATAACGTTATTTCTGAAGAAGAAAAAGACGAAGATGACCCATACGCAGAGTTTGTTATTCCTGATGATTTAATGTGGTAATTCGATGAGTCGTAAAAAGAAAGTTAAAGACGCGATTTTAAAAAAGCACCGTAAAAATCAAACCAAACAAAGTCGCGCAAACAAACCTAAATATATCTCGAAAGCAGATAGAGAGAAAATGGAACTTGAAGCAGAACAAACGACTGAAAGTTTGACAGACACAACAGCTTCTGAAGACTAAGTAATCTCAACTCAGTATAATAAAATAAAAGCCCCTAGGAGCTACACTCTAGGGGCTTTCTTATATCACGATGATGATGACATTAATATTGTCTTTAAATTAGCTAATGAAGTGACATCATAAGTTGGCTGTACGCCTTCAGGACATGACTTACTATGAACATTAAGCCAACATGTATCGATGCCAGCATTCATTCCACCTAATACATCAGAGTCTGGATTATCCCCAACCATCAATACACGCTCTAAATCAACCTCACCCATCATTGAAAAGCTATGTTCAAAAATACGTTTGTCCGGTTTTGCTACGCCTACTTGTTCAGAAATAACAATGAGTTCAAAATAATGACTAAATTCGGTTCTCTCTAAACGAATTTTTTGTAACTCTGTAAATCCATTAGTAATGATCCCCATTTTTACATTATTTGCTAATAACGTATCCAATAAATCACGCGCGCCATCTAACGGTTCACATATTTCAGCCATCGCCATCATAAACGCACTATTCATTGCTTTTGGCGTAACACCGACTTTATTAGCCCAATACTCAAAACGAGTCTCTTGTAATTGCTGCGCGGTAATTTCATTATTTTGATAATCTACCCACAGTGGCTTATTCACTAGCTGGTATTCAATAAACTCTTCTTTACCAAATTCAACACCATAACCTGCAAACATGCGTTGCAAGCCAGCAAAAGCGTCAAAGTGAAACAAAGTTTCATCAGCATCAAATAAGATCCATTGGTACTTCATTATGTTTTCCTTATTTTGAACATAGATCAGACTGTGTCACACTGACCCCTTTAATTTGAGCGAACCAAGACTGCCCTATGTCTAACTGCAACTCATCACGTGCCCAAGGTGTAATATTTGCCCATAACACATGACCCGATAAATTTAACTTTACCGCAACAACATCATTCTCTTTATCTTCAGTAAGATCTTCAATGACAACCGGAAGAATATTACGGATTGAACTATATTGAGGCTGCTGTTTAATGAGCGAGACATCATTAGCGCGGATACGCAAACGAATTTTTCTTCCCTCTTCAATACAATTACAAGGGGACTTAACCCAAATACCTTGCTGGCTATTATTGAGTGTCACTTTGGTCATAGGATGATCTGAATGTAGTTCTGAAATCGTTCCTTCCAGTAACGCTGAATGCTCTGACGCGTTTAACCATGGTCTCATTAATGGAGAGCTCCAAACAGAGGTAATATCACCGGATAAACTGACTGCTCCTTGATTTAACAGCACCATATTATCAGCTAGTCGTAAAATCTCATCTAAGCTATGTGATACATAAAGGATTGGAATTTTAATCTCTTTTGCAAGGCGCTCTAAATAAGGCATGACTTCATGCTTTCTTGGTAGATCTAGAGACGCTAATGGTTCATCCATAATTAACAGTGCAGGTTCAGATAAAATTGCTCGTCCGATAGCTACGCGTTGTTTTTCACCACCAGATAAAGAATGTGGGTAACGAGCCAATAAGGATTCAATATCTAATAACTTCACTACATCGTTAAAATGCGGTGTTCTTTTTCCACCACAACCATACAGTAAATTACCTTCGACTTTATAATGAGGAAATAAACGAGCATCTTGAAACACATAACCGATATTACGTTTTTCTGGCGGCATCGATACTCTTGATTCTGAATCAAATAAAACACGATTATTTAATGTAATACGGCCCTCTTCTGGAGAAGTTAATCCGCTAATCACATTGGCAAGTGAGGACTTCCCAGCACCAGAACGCCCAAAGATCGCACTGATACCAGAAGAAGGAAGTGATAATTTAACGTCTAATAACAAATCACCAAGTTGTTTTTTTATATCAATCACTAACATGACTTAACCCATCAACTTCTTTTTGCTTGCACGAGCCAAAAATTCAGACAATAGCAATGAGATTAAAGCGACAATGATTGAAATAACACACAAGCGTGCCGCTTCCATCTCTGCTCCTGGGATCTCAATATAACTGAACATCGCAAGGGGTAAAGTACGTGTTTCACCCTCAATATTAGAGACAAAACTGATGGTTGCCCCAAACTCTCCCAAGCTACGAGCGAAAGCTAAAACGGCTCCAGTAAGAATACCCGGTAGCATCAAAGGAAGCGTGATAGTAGAAAAAACTTTAAAGCGTGAAGCACCAAGAGTTCTTGCCGCCTGTTCCAATTTTTGGTCAACAGATTCTAACGCTAGACGAATAGCACGAACCATTAACGGCAAAGCGACAATCGCGGAGGCTAAAGCAGCACCCTTCCAATTAAAGCTAAAGGTTAACCCAAACCACTCATAGAGCCATTTACCAATAATACCCTGTCTCCCCATTGAGATAAGCAATAAGTATCCAATAACAACAGGAGGTAATACCAAAGGCAAATGAATAATACCATCTAGTATGGACTTTCCTTTAAAGTCACAACGCGCTAATAGCCAAGCGAGCAAGATCCCGATGGGCAATGAAAAGCTCACCGCAATTCCTGCGATTTTTAAGCTTAATAATAGCGCTTCTATTTCATAATCTGTCAGTATCATTTGAAAGGGGTAAATCCGTATTTCATAAATCGACTTGTTGCATTTTCAGACAATAAATAATGATAAAAATCTAACACATCTTTCGATGATTTATCTTTAACAATGGCGATTGGGTAAACAATCGGATCATGCGATTCATTAGGAAATTCCTCAACAATCTTAACGCCTTTTGAAGAAAGCGCATCGGTTTTATATACAATACCTAATGGCGCTTCATCTCGCTCTACAAACAACAATGCTGAACGAACATTATTTCCTGATGCGATTCGATGACTAACCGACTCCCAACGCTTTTGGTTCTCTAAACTTTGCTTACCATAAATACCTGCTGGAACATGCCTAGGATCTGCCATAGAAAGACGCAGATCTTTTTGTTGAACAAACCACTGCCATGAATCCACTTTTGGCGTGCTTTTTGAAGCAACGAGTACTAAGCTATTTTTTAATAAATCTCGATTTGTGTTCGGCTCTATTTGATCCTGATTTACTAAATAATCCATCCACTTAGTATTAGCGGATAAATAAATATCAGCAGGAGCTCCATTTGCTATCTGGCGAGCAAGAGAAGATGAGCCAGCATAACTTACACGAATTTTATTTCCAGTTTGGCGTTGGTAAGCATAAACAATATCATCCATTACATTCGTTAGTGATGATGCGGCATAAACCGTCACATTTGCAGAAGCAAAAAATGTACTCATCATTAAAGTTAAAAACAGCATTATTCGTAACATTAGTGTTCCCTTTAATAAGCTTTATTCTTTTCAAAAACATCAGGCCAAATTAATGATAAATCTAAACTTTCTTCCATTGATTTTGCAATACGCTCAATGGCCTCTTCTTGGATATCGTGCATATTAATTGCTTGGCATTTTTCTAATCCAGCCCATGTTAAAATCGCCTCAAATGCTTCTGGTTCATCAAAAACACCATGTAAGTACGTACCAAAAATAGAGTTTTCACTATTAATAGTACCATCATATCTCATCGCATCTTTTGTATGAATACTGATTGGTCTATGCTCTTGTCCTAAGTTAGTGCTCACTCCTGCGTGTATCTCATATCCTTTCACTTTTACAGCACTTTGGTTAGGTAATACTAACTTTCCTTCCACTAAAGTCAGTTGCTTTTGTTTTTGTAATTCTGTCGAAATAGATAAATACCCTAACCCTTTAATACTACAAGGAGCCCCTTCAATACCAAGTGGGTCAGCAAGATATTCACCAAGCATTTGATAACCACCACAAATTCCCATCACTTTCCCGCCATAACGTAAATGACGTTCAATATCTTTATCCCACCCCTGTGCCTTTACGTAATCTAAGTCGGCCTGAACCGATTTACTGCCTGGCAAAATAATAAAGTCAGCGCCAGATAAAGACTCCCCTTTCCCAATAAATTGCAAATCAATATCTGGATGTAAACGTAATGGGTCAAAATCCGTATGATTACTGATACGAGTAACGACTGGTACTTTAACTACAAACTTACCTTTATCCAGTTGTTCGCTTTTTATCGCATCTTCAGCTTCTAAATTTAAGCCATGCAAATAGGGAATGACACCCAATACAGGCTTACCCGTTTTTTCTTCCAACCATTCAAGTCCCGGAACGAGAAGCGAAATATCACCTCGAAAACGGTTAATAACGAAACCTTTTACCCGAGCTTGCTCTGATTCAGACAATAAAGCTAATGTGCCATAAAGATGAGCAAATACTCCACCACGATCAATATCGGCGACAATGATTACAGGAACATCAGCCGCTTCCGCAAATCCCATATTCGCAATATCATTTTCACGTAAATTTATCTCAGCGGGGCTCCCTGCTCCTTCAATAACGACGCATTCATAGTTATTAGATAAATAAGAAAATGATTCTAATACATACGGCATTGCCAATTTTTTATAATCATGAAACCCCCACGCATCCATGGTTTCAATCGCCTTTCCTTGAACAATGACTTGCGCGCCAATATCTGTATTTGGCTTGAGTAAGATAGGATTCATATGAACATGCGGTTTAACCCTTGCTGCATCAGCTTGAAGAGCTTGAGCTCGGCCGATCTCTCCACCATCTTCTGTTACCGCGCTATTTAGCGCCATATTTTGTGGTTTAAAAGGGGCAACTTGGATCCCTTTATTGGCAAGTAATCGGCATAAGCCTGCCACTAGAACTGTTTTTCCAGCATCTGATGTGGTTCCTTGAACCATCAAAGGAGAATATTTACGCATAATTCCATCTAAATTCATAAAATTTTTAAGAACAAGAATAATAACATCAATCGATTATCGCTTCTTGTTTAAAAATGAATGGAATATGAACATATCCCTCACGCTAGATTCAAACTGTATTTGCTTTAATAGAGGCATCTAAACGAGACAAGTACTGGGTACTAGGTACTAGGTACTAGAAATTATTTTAAAAAAGGAAGCCATTATGAAAAAGACAATTATCGCAATCACAGCAGCTCTAATCCTATCTCCTACTATCGCTCTTGCTGATGGTGGACATAATAAAGATCATAACTCTCGCACTTTTAATTATACAGGACCGGTTGAAACTACAACGGTTGCCGAACTATTAACTGATACAAGTATGTTTGCAGAGCAAGACGCTATTATTGATGGAAGAATCATCCGTCACATTCGTAAAGACAAATATGTATTTACTGATGGGACAAAAGAAATTCAAATTGAATTAGATGATGATATTTCACAGCCCACGGCAATCAATGAAACAACCAAAGTTCGTATCTTCGGGGAATATGAAGGTGGTAGTACACCAGAAATCGAAGTAGAACGAATTCAATTACTATAAAACCCCCTCTCCTTATAAACTGGCCTGCTTTTTGCAGGCTTTTTTATAGATAAAATTCATGAATATCAGGTTATAAGGTTATGGCATCTACAAAATTCATCAAAAAAGCGTTTTTATTAGCAACAGCGCTATCTTCTTCGACAGCAATGGCAAATAACTTTCCTTATAGCTTTTTTGAAGCACGAATTGGAACCAGTCCTGGTACTTATGGGGTTCAAGTTAACCAACAATTCACTGAAAACTCTCATTTGATAGCAAAGGCAGATACTAAATTTTCTGGCGATTGGGATATTAGCGGTGGTATTGGTTTTAACGGTCCAGTTAACGAATTTTCTGATATTTACGGCCAATTATTACTACACAACGTGAAAGATAAAGGAAGCGATAAATTTGGCGATGAAATGCTTACCGAGATTAATATCGGTTTCCGAGTGTGGTTAATGCAGCAAATTGAAGTAGGTGCACAATACGGTCAATTGTTTGATAGTAACGACAGTAAGAATATTGGTAGTGTTCATTTCCGATTCCATTCAACAGAACAATTATCTGTGGGTGCAGAAGCCAAATTTAATGGTGTATATGGCGGACAAATGATGATGACTGCTCGTTTCACATTCTAACTCCCTCTTTAACGAACATAACCATCTATATAAGTCAGCAAAAAATTGCTGACTTCATATTCACCATGTGAATATGAAATACTTTCACTATTACTATTCCCTTCAAAAAAAACTTAAATAATCATAAATTAAACACTTAATTGTAGCTTAACTCATCGTTGTCGTCTCAAAAATAAAACGACAGAAAAACAGTAAAATAACGCCTTGTCTTTAACAGTATGGAAACATAAGTTGTAATCATGTTGTATCATGGATGACAAACTATGAATCTATTCCATAAGTTATTTTTTACTCTACTTATATTACCGATAAACGCTGAAGCACTTGAGCTAGCCCCTCTAAGTAATAAATCCTATAAAGGTGATTACAATGAGATATCAAAAAAAGGGGTAATTCGTGTTCTTGTTTCAATGGAAGTAGGTTTTTATCAAGTAAGTAATGGTAAACCCATCGGAATAATTTCAGAATTTCTCTCACACTTTGAGCGACATTTAGCAAAAAAAAATGATCACACTCATATTCGAATTATTCCCGTCTCTGATGATGATTTACTATGGTCATTAAAAGCAGGGTTTGGAGACATTGCCGTTGGTCACTTAGCGATCACCAAAGCTCGATTACGCCATATCGACTTTAGTACTCCCACAATAAAAGACAGTGAGGAGTGGTTAATCACAGCTAAAGGGCACGCCCCTATCACTGAACTAGCCGATCTTTCAGGTAAAGAGATATGGGTAAAAGGCAGCTCCAGTTACTTTGAGACACTTCAAAACATTAATGAACAACTGACATCAAATAATATGGCTCCTATGGATGTTCATTTTTTGGAAGAATCATTAGGTGATAATGAAGTTCTTGAGATGGTTGAAAATAAATTATTGCCAGCAACCGTAATAGAAAACTATCGAGCAATACTATGGAAAAAGATCATTCCTAACATTCAATATCATGAAGAATTCCCATTAAAACAAGATATTAATATCGCTTGGGCAGTACGAAAAAATAGTCCTCAGCTAACTAATGTCATAAATCAGTACATTACTAAAATAAAAAAAGGGTCATTTCTAGGCAATTTGATTTATAAAAAATACCTTAATGACGAAAAGTGGTTAGCGAAAATTCTACAAACCGATAATATCGATAAGCTTTACGAGCTGTCTGATATATTTAAACACTACTCTAGTATGTATAACTTAGATTGGCAGCTAACCTCAGCCTTAGCTTATCAAGAGTCGAGGTTGGATAATAAGGCCGTATCTCATAAAGGCGCTGTTGGAATAATGCAAGTCTTACCGAGCACAGCAAAAGATAAGCATGTACAAATAGAGAATATTTATACCTTAGAAAACAACATACATGCAGGTATTAAATATTTAAGCTTTGTGCATAAACGATATTTTGATAAACCAGAAATATCAGCAGATAATCAACTCTACTTCTCATTGGCGGCTTATAATGCAGGACCAGCTAAAATAAGACGCATTCGAAAAAAAGCGCAGGAACAAGGCTATGACCCTAATGTCTGGTTCAATAATGTGGAATTAATGGCGCTGAAGTATATCAGTAAAGAACCCGTTCATTATGTATCAAACATAAGTCGTTACTATGTGATTTATAAACAAATAGTTCAGTTAAAAGAACAAAAAGAGCAACGTAATGCGTTAAATAAAGCCACATTCGACTTTGATAATATCTAATATAAATCGAGAGCATAGAATGAAGAGGACTTGAATTTCATCTAATTTCAACATAAATTGTTAATACGCTGTTAAACAAGGACTCATAACATGGATCGTTTACGTCACGTTTTCTGGGTATTATTACTGCTTCCTCAGCTCGCTCTTGCAATAGAGCTTTCACCGTTAACTCAAACGCCTTATGTTGGCGATTTGAAAGCACTAGAGAAAAAAGGAACGATACGAGTATTAGTATCTGCTGATCTTGGCTTTTACTACATAGAAAAAGGGCAACCGAAGGGGATCATTGCCGAATTTCTTCATCATTTCGAATTACATTTACGCAAAAATAAAATTCGCGTTAATGTTCAAGTCATCCCTATCCCACGGGATGACTTATTTACCGCTTTAGAACGAGGCTTTGGTGATCTTGCCGTTGCTAACCTAACGATTACCCCACAACGACTGCAATTTGTCGATTTTAGTGATCCTGTGATCAGTAACAGCCAAGAGTGGCTCGTTAGCTCGCCATCTACACCTCCTTTAGAATCTCTAGAAGATTTATCAGGTAAAGAAGTATGGGTTAGACCAAGCTCAAGCTATTTTGAGAGCTTACAACGAATTAATAAACAGTTATCTTCCCAAGGGATCTCCCCTATCAATGTTCAATTCTTAGAAGAAAATTTACAAGACTATGAATTAATGGAAATGCTCAACCAAGATATTTTACCAATTACGGTTATCGATAGTCATAAATCTCGTCTTTGGTCTCAAGTCATGAAGAATATCACCATATATGAAACTCTTCCGATTAGAGAAAACGCCAATATTGGTTGGGCAATGAGGAAAAACAGCCCTCAATTAAAAACAGCAGTAAACAAATACATTAGAACCATTCGACAAGGCTCTTTTTTGGGTAATGTTATTTATAAGAAATACCTTGCTAACACCAAGTGGCTAAAAAAAGCAGTAGACCCTGAAACAGTAAAACAATTTAAAAATTTGGCCGTGCTCTTTGAACAATATGCGGATAAATATGAATTTGATTGGTTAATGATTTCAGCTCAAGCTTATCAAGAGTCCAAATTCAATAACCGTCTTGTCTCACACATGGGTGCTGTTGGGATCATGCAGGTGTTGCCTAAAACAGCCAAAGAACCTTACATAAATATCAAAAATTTTAGAGAGCTAGAAAACAACATCCATGCCGGTGTTAAGTATATGAGTTTTGTACATAAACGTTACTTTTTAAAACCAGAGATAACAGAAGAGAACCAAATGTACTTTTCTTTAGCTGCTTATAATGCAGGTCCGGCAAATGTTCGTAAAATGCGTAGAATGGCAATAAAACATGGATATGACCCTAATATTTGGTTCAATAACGTCGAGATAATGGCAAGAAAATACGTAAGTAAAGAGCCTGTTCACTATGTTGCAAATATCAGTCGCTATTACGTTATTTATAAGCAAATAGCTCAGCTTCAAATCCACAGAGAGCAACGAAACGCTGCTACTTATAAACTCTTTTAGATATGGCAAAATAAAAACGCCCACATAATTGTGGGCGTTTTTATTAATAATGTATCAGTAGAAAAATACGTTATTTCTCTACTTTCACTTTAGGTTGAATAAACTTTTTACTGACATCAACAACAGCTACATCACGAAAGAAAGTTCGACCAAGTAACACAGGGAATGTCATATGCGTACGATCATTCAGAGTGAATTCAGTTTTGGTTTTTAAATCACCAATTTGAACCCAAGCTTCAATTACAGGACGATCAGTTCGTTTTTCTGTACTTGATTGTCGAATAGTCACGATACGAGATACAGGAGACTCAAACTCTTTGGTTTCTTTTTCATTATGAGCTAATTTAAATTTAACCCAATCCTTACCATCACGCTCAAACATTTCAATATCTACAGCTGAAATAGAAGACGTTGTTGCCCCTGTATCTATACGAGCTTTAGCATTGTGATTAATGGCTTTAATGTAAATCCATTCTTCTTCACCTAACAGCAATTTTCCATCCGCCGTTTTTAACTCATTTGCTTCTGGTTTAACTGGAGGTTTAGGATCTACTTGCGGTTTTTGCTCTGGTTTTACTTCAGGCTTTGTTTCTGGAGTAACAGGTTGCTCTACCGATGGATTCGTTGCTCCATCAGTTTCCGACGTTGTTGTAGCCGTCGACATACAACCAGCAAGTAGTATAGGTAAAAGTAACGTTGACCATTTTTTAGTTATCTTCATTCGTTTTCCTTTACGGTTTATCTGTTATATTTCATTAGTATAGTTAATATCTCTAATTTTTCTGTTACTTATTTGCAACAGAGGCAACAGATTTAGCAATATAATCAATGTGTTTTTCTTGCATTCCTGCAATATTGATTCGCCCATCTCCAACGGCGTAAATACCATGCTCTGATTTTAAAGATGCCATTTGCTCTGGCGTAAAACCAATTACTGAGAACATACCTTTATGTTGTTCAATAAAATCAAATGTCTCTGATTGTGTTTCATTACGCAGTGCTTCACATAAGTTAGTTCGTAAACCAACTAAGCGTTTTTGCATCTCATCCAATTCAGTGCGCCACGATAACGTTAATTGATCATCATTTAAAATTCGACCAACAATCGCAGCACCATGATCTGGTGGCATAGTGTAAGTCGCACGAGCCATTTGCAGCAGTTTCGCTTTAGCATTCATTGCTATCTCAATATTGCCAGCGATCACCATAGCCGCACCTGTTCGTTCACGATACAAACCAAAATTTTTCGAGCATGATGTTGCTATAAACATTTGAGGTACACGGTCTGCCATAAACCGCAAACCAGCCGCATCAGCTTCTAATCCGTCACCAAATCCTTGGTATGCAATATCAACAAAAGGAATAAAACCATTTTTTAATGCTAACTCTGTAATAGCAATCCAATCCGAAAGACGAATATCTGCACCAGTTGGGTTATGACAACAACCGTGCAGTAAAATGATATCTTTAGGACCCGCTTTTGCTAAGTCAGCAAGCATAGCTTCGCTATCCACCTGTTTTGTCAGAGGATTGAAATATGTGTAATGACGAACTTTAAGACCAGCCGCTTCCATTACTGGTTGATGATTAACGTAACTTGGATTACTTATCCAAACTGTTGCATCAGGTTCTGTTGATTTAATTAAATCAGCAAGCATACGTAAAGCACCACTCGCTCCAGGAGTTTGAATGGCAGAAACACGCTCATAAGCTGAGGTATCACGTAACAATAAATCAACCATGCTTTGATTAAAAACTTCACAACCAGCAAGACCAACATAAGCTTTTGTGGTTTGCTCTGCTGCAATAGATTTCGCCGAATCGCTTACGGCTTTCATGATTGGTGTTAAACCTTGATCGTTACGATAAACACCGATACCGAGATCGACTTTATTATCGCGATCATCGGCTCGATATTCGATAGAAAGAGAAAGAATGGGATCTTTAGCAGGAGTCGCTATATTTTGCAGCATATTTTCATATCCTTATGATCTGTAATGTATTTAAGTTACCATTCAGATAGGAAAATATCACGTTTTATTGTTTAGATTTTTACAATTTTCTTACAATACATTGAATGTATGAATAATCTGATTGCTACTACCACGCCAATCCAATGATGGATCCGCTTTGTCTTGTTCAAAACGACCATCAATTAACGTATCAATTAAGTCAACAATCTCTTTTTGTGTTGGATTTAGCTCACTTAGGGTGTAGCCCGTCCACATCCAAATGTCTTTACTTTCACATTCAGATTTAACACGTTTTACTAGCTTAAGAACAGATTCACAATTCATTGGATGAAGAGGATCGCCGCCCGACAATGACAATCCTCTACGTGGAATACGTGTATCATTCAGATCAGTAATAATCTTATCTTCTAGCTCTTTCGTAAAAAGATGTCCTGAATTTGGATTAAGTGTGGATTTGTTATAGCACCCTTTACAGTTGTGCTCACAACCTGAAACGAACAGGGTACAGCGCGTACCCGGTCCATTAACCACATCAATTGAATGATATACGTGATAGTTCATTATAAATGTTTCACTCGACGTTGAACTTCTTCTTGTTTACCGAAGTTAAATGGACGTGCATCGGGGCTACCTAAATAACCACACACACGACGTGTTACGGATACTTTCGTTGAATCATGATTGCCACATTTAGGACAAGTGAAGCCTTTACTTGTACATTCAAATTCACCGTTATAACCACATTCGTAGCACTCATCAATCGGTGTATTTGTGCCGTAATAAGGAACACGCGTATAGCTGTAATCCCATACGTTTTCTAATGCTTCAATGTTACGTTGCATGTTAGGGAATTCACCATAACAAATGAAGCCACCACTTGAGATTTCTGGGTATGGCATTTCAAAGTCAATCTTATCGTATGGATTCACTTTCTTCTGTACATCTAAGTGGAAACTGTTTGTGTAGTAGCCTTTATCTGTCACTTTATCAATCACACCAAATTGTGTGTTATCAAGCTTACAGAAACGAGAACATAAGTTTTCACTTGGAGTACCATACAAGCTAAAGCCAAAACCAGTTTCTTTTGTCCATACTTGAACAGCGTCTTTTAGGTACTGAATAATCTCTAATGCTTTAACTTGAAGCTCTGCATTGTCATATAGGTGATCATCACTACCAAATAGTGCTTCGATTGTTTCATGTACACCAATGTAGCCAAGCGATACAGATGCACGACCGTTTTTAAAGATATTAATGATGTCATCATCTGGTTTTAGACGAACACCACACGCCCCTTCCATGTAAAGGATTGGAGCAACACGAGCTTTAACGCCTTCTAAACGAGAAATACGTGATTCTAGCGCACGACGACATAGCACTAAGCGCTCATCAAGCAGTTTATAGAATGTATCTACGTCACCTTTTGCTTCAATCGCAACACGAGGTAGGTTTAAGCTCACCACACCTAAGTTATTACGACCATCGTGAATTTGCTCACCGTTCTCTTCATATAAATCTAGGAAGCTACGACAACCCATTGGTGTTTTAAATGAACCCGTTACTTCAACGACTTTGTCATAGTTAAGGATATCTGGGTACATGCGTTTTGACGCACATTCTAATGCTAATTGTTTAATATCGTAGTTTGGATCTGCTTTTTTATGGTTTAGACCATCACGAATAGCAAATACTAATTTAGGGAATACCGCTGTTTTACGGTTTTTACCTAGACCTGCAATACGGTTTTCTAAAATAGAGCGTTGGATCAGTTTTGATTCCCAGCTCGTACCTAAACCAAAGCCGAATGTTACAAATGGTGTTTGTCCGTTTGCTGTATGTAATGTGTTTACTTCGTATTCAAGCGATTGGAATGCGTCATAACATTCTTTTTCTGTTTGAGCTTGAGCAAAAGCTTCAGCATCAGGAATGCCCCATTTTTCAGCAAGCTTTAACGCTTTTTCATAACTCACAGTTACGTAAGGCGCTAAAATTTCATCAATACGGTTAATCGTAGTTCCGCCATAAATGTGACTTGCTACTTGTGCAATAATTTGTGCAGTTACGGCAGTTGCGGTTGCGATTGATTTTGGTGTATCAATTTCCGCATTACCCATTTTAAAGCCACCAGTTAACATGCCTTTTAAATCAATTAGCATACAGTTAAACATTGGGAAAAATGGTGCGTAATCTAAATCGTGGTAGTGGATCTCACCACGCTCGTGAGCTTGTACAATATCACGAGGTAAAATATGACGAGTTGCGTAGTGCTTAGCAACAATACCCGCTAATAAATCACGTTGAGTTGGAATCACTTTACCGTCTTTATTTGCGTTTTCATTCAGTAGCTCAGCATTACTTTGTTCAATCAGACCACTAATTTCCTTATTTAGTACGCTGATTTTTTCACGAGCAATATCTCTATCATGACGATATTCAATATAAGCACGAGCAAGCACTTTATGTGGTCCTTGCATTAATTCGTTTTCAACCAGTTCTTGAATCTGGCGAATGCCCACTTCTTGTTGTCCCTGTAATGCAATCTCAACAGCATGAGCAACTAATTTAGCGTAACTCTCTATCTCAGGAGTCACCTGCTCTGAAGCACCTTTTACAGCGTCAATTATACGAGAACTTTTATATGCTGCGCGACTTCCATCTCGCTTGATTACAGTTATATTCACAGTGACTCCAAATACTAAATAGTGGGGGTGTTGAACTAGCCAACACAAGATGTGGTGTATTAGGCTCGATCTGAGAATAAAATACTTTGATCTAGATCAATCTAATTTTATGGGTGATTCTACTTTCACCACTGCTTTAAGATTGTTCTCACTTTCGTTGCAATGTATGAAAATGAAACATTTTTTTGTGTGCTAAGTGGTAAATTTTTAATTAAACTGCTTGCGATTTCTGGAGGACTTATGAATCAACGAATTACTCGAACACTGATTTTTTTAATGCTTACTTTTAGTTCATTTTCAAGCTATGCGATCACATTATCGACATGGAATATGGAATGGTTAACGCTCTCGCCTTCTGAAAAATTTCGCTCATCAGATCGAAGTCAACAAGATTTTGAGCAGCTAAATTTTTACTTTTCGCAATCCAATAGCAAAATTTTAGCTTTTCAAGAAGTCGATTCAAAAGAAGCAATCCAAAGAATAGTGGGAAATGATTATAAAATTTACCTCTCTGATCGTTCTTTAAACTCAAAACTTCAGTTTACCGACATAAATCAATACACAGGTTTCGCCGTTCATCAGTCAATCCCTGTTATAGATCCTAATGATTTTTCATTATTACCAAAGAAAAAAACCAGCAAGTTGCGTTATGCCACTTATATTGTGGCTGATATAGGCAATCCATCACGTCCAGTACACCTCTTATCTGTGCATCTAAAATCTGGATGTCTAGGACAAAAAAAGAAAAATTATTCGTGTTCGACGTTAAAGCAACAAACTGATGAAGTAATAGAATGGATTAACTCTCGTGAAGCCAATAATGAAGAGTATCTAATTTTGGGGGATTTCAATCATACTCTTGCGCATCCGAGAAGCTGGTTATGGAAGAATATAAAGAGTAATACTTCTGATACACCATTATTACTAACTGAAGATACAAAAGCTCGTTGCACAGTTAAGCAATGGAAACGAGACTGGCCTAAGTACACGACATTCACTCGTTTGATCGATCATGGCATTACAAATATCTCGAATCGTTCTTTCCAAGTGACTCAGCAACAATTTACGGAAGCCGATGTCAAAAAATATCAACTGAGTGATCATTGCCCTATTTTATTTGAAATGAATAATTAACTCTCTTTTATTAAACATATAAAAAAGGAACGCACCTTGCGCTCCTTTTACATATGGAGAATTAAAACTTAGCCCCACTATCCATTTTAGTTTGACTAAAATTCATCGGCTCTTTTGTTTCTTCTTTTTTCTCTGTTACTGAAACCACATCTTCTACATTGTCTGCTGTAATCTCATTTTCAGTAGCTGAAGTATTTGGCTCTTCTCCAACCATAAATTCATTTTCATCAGGAAAATAACTTTCTCGTTGATACAGCTTATCCAAAGATTTAATGATGGCGTGTTTTTTAAGCTTACCTTTACTCATTTTTTCATAAAGTGGTTTTGCCATGCTTTGCAATCCAATTACCGCATCCACCCCAACCAAATGTCCGACATGATCTCGTCGAGAAACAGCAGCTTCAATACCATTTTTAGCAGCAAGCCATAACCAAATATAAGCTATTGAATTACCTTTTTCATTAGTATCAGCCCCCATTTCACCAGCGAAATATTGCGCTTTAGCATCACCAGATTCAGCTGCAACTTCTAACCAATACGTTGCTTTCTTCGGATCTACAGCGACACCTCGCCCTTCAGCATATTGCTTACCGATACGGATCTGCGCTTCAACATTATCAAGCATCGCTGCTCGTAAATTCCATTCCGCTGCTAATTTTGCATTCGGTTGCGGGTTAGCTTCTGCAACATACCAATCGGCAATAAACAATTGTGCAGGGATATGATTAGCTTCTGCGGCTTCAGTTATTAACGCAATGCCTTTTTCAATATTAGCTTCAACGCCTTTACCTTGTAAAAAAGCAATACCAAGCGCTAATTTATCCTCAGGTCCACCTTCTTCAGCCGCTACCACTTTCCCCCAAAATGTCGATTTCTCTTTTAGTTCAGGGTTATCACGGCGACTATCACATAAACGAATAACAGAACGAATAGCAATACTGTTGTTTAAATTGGCTGCCATTTCATACCAATGTAGCGCTTCTTCAAAATTACTCATTTCTGCTTCTTTAGCTAAAAAGAGTTGAGTTGAAATATGACCTGTTTGTGCTTTATATACTCGTTCTTGTCTTTCTGCTGCTCGAGCTTCTGCAAGCGCACGACGATAAGAGCTCTCTTCAAGCTCTTTTCTTTTTTCTATTTTCTTCTGTTTTTGATTCGCAAAGAAAAAGTTGATACATACAATTGCGAGTAAAATTAACAATCCTACGACTGCTATTTGAATCCAATTCATCCGACACCATATTCTATTAAATTTAGTTACCTTTTTTATTATCGACATAAATGTTAAAAACATAAAAAAAAGTTTGTGATTTCCTCCTAATTTTCAGCTTATTATCAATTTTCTCGATAAATAAATTTCCTACGACTATTTTTTGTTTGAATTATTTAAAGATCGGGATTACTATCCAGATCATTGGGGAGTAGTCACAAGATTTAATACTTAATCTTGTTCAGATATCGTCATCCCGAAGCTTCGCTTCCGGTATCTGTAAGTAGGCAAAGGTTGCCAATCGCTTTGACAAGACCAAAACCATAACATTAATTTTTATTGTTTGTGGTGGAAGGTCTATGCTCTTTATTCATGCCTATTCCTTTCACCTCTATTTAAGGAATACTTATGTCACCGTTAACTTGGGAACTCTTTGGTTTCGTTGTTCTCGCTATGTTCGCTCTTGATCTATTTCAAACAAGAAAAGATACACCAAGCCTTAAAAAAGCATTAGTTTGGTCTTTATTCTGGTTTGTTCTTGCATTTGTTTTTTGTGCTGTCATTTATCTTTACTGGCCATTAATGGCTCCAGAAAGTAGTTATACACGCACCGATGCTAGTGTTGCTTTCCTTACCGGCTATTTGCTTGAAAAAATGCTAAGTGTCGATAACCTTTTTGTTTTCGCATTAATTTTTAGTCAATTCGCCGTTCCAGAGTCAAGTCGTCCACGTATTCTGTTATGGGGTATTATTGGTGCCCTTGCTTTACGTGCAGTAATGATTTTTGTTGGCGCAGAATTATTAGCTCAGTACCACTGGATCCTATACATCTTTGCTGTATTCCTAATCATTACTGGTGTGAAATTATGGTTTGCAGATACGGAAGAAAACAGTGATTTTGCGTCATCAAAATTGGTTATGTTCTTTAAAAAGCACATTCCATTTGATGACAAATACCATGGCAATCAACTGTTTGCTAAAGTAAGCGGAAAAACAATTGCAACGCCTCTATTACTAGTGGTTATTGTAATTATGTTTACCGATATTATGTTCGCTTTAGATTCAATTCCTGCAATTTTTGCAATTACACAAGAACCATTCTTGGTGTTTGCTGCAAATGTGTTTGCACTATTAGGTCTACGTTCATTGTATTTTGTTCTTCAAGGTATGCTTGATAAGTTCTGTTACCTACAACCTGCATTAGCATTTATACTGAGCTTTATCGGTATAAAAATGTTCCTGGTTGGCACAAAATACGAAGTACCAACGGTTATTTCATTATTAACGATCGTTGCAATCATTACGCTGGCGATTATCGGTTCTATTTATAAAAACCGCTCTCAGCAACAAGAAGTACAAGATTAAAAAAACTCTTAAGGCGATAGCGATAGTTATCGCCTTTTTTATATTTGCTATTCAAACTTTTTACACAAACCTGAACTCCTTTCCAAAATAAGCGTCTACACTTCATCCTTATTGAACTTTATTTTTACTTACATAAAGGTTGTTATGAACAAAGCCATTTTATCTATTAGCCTATTGTTACTGTCATCTTCTGTTTTTGCTCATGAAAGTTGTTCAAATAAAACGATTGTTGGACAAATTGAAACGATTCACATTGATGAACTTAATACCGATTATGAAGCCCGTATCGATACTGGTGCAGCAACAACGTCAATTCACGCAACCAATATCCAAATAATAAACCAAGAAGATGAAAGTGATGATATGCGTGATCATCTTGGTGATACGGTTAAGTTCACAACTTATAACGAAGACAACGTTGCAACAGAACATACTGGACGAATCATTAAAGTAAGCAAAATCCGAAATGCACAAGGTGTAGAACGTCGATACGCAGTACGCATGCATTTACGATTCAATGGTGAAGAAAAGAAAGTAGCCGTTAACTTACGTGATCGCAGTAAGCTCGACTATAAATTACTTATTGGTCGCAACTGGTTAGAAGGCGATTATTTAGTCGATGTCGAAAAAAATGCAGAATAACGTTTATTTTTTAAACGCTTAAACTCTTTTTTCAAAAAAGTACTTTACTTAAAAACTAAAGATTACTATTATTCACCGCGTTGGAGGGATGGCTGAGTGGTCGAAAGCACCGGTCTTGAAAACCGGCAAGGGTTAATAGCCCTTCTAGGGTTCAAATCCCTATCCCTCCGCCACTTTCGAGATTCAGATAGAGTCTGGGTTTCAAAAAATTGGAGCGGTAGTTCAGTTGGTTAGAATACCGGCCTGTCACGCCGGGGGTCGCGGGTTCGAGTCCCGTCCGCTCCGCCACTACAACGAAGGCATTGTCGAAAGACGATGCCTTTTTTGTATCTGTCGAAAATGAAAAAGCTTCTGAATTCCAGATAAAGTCTGGATTTCAATAAATTAGAGCGGTAGTTCAGTTGATTAAACTTTCTACTGGAGAGCTTAGCGGTCTGTCACGCAGAGGGTCGTGCTGCTCTCAAGGTTGATAGAAAGTCCCGTCCGCTCCGCCAACACAACAAAGGCATTGTCGAAAGACGATGCCTTTGTTGTATCTGTCGAAAATGAAAATACTTCCAAGTTCCAGATAAAGTCTGGGTTGCAAAAATTAGAGCGGTAGTTCAGTTGGTTAGGCTTTTTATTGGAGAGCTTAGCGGCCTGACACGCCGAGGGTCGTGCTGCTCTCAAGGTGAGATAGAAAGTCCCGTCCGCTCCGCCAATACAACGAAGGCATTGTCGAAAGACGATGCCTTTGTTGTATCTGTCGAAAATGAAAATACTTCCGAGATCTAGATAATGTCAGGGTTTCAAAAACCTCTTAAAACTCCTTTTTGATCACATAAAAACAGAGTAATGACAGTAGTATCATTATCTATCTCACTAATGTAGCTCATAAATTTCCCTTATTTGTCATAAAGGTATACCATACACATTACAGATTTACGTTCTAAGGTACCCCATGAAACCAATCCATATAGACTCAATGTATGGCGTCGTTATTCATCGAGATTTCACTCCGCTATTTGTTGATGAAAAATACGCACAACTGTTTGGTTTCGAATCAGCTCAAGAAGTGATGAACCTTAGTTCGTTATTCGATATTATCGATCCCAAATACCATCAAATAGCTCAACAAGCATATAATGATGTTATGCAAGGTAAAGAAACTCCTAAAGTCCGTTCATATGTTAACCAAAATACTCAAGGCCGAATTTTTTCAGTATTAACTGTCGATCATGTTGTTGAATGGCAAGGGTCACCTGCGCTTCAAATTACGGTAATTGATATGTCGACAATTGATCAGGCTAACCAACAAATCCTTGATCAAGAGCAGAAATATAAAGATCTTATTTGGCATTCATTACAGGGGATTCTGGTTCATAGAGATTTCAAACCACTCATGGTAAATCCTGCTTTTGTTGATCTAGTAAAAGCAAACTCTGTGGCAGAAGTAATGGCATTAGATAGTTTTATGTGCCTTATACCTGAGTACAATCAAACAAATGCCCGTAATCTATATCAACAACTGATCTCAAAAGAATTAACCTCAACCAATGATGTTGTTGAAAACATCTGCTTTGACGGTCAAACTCGTTATTTTCAACTATTTGAAAGTGTCATTGATTGGGGAGGCCTACCGGCAATACAGACCTCAATTATTGATGTAACTGAAAAATACCACCTTGAACGTCAAATAGAGTATCAAGCCTCACATGATTACCTTACAGGATTATTTAACCGTCGGGCAATAACAGAAAAGCTCAACCATAATATAAACAGTCATGATTGTTGTTCTGAAATCTGCTTACTGATTGATATTGATAATTTTAAATGGATTAATGACCAATTTGGACACGCTTCTGGTGATGAAGTTATCGTTCGTTTTGCCAATTTATGTAAAAAAGTCGTTGGAGAATCTGGCATTGTTGGTCGCTGGGGGGGAGAAGAATTTATTGTTTTTCTTTCAAACCATAATTTGCAACAAGCAAAAGCTATTGCCACAACCATTTTAAAAAAGTGCGAATTAGAAGTATATCAATTTTCTGATCATCGCCACATCATAACTGCCAGTATTGGTATAAGCCAGTGTCAAGTTACCAGTTGTAACATTGAATCCTTGATTCAAACGGCGGACAAAAATATGTATCAAGCGAAACAACAAGGGAAAAACCGAATTGTTTCACCTGAGGATTAATATTGTCAATTAATAGTATTCAATTGCAATCCCGATCTCTTCGGCCAATTGTTGCAGTTGTTCTTCATCATCTAGCTTAACTGACCATTTTGCACCACTGCCTACTGCATTAATTACATTCACTCCACCAATTAAAGTAATCGCATCCACCTCGGCTTGCAGAGTCGTTCTTGATTTATTGCTTAATCGAATAACTATCTCACGTTGATTAGCAATAATGTCCCCTTCAGAAAATGAGATTTTCATGTTGTTTCCCTAAACTTAATTCAACTTGAATTATATCGCATTTGTTACATATTCTTAAATGTCTGTTCTTGACTATAATTTAATCTCAAACTATTCTAGCGCACAACTGTACGCTTAAATGGATATTACAAAATGAATCAAGGAACCAAACCATCGATTATTTGGCTAAATGTATTTATTTTTACATCTAGCTTCCTACTCGCATTTGTTGCGACCCCGATTTATGCTTATTACAATCCACTAGGCAGTGAGCATTGGATCTGGTTACTTTTAACTTTTAGCTTCTGTAACCTATCCATAACTGCTGGTTATCACCGTTTATGGTCGCACAAAGCATATAATGCCCATCCAGCATTACGTTTCATTTTTGCTCTAGGTGGGGCTTTTGCATTACAAAATAGTGCGCTGCATTGGTCATCTGATCATCGTATTCATCATCGTCATGTTGATGATAATGACAAAGACCCCTACTCAGCTAAGCGTGGTTTTTGGTTCTCTCATATTGGTTGGATGCTACGTCATTATAAACCTGCTACCTATGACGATTATGGCAACTGTCGAGATTTACAAAAAGACAATATCCTCATGTGGCAACACAAACACTATATTGCCTTAGCGCTCATAATGAATATTGGCGTACCTCTATTATTAGGCGTTATCTATAGCGATATCATAGGTATGCTATTAATGGTAGGAGCTGTTCGTTTAACATTAAGTCATCACACAACGTTCTTTATTAACTCATTAGCTCACATCTGGGGCTCTCAACCTTATACAGAAAAAAATACAGCTCGAGATAACGGATTTTTAGCTATTTTCACTTTTGGTGAAGGCTATCATAATTACCACCACATTTTTGAAAATGACTACCGAAATGGAATTTACTGGTGGCAATATGATCCAACAAAATGGTTTATTAAAACCTGCTCATGGCTAGGTCTAGCTCATAAACTTCGTGTGAGTCCGCAAGCAAAAATAGAAAAAGCCAAAGCGCTCATGTTACGTAAAAAAGCAGAAAGTAAAATTGCTACATTACATAATTACCATGCAATTAAAGAGCATTTAGAAGCTGAGTATGATGCATTGATTGAAAGAATGGCTGAATACTACGATTCAAAAAAACAGTTAATCGAGAATAAAAAAGACACGTTATCGAAAAAATACGAATTAGCACTTTTAAATGTCCAACATAAACAAATAAAAATGCAATTTGAACATCAAAAGAGAGTTTGGAATCGTCTTGTTCTTCAATACGTATAAGCATTCTTAATACTAAAAAGGCATAGTCGAATACTATGCCTTTTCTATTTATTTCAATGTCTCGTCCTGAAATGTGTTTACACATTTAGGACTTTTATATGACAAATCAAGAAAAAACAAAGAATAAGCGAACTCAACGCGATTATTCATTAGGCTTTAAATTGCAGCTTGTTGCCGCTATAGAAAAAGGCGATATGACCTATAAGCAAGCTCAAAACATTTATGGCATTCAAGGTCGATCTACCGTACTTACTTGGTTAAGAAAACACGGTAAGATGGACTGGTCTCAATCACCTAAGATTATTATGCCTAAATCCCCGAAAGCGAAAGAATCGCCTGCACAAAAAATTAAACGTTTAGAGCGAGAGCTTGATGATGAAAGAATGCGTAATTTATTACTTAATGAAGTAGTGAATATCATGGACGCAGAACATGGTGCAGGCCTTAGAAAAAAGTATATTGCCAAGGAGCAAGAAGTCTTCAAAAGCAGAAAATGATCAGCTTAGAGCGAGCTAGTCAGCTACTTGGCATTACAAGACAATGTATATACCAACAAGAACGTAGAGCTCTGAAACGTGCCGTTGAACTTTCACCGGTTAAAAATATGGTGCAAGAAATTCGTCGATATATGCCTCGTATTGGAGGTAAAAAATTATATTTTTTACTTAAGCCCAAATTCATCACTCATGGCATAAAGTTAGGCAGAGATAACTTTTTTTCCTATTTAAGAAATGAGTGCTTATTAGTAAAACCTAAACGAAGTTATACAAAAACTACCTATAGTAAGCATTGGATGAAAAAACATCCTAATTTACTTAAAGAAGTAACACCTCAAGCATCTGAAGAGGTTTTTGTTAGTGATATCACTTACGTTCAATCACAAAAAGGTATTCATTATTTATCTTTAGTAACAGATGCTTATAGTCGAAAGATAATGGGATATGAATTAAGTGATGAAATGAAAGCTACTGATGTAGTCAAAGCTCTTGATATGGCGATAGATAGCCGTCAATATCAAAGGAGTACGATTCATCATTCAGACCGAGGATTACAGTATTGTTCAAAGGTTTATCAGGAAAAATTGAATAAAAATGATATTAAGCCATCAATGACGGATGGTTATGATTGCTATCAAAATGCATTAGCAGAGCGAATAAATGGGATACTTAAACAAGAGTTTCTTTTGTATGACTGTAAAGATTTAGAGGAGTTAAGGCATTTAGTTGAAGAATCTATTTTTATTTATAATGAAATGCGGCCACATTTAAGCTTGGGAATGAGTACACCAAATCAAGTACACAAAAAAGCCAAGTGCGTACGCACTTAGCTTTCAATTAAAAATCGTCAACGTATTTTAGGACGAGACACAACATTAAAAGCTCGTTTTTCTTCGTCGATACAAACCAAATGCAACGAGACTAACAAAGCTAGCAAAAGAGATTGAACCACCAGATCCACCACCGCTGCTTGCTGTAATCGTTGGAGGTATTTCTCCATTTTGTGCTTGTCGTATCCATGATTTATATTGACTTACATCAGTAAACACCGACTGTGCTGCTAAAGCTTCATCACCGCACACACCAGGACCAAAACTAACGATACCTATTTGAGTTTTAACTCCGTTATTGTCCCAAACCAATGGTCCGCCAGAGTCTCCTTGGCAGGTAGCCGTTACTAATCCATTCCCAAGCGAACTTCCGGTTGTACATACTTGTTTGTCTGAAGTAGTAAAATTAGACCAAATATTACACGCAACTGGATCAACATATTTCACTGTAGCTGATAAGAAATCTACGTTTGAATTTGCTTGATTAGAGCCTAAGCGCCCATAGCCGACAATAGTAAAATCTGTATCAGCAGTACGATATCCTTGCTCAGCTAAATCCCCTAATTCTGCAACATGTCCTGACGTGTAATTAGATAGTGGTCGGCTTAATTTTAAAACGGCAACATCATTTAGTAATGAATCATCATCATAATCACTTGGATAATAAATTTTCTCAACGGGAACTTTGTCGGCAGCAAGCATGTCTTGGCCATCATTTGCTTCAATAACCACTTTCATATCCCCAACAGTAAAATTAGGAACGTCATAAACACAATGCGCTGCAGTTAAAATATGCATACTATCCAAGACAGAGCCGCCACAAAACGGGTAAATAGTACCTGGTTGATTATCATACTCGTACATTAAGGATGCCATAAACGCATAATCAGCAACGTTTGCATCACTACCACCAACGATATATGGACTGATAGTATAATCAGAATCTTCTTCTGCGCTTATTGAACACGCAAAAAGTGCAACCAGTGCTCCTGCAACAATTTTCATATTCACTCCTTAAATAATTATTTAATGGCTAATGTTAATAATACATCATAAAATTGTTGTTTATTAAGTAATTCCAGTTACATTGGTTAATTTACGTTTGTGTTAACATTTTTTATGTAACTTACAATTCTAGGACATCAGTTAAAGAAGATTGCGTTATAAAAAGACAATACTTGAGCTAATACATAAAACTGATTATCTATTTGCTACACTAAAAATTCACTAAATTAGGATGGAATATTATGGGAAGAGTCTTCTTTTTTGATTTACTAAGATGCATAGCTGCAATTGCTGTTGTTGCTATTCATGTCTTAGCCCCTTATCGTAATGAGTTGAATGTAATCCCTTTTGATCAATGGGCAAGTGCTGTTACCATCAACGGGCTAAGTCGTTGGGCTGTTCCTGTTTTTATCATGATCACAGGGGCTTTAATGCTGAGTGATCAGCGAGAATTTAATCCATCTTATTATATAAAAAAGCGCCTAGGTAAAGTATTAATACCCTTTCTTTTTTGGTCGGTGTTCTATGCGTTATTTTCAGGACTAACAGCACAAGGTTACGACTTTGACTCAGCTCGGTCAGTACTTATTGACTTACCTTTTGAATATACGTACTACCATTTAGGTTTCTTTTACTACTTTATTCCACTCTACTTTATTATTCCTTTTCTACGAGTTTTAGTACAAAAACTAGATGATAAAGCTCTCTTTTCTTTATTAGGTATTTGGTTACTGACAACCTGCTTCTATTTAATAAAATTTGAAGGTATTTGGAGTCTGGAAATTTGGTTATATAGTGGTTATCTACTGCTTGGTTATACACTTTATCAACGCATTAACCTGAGCAAAAGAAATCTAACTATTGCTATCAGCTTAGGTGCCTTTGCTCTTATCACAACCGTTTTCATGGTAATAAGCCAAAGTGTGGCGCTAGACGAATACACAGTAGGACGATGGCTTTCTTACAAAACCATTAATACCGTTGCCGCTGCTGCAATGCTCTTTTATGTATGCCGATACTTTGGAGAATCACTCTCTGATAAATCTCAAACTATTATTGGATTCATCAGCAAATACAGTTTAGGTATTTACTTACTCCACCCTATCTTCTTATGGCCAATGAAAAATTATGGTTGGTATACAGGTCACCCACTATGGGTTATTCCTGTTTGGATTATTCTTAGTGGTTCTGGTGCATTACTATTAAGTTGGCTTCTATCTAAATCAAAAGCAACAGCTTGGTTGGTTCCTTAAGTTAAGGCGCCTTAATCTCTTTCGGCTTCGAACGCGGTAACACCGAAGCCATCGCTATTAAGTTTACAGACGATCAATAGTATTATTTTGATTTTACTTTTTGATACATAGCCATAATAAAGAGCAAAATAAAGCCACTAAATAATCCAATAAATCCATTCCCAATCGTTGGATATGTTGCAGACACATAAGGAATAGAAGGAAGCAGATTCGTCACACTTTCTAGTGCATGATGAACAAATGGAAGGCTATGTACCACAATACCACCACCGACTAAAAACATAGCAATGGTACCAACAACCGTCAGTAATTTCATAAGCTTAGGTGCCATTGCTACTAACCCATTACCAATAGACCCAATGACGCCTTTGCCTTCACTTTTTCGTTGTAAGTAAAAACCAAGATCATCCATTTTGACAATACCTGCAACTAAGCCATAAACGCCAATCGTCATTAATACCGCAATTAAACTCATGACCAATACTTGTGTTAAAAATGGATGGCCTTGTACTGTACCTAATGCAATCACAATAATTTCAGCTGAAAGAATAAAGTCAGTACGAACCGCTCCCTTAATTTTCTTTTGTTCATAATCGGCAATGTCTTCTGGGTTCGTTTCTTTCTCTTTCTTATGTTCCTTTTGGGCATCATGGTGTTCAAAGAATTTTTCATGAACCTTTTCTGCACCTTCAAAACACAAAAATAAACCGCCAATTAATAATAATGGTGTAATTAACCAAGGAGCAATAGAGCTAATTAATAACGCAGCAGGAACTAAAATACATTTATTTCTGAACGATCCTTTTGCTACGCCCCATACGACAGGGATCTCACGTTCAGCTCTAACTCCCGAAACTTGCTGTGCATTAAGCGCTAAATCATCACCTAAAACACCTGCTGTTTTCTTCGCGGCAACTTTAGACATCAACGCCACGTCATCAAGAACTGAAGCAATATCATCTAATAATGTTAATAAACTTAACCCAGCCATTGTGTTTCCTTATTTGTATTCATTACATCTAAACTAAATAGTAACGCTAATTAACCATTCATGATGACTTATTTTTTATATTACCTACAAAAACAAAAAAACCACTGACTCATGAAAGTCAGTGGTTTTAATATTTTCACAAATTAATCAAATTCAATTTCTGATGCTTGCAGTTGGCCTGCATTATTTATCAAATCAACATCAACTCGAGAGCCAACTTTCAACTCATCTTTAATTCCATCTTCAAAACGAGTGTTTTCCGTAATCACAACGTCAACTCTTCCGTTTAGCGTCATTAATGTTTTATCATTATTCAAGGCTGTAACGTAACCTTCTACTTCCGCATTTGCTAAATCTAGATCATCTTCAACATCGACATCATAAGCTTTAAAATCAGTACTAAAGTGCCCTTCAACTTCAACCCAAGCGTTAACTTTTAGCTCGGCTAAATCTTCATAATCCATACCAGCGTTTGAATAATCAACTTTCATTGTCCCAATATTAAAATGCGAACTCGCTTTATCAATAGAAGTAATTTTACCTTCATACAAATCTTCTGCAGGTAGGAAATTCGCTTTATGAATTGCATTAATCACCCATTTACCTGTTTGATCAACGTAACCAAATAACATCACTCGATTCGCATTAGTGCCAACTAGGTCTTTAGCGATATTTGCATGTTCAAAAACTTGACCATTGACAGTAATTTCAGATTCAGTAACCAGAGTTGCGATACCTACAATTTCAGGATCAATATCAACTTCATATGCAATACCATCGTCATACTCAACATCAACCTGCATACCTGGCTCAAGCTCTGTTGAATCAACATAATGCCCATTCAACTCAATTCGAGCATTAGACAAACTTAACGCCATAGCATTAACTGTCATTGAATCTGCATGAGCATTAACAGACTCAATCTCTCCCATGTAAGTATTTGATGCGTGGCTATCGCTTGATTCATCAGAACCACAACCCGTTAAAACCATACTTCCTAATAATAAAACAGCAACTTTCTTCATTTTTTAACCTAATTATTATATTTAATGCAATTTATGGGGGTAAAATAGCGTACAGAGTGTGAAGGATTCGTGAAGAAGAAAATGAAAGTATTAATTGTTGAAGATAATCACCATGTAGCAGAAACCATTGCTGATTATTTAGAGCTTGTTGGCATTGACATTGATTGTGCTTACCACGGTGCAGCTGCCATCGAAATATTAAAAGAAGAAACCTTTGATGTTATTGTCATGGATATCATGATGCCCAAGCTCGACGGTATTAGTACCGTAGAAGTTCTGCGTAATGATTATGCTTGTAGCACGCCAATTCTTTTTTTAACCGCTAAAGATACACTAGAAGATAAAATTCATGCTTTTGAGGTGGGCGGTGATGATTATTTGGTGAAACCATTTGCCATGGAAGAATTGCACGTACGCTTGTTAGCACTATCTAAACGAGGCAGAAGAACTGACATAGGCAAACTGACCTTTGAAGATATGGAAATGGATATAAAAGCTGGTACATTATATCGCCAACAAAAACTCATAAAACTAGCACCAATACAATTAAAGATTATTGGGTTATTAATGAAAAAAGCACCTGATATTGTCAGTAAAAATGAAGTCATTGAACACGTTTGGGGTGATGAATCACCATCAAGTGACGCCCTAAGAAGTCACTTGTACACCATAAGAAACGCCATTGATAAAGATTTTGATATTCCAAGACTAGAGACCATCCATGGAAAAGGCTACCGACTTAAATAAAGGCTCGCAACAACCAAGCTTTTTTAAAAAGATCCGTTGGACATTTGGCATCCTCACTTTTTTGATGTTCGGATTATTCTGGGCGGTTATTTATATTGCAGAAGATCAATTAGAGATCATCAGCTTACATCACTGGTTAGACACAGAAGCAAACCAATACATCAAAAAATACGCTCAATTAGGTGATGATACACCATTGCCTAATGAAGATGAGTTTTCTACGTATTGGAGTGAAAGAGAGCACCCTCTTTGGTTGAATAACTATAAAAAAGCAGGTCTATATGAGCAACTTTTAGGCACAGAAGACAAGCACTTTATCGTTAGTCCACATCCTTCTGGTAAGGGACTACTGTATATACTTTTTCAAGATGATGCGGATGACTATTTAGATGAATATGAGGCCAATCTACATACATTAACTTTATTTTTAGGCACTTTTTCAACCATTTTAATGATCTTATATGGTATTTACTTTGTTCGTAGTATCTCGGTGCCACTTCGTCATATCCAACACAAAGTAGGATTAATGTCACCCGAGCACCCAGACTTTACTATTGATACTAAATATCAAGAAACCCAAGAGATTGAACGTTCTCTTTTAGAAAGCAAACATCATATTGCTCAATTCTTTACGAGAGAGAAAGAGTTCAGTCGCTTTGCTTCTCATGAATTAAGAACACCAATAATGGTAATCCAAGGCTCTGCTGACTTATTAGCAAAAGTGCCAAATCAACCAAATGTTGCTCTAAAAGCAATTAATCGCTTACATCAAGCCAGTGAAGAGATGACACTGCTTACAGAAACCTTTTTGCTTTTAGGTAAACAAGAAATTGAAGCGCATCATTTTCATCATTATAAAATTGAAGATATTCTAAAAACTCAACTCGATCACTTACAGCCTTTATTTGCCAAACAAGAGATGGGGGCACAACTTTCAATCATTAAAGGAGAGCCTTGCCTTGCCCCTAGTAGCTTTATTACCGTTGTGATTAATAACTTAATCAAGAATGCTTTCAGTTACAGTGTTGGAGATATTCAAATAGAGCTTAATAACAACCAACTTTGCATTACCAACTGCCACGATGGCAATGATACCTATAATGCAGGATATGGTTGTGGCCTAGTTATTGTTGAACGTATTTGTGAAAGAATGAACTGGGCATTCACCATTGAACAAACAGAAAAAGACTTTATAACTACCGTTAATTTTACTTCTTTCCAAATGACTTAATCATTAAAGAGTGTATCTCAAGTACTTTTGGTACACTCCTTATTTCCATAACACATATAATACGGACATCATTGTGAGCAAAACAATTTCAACTTTATCTCAAATTAATATTTTCCCTGTTAAATCAATTGCTGGTGTATCTCAATCTAGCGCTTATGTTGAAAAGCAAGGATTACAGTGTGACCGTCGCTTTATGGTTACCGATCCTAATGGCAAAATGATCACCGCTCGCACTCACCCTCAAATGGTTAAAATTAGTGCGATCATTGAACCTGATGGTCTAATTCTTTGTTATCCAGGATTAATTGATCTGCATCTCACTTTCAATGAATTAGAGATGAAGCAGACAGAAGCAAAAGTATGGAATGACTCTTTTTCTGCCTACTCAACGAATCAAGAAGCTAATCAATGGTTCTCTTCCATTTTATCAATAGATGCGCAATTACTTTATACTGGTGAGCAATCAAATCGTATCCGTGAAAAAATCCAAACAAACGTGAGCTTTGCCGATGGTTATCCATTGCTTGTCATTAGCGAAGCCTCTCTTGCAGAGCTAAATAAGCGCAGCACTAGCCACCATACAATGTCGCAATTTCGCACAAATTTAGTGATTTCTGGTGATGATGCTTTTATTGAAGATTCTTGGAAGCGTATTCGCATTGGTGAAGTAGAATTTGAAATCATAAAGCCTTGCCAACGTTGCATTTTAACGACAGTAAATCCAAGAACAGCACAATATCACCCAGACAAAGAACCGTTAAAAACGTTCTCAACTTTCCGAGCAGATGAGAGTGGCAATGTGTATTTTGGGCAAAACCTCATTGCCAAAAATGAAGGTACAATTAAGCTAGGTGATAAGATTGAAGTATTAGAAAGTAAAGAAAAAGAGTTTTACCTTGATTCTAGCTCTGAAACACAAGAGAAAAAAGCAACCCCACACACAAATGAAAAATCTGATACTCCAGAAGAAGTCACTATCAGCTTAAATGGTCACTTATTCACGGGTAATACGGAGCAACCGCTTCTTATGCAAGTCGAAGAGGCAGGATTAAGCATAAATAATAGCTGTCGTGCCGGTTTATGTGGTGCTTGTCGAGTAACATTAGAATCAGGAGAGGTTGAGCAAGAAGATTCCCCAGCTCTTAATCAAAAATTAAAAGAGGCAGGAATGATACTGGCTTGTTGCTCTGTTCCTAAAACAGATGTTGAAATAGTTGATTAACTCTTAATAAAACGGTGCTAATAATACAGCACCGTTTTTACTTTACTAAGTCCTGACTCTTCTGAAAATAGCCCTAGGCGACACTTACGCTCTCAGTTACAATATGTGTAATTGCTAATCATAGAGATCCTCATGTCAGATCAAGAAGAATTTGAAGTTGAAGCCATTGGTGTTGAAGTAAACGTTCAACCTATCGAGCTATATAAAGTCCTAAAAATTGCTAACGTTGTTAGTGGTGGTGGTGAAGCTAAACATGTTATTGGCGAAGGCTATGTTGGTGTAAATGGTGAGTTAGAGCAACGTAAACGTCGAAAAATGTATGATGGAGATGTCATTGAATTTAATGAAGAATACTACGTTGTAATTTGCGATACTCCTGTTGGTGAGTTACCTGAAATTGAAGAAAAGCCTCAACCAACTCAAATCGAACCTGAATATTCAGCACCAAAGACCAAAAAAGCTAAGAAGAAAAAACAAAAACCAGAACAACCAACCACGGTTGATCCAGAGAGTGGTCGTCGCTCAATTAACTTCTTCTAAAAATTAGGCTCAATATCATTAATATTGAGCCGACTCCTCTTCCTCATCCCCATTATTACACTCACGTAAAAGTAATTCATTCTTTTAGCTATTATCATTGAATTTGAAATAACTATACTACGCCTACTTACCAACACCGCTAAATAGGAATTCATAAAATGGGATGGCTTTTTCTTCTTCTTGCAGTTGCTTCAGAAGCACTTTCACACGTTGCACTTAAAGCAACCGATGGTCTTTCACACCTAGTTCCAAACGTCATTGTAATTACTGGTCATCTAGGTGCTTTTTATTTTCTTAGTCAAGCAATGAAGACATTACCGGTAGGAATTGCTCACGCATCATGGGCTGGACTGGCTATCATAGCGGTAACACTGATTTCAAGTGCATTTTATCACCAACATTTAGACAATAAAATTTGGCTAGGTATTGGATTTATCAGCATTGGCATTGCAATAATTAACCTGTCATCTACACCTCACGTACACTAAACAGCCTAATTGTTATAATTTATGCAAAATTTCCAAGCCAAAAAACATTTCTATTATATTTTCTTGCTATCATGTAAACATAAATACAATAACTTAAATAATACAAAGAGGTTTTATGACAAGCCCGGCTAAAAAAGTACTCATTTTATTCGCTCATCCTTCTCAACATCGCTCTGAAGTTAATGTTGCATTAATTAAGCAGGCTCAAAAAATTGAACATGTCACTGTTGTCGATTTGTACCATGATTATCCAAAATTCAATATTGATATCGATAAAGAACAAAAACAGCTTTTAGATCATGATATTGTTATCTTTCAATTCCCACTTTATTGGTACTCAACACCTGCTATTTTAAAAGAATGGCAAGATATGGTTTTAGAATACGGCTTTGCTTATGGTTCAGACGGAAACGCACTAAAAGGAAAAACCTTTCTATGCGCCATCACCGCTGGTGGTAAAGAAGAAGCCTATCAAACTAATGGATATAATCAATTTACTATCCGTGAGCTTTTACACCCACTTGAGCAGATGGCCTCGCTAACCAATATGGAATATATTGCTCCATTAGTTTTATTTGGCGCTAGAACCGCGTTAGAAGATGATCGCATTGAGAGACACACAGAGCGTTTTAAAATTTTACTATCCGCTTTAGTTGAAGATCGCGTCGATACTGAAATAGCAAAAACGTTGCCTAAACTAAATCACTCATTTGATAAATTTATTAAGGAATAAAAGCATTATGACTGGATATTTTTTACAAGCTTTTATCTACCTTGTTGCTGCTGTTATTGCGGTTCCAATCGCTAAACGTCTAGGGCTAGGCTCTGTTCTTGGTTATTTAATTGCAGGGGTGGTTATAGGACCTATCATTGGTCTTGTTGGTGAAGAAACAACGACCATTCAACACTTTGCTGAATTTGGCGTTGTTATGATGCTATTTCTTGTCGGCTTAGAACTTGAACCTAAAATGCTATGGAATATGCGTAACCGTCTAATGGGATTAGGAGGACTGCAAGTTGTCGGCACTACTGCTGCTGTAATGGGTCTTGCTATGTTCTTCGGTCAATCATGGACTATTGCGCTAACCATTGGCCTAATCTTTGCCCTATCATCCACTGCGATAGTATTGCAAACATTCAATGAAAAAGGGTTAGCCAAAACAGAAGGCGGACAAAATGCTTTCTCTGTATTACTTTTTCAAGATATTGCAGTGATCCCAATGTTGGCTTTTATTCCACTATTAGCTTTACCTGAATTAGTAGAAAAAGCGCAATTGGCAGCAGCAACCGCGTCTGAGCATCATGAAGAATTAAGCCTCGTTGCAGGCCTTCCTGGTTGGGCATATGGACTAGTGATTACCGCATCCATTGCATTAGTTGTCGTTGGTGGCCATTATTTAAGTCGCCCTCTATTTCGCTTTGTCGCAAGCTCAGGCCTTAGAGAAATATTTACCGCTACAGCTTTAATGCTTGTTATTGGTATTGCTGCTTTAATGAGTTTAGTTGGCTTATCTCCTGCTCTAGGCACCTTCCTAGCTGGTGTAGTATTAGCAAACTCAGAATTTAGACACGAGCTCGAATCTAACATAGACCCATTTAAAGGGCTTTTATTAGGATTGTTCTTCATTACCGTAGGTGCGGGGATCGATTTTGGTATTCTATTTGATGATTTTTTCCTTATCATCGGTTTAACAATCGGTGTCATGGTATTAAAGGCCGCTGTTCTATATATATTGGCTTTGATCTTCAAAATCAAAAACAGTAACCGTTGGCTATTTACACTTAGCCTAGCGCAAGCTGGGGAATTTGGGTTTGTTTTATTAAGCTTTACTGTTCAGAATCACGTTTTACCACAAGAAGTCGCTCAACCGTTATCACTGGTTGTTGCACTTTCAATGTTCTTCACTCCTGGTTTGTTTATCTTGTTTGATAAAGTGATTCTTCCAAAATTTGAGCAGCAATCCAACGAAAGAGAAACTGATACGATTGAAGAAAAAGGGACGGTAATTATTGCTGGTGGTGGTCGATTCGGCCAAGTCGTCAACCGTTTCTTAGTATCTAACCATGTAAATACCGTTGTACTCGATCATCAAGCTGATCAAGTCGATTCTTTAAGAAAAGTAAATACCAAAAGTTATTTTGGAGATGCAACACGACCCGATCTTCTTCATACAGCCGGCATTGAACACGCCGCAATGCTCGTTGTAGCTATTGATAACCAAGAAAGCAGCATAGAATTGGTTAAATACGTAAAACACACATACCCTAACGTAAAAATTCTTGCTCGTGCATTTGATAGAGGTCACTCATATATGCTCCGTTGTGCTGGTGCTGATTTCATTGAATCAGAAACAACCCGCTCAGCACTTGAAATGGGAGCAGAAGCTATGCGTAATTTAGGTCAACATCCATTCCATGTTGAACAACAAAAAATAGCATATAAAAAAGTAGAGAATCAAAGTTCAGATAAACTCTATCAAGCGTGGCTAGATGATTCTGAAGGTGAACGCTTTGATAACAACTATCGTAAACTTTTTATTGAACTAGAAGGGACAATCAAACATGCAATGAGCAAAGATCGCTCAGATAAACACAACCAATCAGAACGAGCATGGACTCCCCCACCTAAAGGCTACACTGATTATATTGATGAATAACATATGAAATATTAATAACTTAAATGATAACTACGCTTATACTTTTATTTCTGGATACTTAAAAGTATAAGCGATAAACCACACACCAATTGTTAACAATTAAATATAAAACTTAATTATTATTATTTTACTTTCATATCCAATCTTAATATTCGGTATGCAATTTCTTTCTTTTACTCTAGCGTATACAAAACCCTACAAAAAACCTATAAATAAGTGCTAATTTTTCAAAACATCTTATTTATTTCTTTTTATTCAAACAGATAGATGATTTATTTTTTTTATCGTTATAAATAAAAACATTCATGGTTGATTTTGGTTTATTTATTGATAATGAAGTTTCTTTCTTGATATGCTTGCCACTATAAAAACAATAATATTAATAATCCCTTTAGTTTTTCAGTTTCCTTTTCTTAGGTTACATAATGCTCAAAAACAATCTTATACGATTTAAAGATATAACGTTTAACCCAAAAACAAACCAAATAAATAAAAACGATTGCACGATAAAGCTGACTCATAGTGAATCAAAAATTTTAAAGTTACTTTTAACCTCACCAAATAAAGTTTTCTCAAAAGATGATATTTTTACTTATGTTTGGGAAGGAACAGCAAGCAATATAGGTGTTGTACCACAGACGATTTCAGTTTTACGCAAAAAATTACATTATAATGAAATCTATCTAATTGAAACAGTTAAGAAAAAAGGATACAAAGCAGATGTAAATGGTACTTTTTTCGAAAAAAGAAAGATAAATAAGAATCATGTGCTTTTATCGGTTGCTATTATTATCTCTTTTTGTTTATTTCTGCTCGTTTTTGAGAAGCATATATCAAATGCAAAAAACAATAATGACATAAAATTAGAAGAGTTAATGCCAAATGTATTTCAAACAAGTGATTCGTTACCATTTATTTTTGATCCGACCGTTTTAAGAAGTAACACAACTTATTACATTAACCGACAATCAAATAACTTAAACATATCTACTTGTCGACAAATTGGTACACAGTGTGATTTAACATACAATAGAATTATATTCTTACAAAACAATGAATCAAATACAGTTATTACTCAATATATTCAAGATGTTAAGTTCACAGAAACAATGTATAAAGATGAGTTAAATACAAATCCTATTCGATTTAATTATGCAGCCCGAATAGGCGTTAAAAGTGAAAATGATAATTATTACAGTGGACAAATAATTGCCAATTACAGCTTAAAGCAAAGAAATAATAAATACGTTTATAACAAAGTATCCATTGTTATTGATGAAACTGGATTTGCAGGACAATGCTCATACACTAGGGAACCAGAAAAGCCTTTCCTTGAATGTAATGAAGGTGACTGTACAAGCTATGTTGGATCTATATCTGATCCTAAAAAAGCGGTTGCGTATAAAAATTTATTTCAATACCCATCAACAGGGTTGAATATTTTACTGTTTCCGATCGATGAAGATGTATCCTTATTTTACAATACAGAATCAGGATTATCTTACTTAGTTTATCAGTATAACTAAAATAAAAAATAGCCGTTAAATCAATAGTTAACGGCTATCATTTATAACAGGTAGGTTTTCTAGGACAAACCGCACCACGAGAACATATCACTTTAGCATCACTCTCTACACCACGCTCAATCCAATTAATATTTAAAATTTTAGCTACACTAATAAGTTCTCGCTTAATATTTTTAGAAATTGAACTTTCTCCTCCATTTTTTACACATGCTTTTTGTAAATCTCTAGCTAGGGCAACCGCATCTTTACCTTGTGCTTCTATTGCTGGATTTAAATCTACACCAGCACATAACACTCTATTATTCCCGGCAGGATCTGTCATGTTTACGGATTCACAGCAATATATTCGTGGTTCTTGACCTACATTTAAAATAGATATTTGAGCAGAACTGCCCTCTTTAGGTTCAGTTAATCGTCTGAATACCGCCCAATGCTGGCATGGATCATTAACCTGCTTCATGTTACCCCATGGCAGAGGGATCCCATTACCTCTATACACAGCCTTAAGCTTTCCAGGAGCATAAGCATCAAAGTAATGCCAATGAGGATAAGGCGAAACAACCGTCATTCTTCGCATGGCAACGGAAGGAGAAACACCAGCTAAACGATGGGCGTCAACTTCATACCCATAACGGTCAAGTAATTGTCTAAATGGTACTTTGGGGCATAATAGAGCTCCAGCAAAAAAGCTTGATTCAAAATCACGCCACGCATGCAGTATATCTTGTGCATTCAAAGCACTGTCAGTGTGATGGACTTCTTCATCAAACACTCGGTGACTTCCTACAGATAACGAGCTTTTTAATCCTTCTTTATTGTGTAAAACGCAATGACCAATATAAACGGCTAAATCATATTTCAGTCTTGTTGGATGCTGTTTTAGCATCTCATTTAAATAAACTGTACAAGGGGGTTCAAAAAAAGAAGTCAGCAGTTCTTTTCCATTAACGCCAAATTCATCCACAACGGCCTTTGGTGTTTCTTTCACCCACTTTAAAACTAATCCATGTTTTAATGCCATATCCATCATTTGCTCAACACTAAGAGGCAATTGCTTTAAACCTACCTCCTCTGCTGCTCGTTCTAGATCTGGGAAATGATTTTGGTTATTTTCTTGGTGTGCACGTATAAGAAGATGAGCAAATTGCCTTCCTGTTACCCCCGTTTGATTAAGCATTTCTGGAATCGCAATTTGGAGAATATCATTAGAGAAAAGGAAACTTGGTTCAAGAACCATTCCACTAATCCCACCTTTTCTTCCTTTATCAGGTGTTATCGCTTGTGGCTCGGGTTCATTATCTAAAAACCAACTACTATCTTTTTGAAATACGGTTGCAATCACTTCCAGCATATCAGCACTCGGAACACGCTTTCCTCTTTCGATCATAGAAAGGTATGAGACTGATGGCGAGTTTTCAGGATCCACTCGAATACACCGAGTGGAAAGATCTTCCATCGTTAAGTGATTACGTTTTCTCAGATTACGAATTTTTGTTCCAAGAAAATGGCTCTGTCTAATAATACTTTTTGACTGTCGCATCTTGTAAAATTCACACTGTTAATTTTTTGTTGTGAAATTGTATCCAAAATTAAGCTAAGCTTCAATTTAAGTAAGCAAACAACTCTGACCAGTGTGACTTACCTAACAATGCCGATAATCAAATCGGTATTAGATAAAGACTTTTTCGAGGGTACCATTATGGCGATTACCAATATAAACAATGAAAGTAACACACAACATGAAACTCCGTTTATGGCTGAAGCTGTTTATGCCGTCGAAAAAATGGAAGCAAAACAAGAAGAGAAGCAACATCAAATCAAAGGTCTTCTTGATCAGTTATTCCCATTAACAAAAGGCTCACATCAAGATGTTACTAACTACTTACTTGATTATCATCATTTAGTGGTTTTCTTTAAAGATGGAGGTTGCAGTGGATTACGCAATCCAGGGAAATTCGTTGCTTTCACAGGACACAGATCATCACCTGATACTATTTTATTAAAAGACAACAGTGGCAGTCATGTTGAAATTATTTTTGGTCTGCATACTCCAGGTAAAGATTCACTGGTTACTATAGCTGATGTAGAAATAGAAACATGCACAACGTTTAGTCAGGACTTTAGCTTAGCTGCTATGCGTCATTGGATTAGTTTAATAAAGCGTGATAGCAATTCACATATTAAAGCTCATCAAGTAGATAAAGAATATACAGCCAAGAATGGAGATGAATACCAACTAAACAGCTGCTTTAGTCTCTAATTAAAAGCCATTTTCATATCGGAAATGGCTGCTTTATTGATCGTTATGTTTATTTAAATACATATTTTGATCTGCTTGGTGCAGTAATTCATCAGGACTTTTCATCTCTTCAAGATATAAAGCATAACCAATACTCGTCTCCACACGTATTTCCCACTCTTTAAACTTAACTGGTGATGATGAAATACACATTTCAATTTTTTCCATTATCAACTCAATATCGTCTTTTTTATGGACTCTAGGTAACAATATTAAAAACTCATCTCCCCCGACTCTTGCAACGACATCATTACTTCTTAATAAACTAACAATTCGTGTTGCAACGTCTTTCAAGACTGCATCTCCTGCAGCATGACCATAAGTATCATTAATTCGTTTAAATTTATTTAGATCCAAATTAACCAAAACAAATGACTTATTTTTCTTTTTCGCTTTCATAAATAGCGTATTTAAGGTGTACATGAAATAACGCCGATTAGGTAAATGAGTTAATTCATCTTCAAGCGAACTATTAATGGCCATGACATACAATCTAAAAATGATCACTAACGCAAATACACCTAAACCAAAAAAAGCATAACCAACCAATCTAACAATTTGAATTCGATACCATGGATACCACATTTCTAGAGATTGTTTTTGTATTGCTAATTGCCAACTACCATAAGGCAAAGTTACTTTTTCAACCGCAATGGGGTCATCAAAAACACTTTCTTTACCAAGAAATAGTTCGCCGAATTCTCCTTGGCTATCCTTACCTCGCATCGCAAAAGGATATTTAACCTTTAGTTGATATACACCTGTACCATAAAACAAAGCATCAATATTTAAAACGATACTAATAGACCCCCAGTATTGTGTATTAAAAGGAGGATCAAGAAAAACAGGCATTCTAGCTATAAACGCTTTTCCCCCTTGAAATAACTCCACAGGGCCTGCGATAAATATACTCTCATTATTGCGTGCTTTTTGAACAGTAATCCACTGTATTGGTATGCTTCTTAAATCAAGATCAATCGCTCGCTCATTTCCTTTGAGAGGATACAAATATTTAACTACATCATTTGGAGCGATCGCTAAATGACGTATATATTGAGAGTCTCGATAAAGTTCTTGAGCGATAGGATCCCATTGTTCTAACGTTGATTCAGGATTAACCGTGAGCAGTGTAGCTAGACTGTTTGCATAGTAAATATCAGAATAGATAGCACTCTCAAGATCAGAGCGAACTTTTGCTAGCTCCACTTTTGCTTTATTACTAATTTGATTATGAAGAAAGTTATTTTGTTTTTGATGCAATTCTTCTATCACCCAGGTGACAAGAAAAAAACAGCAACAAATAAACGTAATGATACTTATTCTTTTAGTAAAAAATAACTTTGCTTTCATAATTCTCCTTTTAGTACCCTAACGATAAATACTTAAATGATTGAATTATCAATGGTAGCATTTGTGCAATTTTGTTGAAGCTTTAATCAACCTTCAAATTATCTTTTCTAATTATTAAGCTGACTTCTTTCTATTTTAGTTAATTTTGAAGTAACAAGAGAGTATGAGTTATCAATCCAAGCCTCAATCATACTTGCAGTGATCTCTTGAGAAGGTGTGATAGTAATCCAATGCTTTTTGTTCATATGATAGCCCCTTTCAATTGAGGCAAACTCTTCTGTTAAGAAGGTAACATCATCAGGAGTCGCTTTGAGAGTAAGACTCAATTGCCCATGTCTACATCCAATCAAAGCAAACATTTTATTAAATACCTTAAAAACATGAGCCTCAGGGCCAAACGGAAAGGAATCTTCGCAACATGGTTTCGCTAATAGATAATCAGTATATTCATTTTGTGTCACTTTGCTCTCCTTATCACACATCTACCTCTTTCTCATCAATACACTCGTGTTAAAGTAATAACAACACTAATTATCAATAAAAAGCCTATGTCACCTGAACTAAAACTGATTCTAATTGCTATTCTCTGTGCCCTTCTATCTATTGTAGGTCATTTTATTCTAAGTAGCCTATTTTCAGGCGCTTATTGGCTCGAAATGACAGCTGCCATCATCCCCTTAAGCTTTTTATTGATCGTATTTTTTTCTTTTAAATTCGCTCAAAAAAACGACCAGCGTTAATGCATTATATTGAATGCTTTAATTTGTACTGCTCAGGAGTACAATCTGCATATCGTTTAAACATAGTAATAAAAGGACTGGTTTGGTTATAGCCTAAACTAAACGCAATTTCTTTAATCGACATCTTCTTTCGTAATAAATCCAAAGAATAAAGGTATCGGATCCGTAAGCGCCACTCAGTAAAACTCATACCTAATTCATTTTGGCAATGGCGAGCCAATGTTCTTTCTGTTGTATGATTTCTTGCAGCCCATTGAGCTAAAGATGTTTCATCTGCAGGATTCGCTTCTAGCTCCTCTAAAATAGGTTTAAGCAACTTATCTTGTGATGTAGGTAAAAAGCGCTCACTCTGCTTAGCAACTAACAATTGATCAAAAAGAACATGAATTAATCTTTCCTGCTGCTCATTCTGAGGTTGCTGGATCTTATTCTCACGTAATTCCGCAATTAGAACTTCAACTAAAGGGCTTACTTCTAATAAACAAGTGTGATCAGGTAATTGTTTCGCAAGTTCTGGAATAATATTCACCGAACAATACGCTATCGGTTTTCGATTATAACTTTGGTGTTGTACACCAGCAGGAACCCATATAGCAAAATGAGAAGGTGCTAAAAAACGATGCCCTTCTGCTTCTAACTCTAAAATCCCACCACTGATAATTTGTAATTGCCCCCAAGAGTGAGAATGAGATCTTGTCTCTGTGTTAGAGCGAAATGCATCAAATAATAGATAAATGTCCGATGGCAAAGTATCAAAAGTAACCGACGCTTGAATATGTCTTGGTATAGCCATTTCACCCCCTAAAAACACACAAACAATTAACCATAAATTAATACATTACCTTAATAAAAGTATATCTAATCATATTTCACCATAGTGAACAAGTTATTAATAGAAAATGAATGGAATGTATTTAAAAACCTATTCCATACACATATTAAAATAACAATAACACTATAAAACACTTTCACATTAATTAATTAGATATTTATTCTATAAACTATTTGCAATACTATCTAAATATGATTAATATGCAGCCATACAATCAATCCAATACACTCTTATTGGATAATAATCAATAGGATAGAGGTTAATAATTTACTTTTATCTTAACGCGCAACATCAAGTTACCATATATTTATGTTAACTCTTTTAGAATTCGAACTATTTAAAACGTTTTGTTATTGAAAAAAGAAACCCTAAAATAAAAGAGTACACCATTCTATTATTTAGAATAAAATCACAAAATGAACTTTATTTCTTATGTAACTATAAAAATTTGAAATATTATTTCTTTCAATAATGAAACCGTTTTTAAAAATTAACATTTCCGAGGTATATAACTGTGTTAGATGAAAGCACCTCTATGGAAAGCATTTCTCGACGGATCGAGGCAAGAAAAACAGAGCTAGGATTGTCTAATTCTCAAATTGCTACAGCATGTGACGTCTCTACAAGAACGGTAATTAACTGGACTAGCGGACTTTCTAGCCCTCATATATCCAAATTAATTCCTTTAAGCTTTATTCTGAGAAAAGAGATTGGTTGGATCATTTCAGGTAGTGATAATATTCCCGACTGGCTAGGGGTCACAATGTCTGACGTTATTGAATTTCATCAGGAACTATCAAAATACTCGAAATCAGAACGTACTATGTTGTTTAAATCTATTAGCAATTTAATTGAACAATTTGGTTTCATCTTAAAAGCTAAAGATAAGAAATAACTATTTTTACTTAGCGCATATAATCTAAATATGCGCTAACCACTTTGTTTTTTATGACCCATCGCAAACTTTAAAATACCTTTTTGATCAATACTTTCACTCAATTTTGTTTTCAGTTACATAGAGTGAATATCATGAAAGACCTTGTAGAACGCTTTCTTTCTTATGTGAGTATTGATACTCAATCCAACCCTTCTGCACCGCAGTGCCCAAGCACTGAAAAACAATTCAATTTAGCTAACCAATTAGTTTCTGAATTAAATGAACTAGAACTTTCTGATGTCTCTATTGATGAAAATGGTTATGTCATGGGGCGGTTACCTTCAAACGTCGACTACGATGTGCCAGCGATTGGTTTCATTGCACATATGGACACAGCCCCTGATGCGTCTGGTGAAAATGTAAAACCACAAATCATCAATAATTATCAAGGCGACACAATAACCCTTGGCACTAGCGGTGAAGAGTTAACACCAAGCCAGTTCCCTGACTTACTCAACTTAATCGGCCATGATTTGATCACCACAGATGGTACGACTTTACTTGGTGCAGATAACAAAGCAGGCATTGCCGAAATCCTAACAGCCATTGCTGTATTAAAAGCAAATCCAGAGATCCAACACGGTGATATTTGCGTTGGTTTCACCCCTGATGAAGAGATTGGTCGTGGTGCAAACCTATTTGATGTTGAGAAGTTCAATGCGAAATGGGCCTACACTATCGACGGCGGCCCAGTTGGTGAATTGGAATATGAAAACTTTAATGCCACTAGTGCAGATGTGATTTGTCATGGTGTGAACGTCCACCCGGGTACTGCTAAAGGTAAGATGGTTAACTCCATGAATATCGCGGCTCAATTTCAAATGATGATGCCAGTAAATGAAACACCAGAAGGTACTGAAGGTTATGAAGGCTTCTATCATTTAAAATCAATGAACGCAGGTGTAGCCAAAACTGAGCTTGGTTATATCGTCCGTGACTTTACCCGTGAAGGCATGGCTAAACGTAAAACCTTCATGCAACAAAAAGTGAATGAGTTAAATGCAAAATTAGATAAAGGTCGTGTTGAATTAATCTTAACCGATAGCTACTTTAATATGCGTGAAATGGTAGAACCTTACCCACACGTGATTGAACTGGCTAAAGAAGCAATGACGGCATGCGACATTCAACCTGATATCAAGCCTATTCGAGGCGGGACTGATGGTGCTCGTTTATCTTTTATGGGTTTACCTTGCCCTAATATCTTTACGGGTGGTTACAACTTCCACGGTATTCATGAATTCATTACGATTAATGGCATGAAACAAGCGGTTGATGTGATTGTGAAAATTGCAGAGTTGAACGCTATCAACAATAAATAATTACGTTTTTACCCATATAAAAAATGCCCGATGATTACTCAAATCATCGGGCATTTTATTTACCTTAACCGTTATTTAGCACATTTCAGGTTCTGGTTGTAATACCTTTTCTACCTTCACAGCTGCGACTTTAAACTCGGGGATCTTCGCATGAGGATCGAGTGCTGTTGTGGTCAGTTTATTCGCTGCCGCTTCCACAAAATGGAACGGTACAAATATCACCCCTTCTTGCATACGCTTAGTCACAAACGCTGGTGCTTCAATCGTGCCACGGCGTGTTGATACTCGAACCATCTCACTGTTTGAAATGCCTAAACGCTCAGCATCTGCCACACTCATCATAGCGCGCGGACCAGCAAGGTTGTTCAACCCTTTGGTTTTACGTGTCATGGTACCTGTGTGGTACTGCTCTAATAAACGTCCCGTTGTGAGCACTAATGGATACTCTTCATCAGGCAGTTCAGCCGCATATCTAAATGGAACCGCTGCCATTTGACCTTTACCACGTAAGAACTGTTGATTATGCATAATGCGAGTGCCTTGTGGGTTCGCATCATTACATGGCCATTGAAGTCCATTTTTACCAATGGCATCCCAATGCATACCTTGGTATTGAGGCGTCACTTGAGTGATCTCTTCAGTAATGTCTTCAACAGATTGGTAATTCCACTCTCCACCCATTGCATTGGCAATTTCTTGAATGATCCACCAATCTTCTTTCGCTTCGCCCGGAGGATTTACTGCAGGTGAGATACGCTGAACACGGCGCTCAGTATTGGTAAAATGACCCGCTTTTTCTGCAAACGAACACGATGGTAAAATCACATCAGCATACGCTGCAGTTTCTGTCATAAAGATATCTTGTACAACTAGGAAATCTAATTTCTCTAAACCGTGAATAACGTGTGCTTGGTCAGGGTCACTCAACACTGGGTTCTCACCCATAACAAATAAACCTTTTACTTGTTCATGGCAGGCGGCATCAATGATTTCTGTTAATGTTAAGCCTTTCTTACTTGGCAATGTTGGTTTATTCCACGCTTTTACAAATTTCTCGTAAACTGCAGGATTCTCCACTTTTTGGTAACCAGGGAAATCCGTTGGCAAGGCTCCCATATCACACGCACCTTGTACGTTTGATTGACCACGAAGTGGATTAATACCACCACCTTCAATACCAATGTTGCCACACAGCATTTGTAAGTTAGCAATAGATCGAACGTTATCATGACCCGTCGTATGCTGCGTAATACCCATTGAGTAATAAATAGCAGTACGCTTGGCTGTACCAATGTAACGTGCCATTTCAATCACATCTTGTGCTTTTACGCCTGTGATTAACTCAATTTTCTCAGGTGAGTACGCCTCTGACATCACTTCTGCTTTTAGTTCATCAAAACCTTCAACACGTTCAGCGATGTATGCCTGATCGTGCCAGTTATTTTTGATGATCTGCTGCATAATACCGTTAAGTAACATCACATCCGTACCCGGACGTTGTGCTACATACAGCTCTGCATGATCAGAGATATCTACTTGCTTTGGATCCGCAACAATCAAACGAGCACCGTGATGACGGATGGCTTGTTTAATGTGAGAAGCAATGATCGGGTGAGCAGATGTCGTATCTGAACCAATAATAAAGATCAGATCAGAATGTTTGATACTTGGAATATCATTGGTCATTGCCCCACTACCAATAGACGCTTCTAAGCCCGTTACTGTCGTTGAGTGACATAAACGTGCACAGTGATCAAGGTTATTGGTTTCAAACTCACGACGTACCAATTTTTGGAATGCGTAGTTATCTTCATTGGTGGTTTTTGCCGACGAGAATCCAGCTAGCGCATTACCGCCATGTTGAGATTTAATGGCGCTGAACTTATCAGCTACTAATGTGATCGCCTCTTCCCAACTTGCAGGAACTAACTTACCATTTTTACGAATTAACGGTGTTTTTAAGCGCTCATCGCTGCTGACAAAATCAAAACCAAAGCGACCTTTAACACACAGCATGCCTTCGTTCACTGGAGACGATTTAGCGCCTTGAACGTATTTAATTTTGTTTGTTGATTCATCAACCATCATGGTTAACTTACAACCTACACCACAATAGGTACAAATCGTATCAACCGGTTTTAAAACTTCGATTCGACCTTGAGATTTATCACGAGAATCAACCAATGCGCCAACAGGACACGCTTGAACACACGCACCACATTGCACACAGTTTGAGTTACCCATTTGATAACCGTGCTCAAACCCTGCACGACATTCAGGACGAGAGGCATTGGTTCCGTCTTCATTTTTCATGAAGCTTAAGACGCCATGCACGCCTTTTTCGTTACACGCTTCAACACATTGACCACAACTAATACAACGGTTGGCATCAAACACGATGAATTCAGAAGTGGTATCGATAGCAAACTTCTGTTTACTTTCGTTGCTTAAATCCGTTTCATCCGCCTTATATTCCGTTGCATAATCACGCAGCCCACAATTGGTGTTAGCTTGACATGCACACTCTAAGCAACGCTCCGCTTCACGAATCGCATCTAAATTATCAAAACCCGTTTCAACTTCATCAAAGCTTTGCTCACGCTGCTCAGCGGTTAACTCAGGCATGATGACGCGCATTGCTTTTTGAATATGTTCAAAATGCTTAGGATCAACTTGCTTAGTCTTCTTCTCTTTTTGAGAATTAAACGGTTTAGTTGGAATTTTCTCCATGTTACCGTTAAAGAAACGATCAATCGCTTCTGCAGCAATACGACCATCAGCAACCGCTTCAATTGCCGTTGCAGGACCACGACGAAAATCACCGATGCTAAAAATATTTTTCACACCACTGTGCATTGTCAAACTGTTTGCATCAGCGGTATTCCAACGAGTCAGTGGCAAATCAATCGTATCGTTCTCTAAAAAGCTTAAATCCGGTTTTTGTGATACCGCAGAAATTACAGTATCAAACTCTTCAATAAAAAATTCACCGGTTGCCTGAGGACTACGACGACCAGATGCATCTGGCTCACCCAATGCCATTTTCTCCAAGCGAACTTGAGTTACTCGCCCATTTTCATCGGCAATATTTTCAACAGGGTTGGTTAAGAAATGGAATTTAACGCCTTCATGCTCAGCCTCAACTACTTCGTAATCTTCAGCGGGCATCTCTTCACGAGTACGACGATAAATAAGTGTAGTATCAGCGCCATCACGCACCGCTGTACGAGCACAGTCAATCGCCGTGTTACCACCACCAATAACCGCTACTTTTTTGCCTGTCGTTAATTTAGATTCTGTTACGTAATCTTTTAAATAATCAACACCTAAGTAGCAACCACCAAGCTCACTGCCTTGATAATGCATTTCAACGGCTTTTGAAGCACCGACTGCCAAACAGACAGCATCATACTCATCACTTAACTGTGTTAATGAGAAATCCTCACCTAATTTCACAGAAGTTTGAACTTCCATACCGTTACGACACATCAATTCGATTTCTTTATCTAAAATCGATTTTGGTAAACGATATTCAGGAATACCATAACGTAGCCAACCGCCTGCTTTAGGCATCGACTCAAACACCGTTACACTGTAACCCTCATTAGTCAGATAATAACCACAGGTTAATCCACCCGGACCACTACCAATCACAGCAATGGATTTTCCTTTGTCTGCTTTCTTTGGTGGCACATAAGATTCTTGAGCATGCAAATCCACGTCAGCCGCGTGACGTTTTAATTGACGAATAGCTAATGGCTCATCAACCAAACCACGACGACATTCCGCTTCACAGAACGCAGGACAAACACGACCAATAGATAATGGCATTGGCAATGTTCGTTTAATGACTTCAATGGCTTTTTGATGGTCATCTTGTGAAATGTGGTACAGATATGACTGTATATCTACGCCAGCTGGGCACGCAGTTTGGCACGGCGCTTCACAATCAGCGTAATGATCTGAAAGAATTTTGTTTAATGCACTTTGACGACGTTTTGCTAACGCTTCAGACGAAGTGATCACTTGCATACCATCAACCGCTTGAGTTTCACAAGCACGTTGAATTCCTTGACCTTCAATTTCAACTACGCATAAATCACATGGTACTTTCTCACCATTGATATTGTTTCCGCATAGTGAAGGGATTTCGACATTGCATTCCTTTGCAGCTGCTAAAAGTGTTATCTCTTCATCGATAGTGAATGTTTGTTTATCTATAGTTATTTTCATCATTCAATACCTAAGATTGACTATTAATTTTCTCGATTATATCACCACTTTTAGTCTGGTTTTGAACCAGATCGTATCTTTACAAAATCCCAACCAAACAAACGACATTTATTCTCATTACCCCTCTCAATTCTCAACTTTTTTCTGTTCGTTCATTTATTTCCATGTGACATATCCACCAAAACGAAAACGAGACGAATGCGCGAACGAACATTCTTGCGTTAGATCAAAGAATGTGTCGAACATTAATATCATGATGATTTCATACATCAAAAGTGGTAAAAAAAGAGACTAAATTATGGACAAAACTTCTCGATTAGAAACTTCCGTTATCATTATTGGTGGCGGAGCAACAGGCACCGGAATTATGCGTGATTGTGCTTTGCGAGGTATCGATTGTATTTTAATTGAGAAAGACGATTTAGCTTCTGGTACCACAGGTCGAAATCATGGTTTACTTCACTCTGGTGCCCGCTACGCCGTGACAGATAACGAATCAGCGAAAGAATGTATCCATGAAAACAAGATCTTAAAAAACATTGCTAAACATTGTGTTGAAGATACTCAAGGCTTATTTATCTCTCTTCCCGATGATGATTTAGAGTTTCAAAAACAGTTTATTGATTCATGTGAATTGGCGGGTATTGAGGCAAAACAACTCACACCAAAAGAAGCCTTATTACTTGAACCAAATGTAAATCCTAACTTAATTGGAGCCGTTCAAGTCCCAGATGGAACGCTCGATCCTTTTCGTTTATGTGCAGCGAATGTCCTTGATGCGAAAGAACATGGTGCGCGTTTGCTCACACATACCCATGTAACTTCTCTTATCCGACACCAAGATACGGTGCTCGGAGTGAACTGTATTGATATAAAAACCAATCAGAAAATTGAAATCTTTGCGCAACAAGTCATTAATGCCGCAGGTATTTGGGGCCAAAACATTTGTGAATACGCCGATTTAAGCATCAAAATGTTTCCAGCAAAAGGTTCATTACTGATCTTAGATTATCGTATTAATAACTTAGTGATTAACCGTTGTCGTAAACCATCTGATGCCGATATTTTAGTGCCAGGGGATACGATTTCACTTATCGGAACCACATCAGAACACATTGATTATGACAAGATTGATGATTTGCATGTAAGTGCTAAAGAAGTTGATATTCTCATGCGTGAAGGTGCAAAACTCGCACCAATCATGGTAAACACCCGTGTTTTACGCGCCTATGCAGGTGTCCGCCCATTGGTTGCGGTTGACGACGACGGTACAGGCCGAAACATCAGTCGAGGCATAGTGTTACTCGACCACGGTGAAAAAGATGGTTTAGACGGATTTACAACCATTACTGGAGGTAAACTAATGACCTCTCGTTTAATGGCAGAAATGACAACAGATCTGGTGGCTAAAAAGATCGGAAATAACCAAGAATGCACCACTCATATTCGTCCGCTACCGGGCTCAAATGGCGCATCAATTACCGCAAAAAAAACCGCAAGTCTTGCAAAACCCGTTTACCAAAGTGCCATTTATCGACACGGTGAACGTGCTCAACAGTTTTTAACCGATGAAGCTAAAGATCAAGCCGTGATCTGTGAATGCGAAATGGTAACCCAAGGTGAAATTAACTACGCCATTAACCAATTAGATGTTCACAACCTGGTTGATCTTCGTCGCCGCACTCGCTTAGGTATGGGCCCCTGCCAAGGAGAACTATGTACCTATCGTGCCGCTGGACTATTTGAAGAGTGTGGACAAATTAGTGGTAACCAATCAAGCCAACTATTAACTCACTTTTTAGAAGAACGCTGGAAAGGCATCAAACCTGTATTCTGGGGAGATGCACTACGAGAAGCAGAATTTAGCTATTGGATTTATGAAGGTCTGTTCGGAGCAAGTGACATTCCAAAACAACACTCTGAACAAGAATCAAAAGAGGCAATATTATGAATTTCGACACCATTATCATCGGCGGTGGCATGGCTGGTTTAAGCTGTGCTTTACGTTGCTTAGAAGCCGGATTAAAAACCGCGGTTATTGCCTCAGGTCAAAGCGCTCTGCATTTCTCATCAGGTTCGATTGATGTTCTTGCCAAAACACCTTCAGGTGAACCTGTTTCTAACCCAATGACTTGTATTGAAACCTTTGCAAAAGAGTATCCTAGCCATCCTTACGCGACCTTAGGTAAAGAAACAGTTGAACGCGCTATCGATTGGTATAGAAACACATTATCAGCTATTGGTGTCCCATTAACATCACAAACAAATGGACTAAATCATTATCGATTAACACCATTAGGAACAATGAAATCGACCTGGCTATCACAACCTTTTGTACATCAATTCCCTATGGATTTAGATAAAAACAAAACACAAAAAATGGTGTTGGTTACCATTGATGGGTTTCGTGATTTCCAACCTAAATTAGCTCAAGATAATTTAAAGAAACTCACTCAATTATCTGCTCTTGAAATAACAACTGCAAACATATCTCTTTCTGCATTTAACGAGATTAAGCGTAACCATTGTGAATTGCGCTCAATTGACTTATCCAGATTATTATCCAAGCGAGCACACAGACAAGAACTCGCTTACGCTTTACAACAACATGCTCAACCCGGTGATTTAGTAGTAATACCTTCTATTTTTGGTAATGGTACTGGATTAACCTACCTCAGAGAAATTGAGCAGCTAACCAAATTAACTCTATGTGAAGTTCCTACCATGCCGCCATCTTTATTAGGTATACGTTTAGAAGAAAGCATGAAGCATGCATTTATTGAGTTAGGCGGCACTATGCTAAATGGTGATCATGTCGTTCAAGGTGAATTCTCTTATGTTGATAAAAGCGATCCTGAGCACTCTCATTATCGTTTAAACCGCATTTTCACTAAAAACCATGGTGATTTCCCTCTTCAGGCGAAACATTTCGTCTTAGCCACAGGCAGCTTCTTTAGCCAAGGATTAAAAGCCACTGTTGATTCAATGATTGAACCTATTTTTGGTTTAGATATAGCACAAAGTGATAAAAGAACAGATTGGTATAATCACGATTTTTTTAGCGCTCAATCTCACCCTTTTCTAAATATGGGCATAGAAACTACAGCTAAATTTCAAGCGATAAAATCAGGACATGTGATAGATAACTTATACTGCGCTGGCGCAATTCTATCTGGTTATAATCCTATATTAGAAGGCAGCGGCAGCGGTGTTGCAATTAGTTCAGGATTTCATGCTGCAGAGTCCATTATAGATCAATTGAACCCTAGCTATTCTTCTACAAATAATAACATCAAAGCAGAGGTCGCATTATGAGCAGCCCATTATTTAAATCGTCATTTCTGAAAGACAGCGTATTAAAAGACAATCTTATTTTTAGAGCGCCGGCGAATACCAGTTTTGATCAATGTTTAAAATGCACCGTTTGTACCGTTTATTGCCCTGTAGCAAAAGAAAACCCTGATTATCCGGGGCCAAAACAATGCGGTCCAGATGGCGAACGCCTACGCTTTAAAAGTCCTGAATATTATGATGAAACCCTTAAACTCTGCACAAACTGCAAACGTTGTGAAACCGCTTGCCCATCTGGAGTAAAAATTGGTGACATGATTGCCGTTGCTCGTGGAAAATACGGCAAGCCAGCATACAACATGAAAGGTCTTCGTGATTTTGTATTAAGTCATACCGATCTATTTGGTTCAATTGCCACTCCTGTAGCACCCGTTGTAAACGCAGTAACCAGCGTTCCCTTAGTAAAAAAAGTAATGCATAAAACCATTGGTGTACATGACCATAAATCGCTTCCTAAATACTCTCATGGGACATTTAGAAAGTGGTATAAAAAAGAAGTGAATGATCAGAGTGTATTTGAGCGACAAGTGCATTATTTTCATGGCTGTTTTGTCAACTACAACCACCCACAACTAGGTAAAGACTTCATTAAAGTAATGAACAATATGAACATCGGGGTTCAATTGTTAGATAAAGAAAAATGTTGTGGTGTCCCTCTTATTGCTAATGGTTTTCATAAAAAAGCACAGAAGAATGCAGAATTTAATGTGGCTAACTTAGAAGCTGCGATTGAACGTCAAGATGTTCCGATTCTATCCACCTCTTCAACATGTTCATTTACTTTGCAACAAGAGTATCCTCATGTTTTAGATGTAGATAACACCAAAGTAGCCAAAAAGATTGAATACGTTACTCGTTTCTTATTAAAAGAAATCATGAATGGTCGAGGACCTAAAATGAAGCCTCTAAATAAGAAAATTGTTTATCACACTCCTTGTCATTTAGAACGCAGTGGCGGCAATATTTATACTATTGAGTTACTCCGATCTATTCCTGGCTTAGAGGTGCAGGTATTAGATAGTGAATGCTGTGGTTTAGCGGGCACTTATGGATTTAAAACTGAAAACTACGAAACATCAGTTGCTATAGGTAAGAATATATTCGACAAAATTAAAGCTGCCAAACCTGATTACGCAATTACTGATTGTGAAACTTGTAAATGGCAAATCGAAGAAAACACTAACACTACAACCATCCATCCGATTTCACTGCTTTGTGAAGCTCTAATCTAACCTTTGTATATTTGTGGGTATAACGCCCACAAGTATCACTTCAAGCAATCACACCCAAGATATAAATTCACCAGAAAAATACCAAAACATTACCAAAGCCCATAATAGCAAGAAAAAATATTTACCCTTAAAATACAAAGAGTAACAATAAGTGATCAAAATCAAATACTTAGAAATATAGTGTTCGTTTTTGATACAAACTTGACATCTGTATTGACAATCTTATATATAATAACAATTAATACATCGAATATATAAAATACAGTCTATTCACTCTATGCTTAAACGAATCAAAATTGAGCACCGCGATTTCATATTGAACATCGCGGATAACTCGATTTCCAAAAAAAATAAAATAATTAAATTAACCGAAACAGAATGTAAAATTCTCACGTTACTTCTCTTAGCGCCAAAACAAGTATTCAGTAAAGAAGAAATTTTACGCTACGCTTGGGATCAAGAATTAAATAACTATATTAGTGTTGTTCCACAAGCTATCTCTGTGTTACGAAAAAAATTATACCGTTATGGTATTGATGCTATAGAAACAGTGAAAGGAAAAGGATATAAAGCAACACCAAGCAGAAAACGTTGCTTATCTAAACGAAAGAAAAAATGTTGTATTACAATCGCAATACTTACGTGTAGCATAACCACATATGGTTTTTATATTCAAAAGCCAGATGAACAACCAAAGATTGCTCAATCACTGCTTAAAGTCGATGATAATATTTATCAAACTGCAAACTCAGCCCCTATCATAGTAAACCCTGAAATACTTAATGAAAATATTAAGTACTTTATACATGTACAAAGAAAAGCGATAAGTTTATCTGCTTGTAAAATAACCAATCAAAAATGCACAAGTATATATAACAAAATACTCTTCATTGATGATGAAAATAGCAAAATCGATATGAATAAACTGATCAGTGACGTGTCTTTTAAATTCGATAAACCAAAGGGAGAACCTGTTTTTTATCATTCAAATAAACACAGTAACTACAAAGTTTCAAGTAGCATAAACTTAAGAGCTTTAAATAATGAATCTTATATAGGACATGTATTTGTTAATTATGATGTAAGTCAAATAGATAAAACTCATTACAAAGCAGAATTATCTGCCTATGTAAAAGAATCTGGTTATATTGGTAGCTTTGGATACTCTGTTAACCTTAATGCAGAAACAAAAGAAATCACAAATCAATCAAATAAACATTATATTTCTAAAATAAGTAGAGATATGAAATACAGTGGCATTAAGTCAGGTCGACAACAATTTGGAACCATAAAAGATCAAAGTCAACTGTATGCTTTTCCTCTTATGAAAAATGGAACTCATTCCACTTACTTTAATCATATTTACCCAATGGGGAATGGAGTGAAGTATATTTATATGGAAAGTGCAAACATCGGCTACTTAACCTTTTTCTATAAATAACAATAGGCTGTATCAAATTGATACAGCCTATTGAGTTTATTCATTACACATTAAAAAAAGCTAACTTGGATTTTTGACCTTCAGACAGCTCTGATAAATGATTGCTGGCCTGAGAGCTTTCTTTTATTCCTTCCACATTTTGATTTATGCTCTCACTAATCACATTTACATTTTCGCTTATCGAAGAAATAGCTCTGTTCTGCTCATTCGCAGCTGCAGCCATTTCCGAATTCGTTAATGTTATTTCTTCTATTGCATCAGAGATATCACCTAGCTTCTGATTAGTCTCTTCACTCATTCGTGTTGTTTCATGAATGATCTGAATTGACTCATCAACAGACTGGACTACATCAACAGATTTTTGCTGTAAATTATCAATAATTTCTTGAATATTTTGTGTTGATTGTTGAGTTTTTGCTGCTAAGACTCGAACTTCGTCTGCAACTACAGCAAACCCTCGACCACTTTCCCCTGCTCTAGCAGCTTCAATTGCTGCATTTAGCGCTAATAAATTCGTTTGCTCCGAAATAGATTCAATAACAGTAATCACTTCACTGATTTTATCGGTTTGAACTTTTAAATTAGTCACTTCTTCTGAGGTCAGATCCATTTGCTGCACAAGAGAACTACTCAAGTTAGCACTTTCATTCGCACTTTTGGACCCTTCTACCGTCAACGATAAAACATGTCGTGCTCGTTCATCTGCTTGCGAAGCCGAAGCATCAACTTGCGCAGAAGACGCGGATAATTCAGTTACTGCTGCCGCAATGAGCTCTACCTGTGATTTTTGATCACTTGCATTAGCTTCACTCTGCACCATTACTGCCGCTAATTCTGTTGAAGCGGATGACACCTCATCTCCAACGTTCCTTAAATCATTAATCAAACTTTTTAAGTGAGTAACCGTATCGTCTGTATTGATACACAATTGACCTATTTCGTTAGCTCCTTCTAATTTAGTTAAATAAGTCAAATCCCCTGATGCTACAAGCTTCATTTGCCCTTGTATTTCAAGAATAGGTGACGCAATTACTTGAGCAGTAACCCATCCAATAATCATAGATAAAAGTAATCCTCCGATTAAAGATCCAATGATGACACTTTCGCTGTCTTCAATTAACACGGTACTATCCAAGCTTAACTCATGAGTTCGAGCTATTATTATTTCTAATAACTCACTAATTATGCTATCAGTCTTAGAACCATACAAAACGATATTATTATTATTTTCATTTATTATTCTAGCCTTTGACCATAAAAGTTCATTGACTTCTTTATAATCAGAAAAACCAGCAAGGAGAATTTCTTTCGCTTTCTTATTCTCAATTTTATTTACTTCTGCAAATATAAATTTAAATTGTTTAACTAAATCACTTTGTATCTTATCTGATAAATCTAGTGAGTATACAGATGACATTCTAACCACAATAATACTAGCCGAAGAATATAAATTTTTCCTAATCTGTCTCCATTCTTGATTATTTTCCGGACTTAAATTCGACTCAAGAATAATATCATTCGCATTATTAATATAATCAGATATCCATGGAAGAGAAGACCAAGATTTACTCATGAATTCATAAGACTCAGAATTATTATTTAAAAAAATTCCATATTCTGCCAATAATTTAGTAACTTCATCCAAACTTTTTTGAAACTCTTGTGAAGATGTGATTTGACTATTTGACTGTTTTATCTCATTAAAGAGCTTAATAACATCTGAATTTGTCGATTGAAAATTTTTTACAGCTAAATTTAATTCACTTGGAATCCCAATAGATCGGCTAGTTGCGATTCTTAAATGAAGAAATTCTTCTTGAGCTTTTGATAAATTAGAACTATCTAATGAGTTATAATCCATCGCCAATGAATTCTCAGATAAATCTTTGTAACTATTTAAAACAATAGCTGACGATATCAACATGATAGTGATTGTTATTGTTACAGGTAACAGTACTTGGTACCTAACTTTAAGATTCATAAAAATGCGTTGAAAATATTCCACGGTTTATCCTTTGTTAACGACGATTGTCCATTTGACTTGGAAATGAGTGAACAAAAATAATTTTTACGTCCAGCAAAGTTTCAATAAAAAAAATCTCTTCAGAGCTCAAAACAGAACGCATTGATACATCACATTCAACTTGTTCTTTGCCTTTTAAAGTTTGTTTTTTGACTATGACGTTTTGTTCATACATATTTTTGTTAACTACCATTTCCATTTATATTTTTAAAAGTTAAGTCTACATGACTAAATTGTTAGTAAGGAGTAGGCCGCAACATAAAAAAAGAGGTAAATAGCTACATATCAATTACTTAATGCTCTTTAATTTAAAATATTTTAGATTAATTTACTCATAACGTTATATTCATAACCACCATCTTAGATGGGTAATTAAAATATGGATTCTCAAATACATAAATAATCAATTTGTAAATGTGATCAAGATCTTGATTTATACTATAAATACTCAAAGTCAATATAAATAAAGCGTGATACATTAGCGACAATCTTTCTAGTAAAATAATAACGATGATTAAGAATAAATACTTCATTTATCAGCCTAACTTTTTTGAAGGTTCTGTTGTTTCTTACGAAGCATTAATTAGATTTAAAGGCTATACCGTACTTCCACACGAGTTCATTGAATCACTTAAAGATAAAATGTCTTTTGATAAAGAAGTTATTTCACATGTTGTTGCAGACAAATTAACTTTAAAAAACAACGAAAGCATTCACATGTCAATAAACGTATTCGCGAAAAGTCTAGAATCAAATGAATTTATTGAGCACTGCGAAAAAACATTTGCTCAACACCAAGGATTTACTCTAGAACTTAACTTCAAAAATCAAAATTATGATTTAGATAAAATAAATCATAATATGAAACGATTAAGGGCATTAGGTATACTTTTTACTCTTGATGATTATGGAACTGAGTGTAAGCACTCTGATCCATTACTAGAACTCAATTTTGATTATATAAAAATTGACCGTTCTCTTATTAGTACGATTAGTGATGACTATTTATCATTTTGCTTTTTACGCTCTTTATATCATAAATTGCATAAATTCCTCGGTTATAAAGTCGCGATAAAAGGAATTGAAAATATAAATCAGTTAAACTTAATTAATTCCTTTGGCTCTGTCATATCACAAGGTTATCATTTATCGTATCCGTTAGAACTAAATGAATTAAATTCACGACATAAAGAAAAAAGTAATCCTTCATTAGACAATGATAATAAATACAATGAACCCATTGATCGTTTTATTTATAATGTAAACTGAACTCACTGTCGCCCTTAGCAACCTAAAACGTCAAGATCCATTTAATTTACTTGGTATTGATTATAATAATTTTAATTTAAGTGCATTAAATTTAAAGTATCAAGAACTACTTGATGGTATTAAAAGCCCATCAATTCTTTTTACTACAAATTTAATGAAGCACTGTAATTGCCTTTTCATTTTGCGGGATGAACACGGCGTTGTAATCTATAATAATCAAAAACATATCGACTATCTGGGATGTAGTTTGGTTGGGATGCCAGTTGACGAAGTGTTGGCCAGATATCCTGACTATCAGACCTGCTTGCAACTTGATCAACAATTATTAAACAAAAGCTCAGATATTCTGATTTCCAATGAGACGGTAGAAGTCGGAAGTTGTACGCAATACTTTCATACTTATAGACAGAAAATTAAATACTTTGATAAAACTTTCATTATGACCTTCGTCTACGAAGATGTTCAAGAAGGAAATGCTACGATAGACCCATTAACAGGCTGTTTTACAAAGATAAAGTTAAATCACATAGATACAAATTTGTATAACACCATGGCGTTTATTGATTTGGACGGTTTTAAAAGTATTAATGACGAGCTCGGACATCAATGTGGTGATCTACAACTCAAAGAAGGTGCGCGCTTAATTAATAAATACTTAAGAAAAGAAGATTTATTAATTCGTTTTGGTGGAGATGAGTTTATTTTATGCTTTGATTCAACCTCCACAACAAACATAAGTAAAAAATTAGCCGCTATACGAACGAGTTTTGAAGAACATTTTCAACAAAAAGGTTTAGATTTATCCTTCTCTTTTGGTGTCTCTTCAATAGAACACGACGTAAAAAGTGCGTTAGAGCAAGCTGATAAAGCGATGTACATTAACAAGCGGAAACGCAAGAAGTCGAAGAAAAATAAGCTTCACCCAGCATGAAGCTTATTTTTATTTAATAAATTACAATCCACCAGTCACATCAATCACATGAAAACGCCCTGAATCGAGTGGGCGTTTCACCTCTTCTTTTTGATTAAAGTCTATTTTAGTTAAATCTACTTTCTTAATCGTACTATCTCGCATTGTTTTATAAAAAAATGCGCCATTAGTTTGATCAATTACCGAGGTCCACTGAGTTGCGCTAGGTAAATCAGGAATATGTTCTTTAGCACTAAACTCACTACCAATTGGAATATCAAAGTTATTCAAAATATGGAATGCTTGTGATACCGCTTGCCCTTCTGTTTTCATAACAGGTGCTGAATTCACATAAAATGCAGCTCGCACAAATCGAGATGGAGGCGTAATATCCCCAGGAAGACCTAAGAAACTTGAACCGACACCAAATGAAAAGGCATTTACCTCATTGATTTTCTGCCCTTGGCTTGAGCCTGGAGATAAATGAATATAATTATTAAGATTAGTCACTTGCCATTGGTAGTCAGGTGCATTAGTTAATACCTTCGCCGTATTCTTATGAACATTCACTTCACCATTGTTCATTATTTCAATAACGATATTATTCCCTTGTTTATCAGCAACTCGCCAGTGTGCCGTCGGTGATGGAATACCTTTCGCGTCAATATACACTGGAACAATTTTAATTTTATTAATCGCTTGCTCTACTTCAACTACCGTTTTAAATTGCGATAACATCCAACGGTTAAAATCCATATCTGTAATGGTTCTTGTCGTATCACTTGGGTCATACTTCTCTAGCGAACCATAATTCTTAAAATAAAACAGTCCAGCTGTTAACCCTTCTTCGTTAACACCATCTGCAATAAATCGGTCATCACTTACTGAAATACCGACAAATCCATATTTAGAATTCCAGTTTAATCCTTTTTTTTGATCTGGCATCGTTGAGACGTAAGCATGGTTACGCGGAGAGATAATAAGCTTACTATTAAGATCATTTTGTCCCCACTCAATCGTCCTCGCTTGAATATAATCATGCTCAGTTGTTGAAAGAGAGATACCAGTACAAGCACTGGCTGAATAGGCAACACAAGAAGCAACAAGCATAGAGAGAATTTTTATTTTCATTTTGAGATCTCACTGTTAATGGTTGCTTGATATTACTCCTATCAAATCAGTTTCCAAGTATTTATTAGTTAGTGTGTAAATTTATCTTAGAAGTAACCATCTTTGACTAATTTGGTCACGGACAAACCATTACCACTTTTATCTTTTAACCGTTTTTCCATCCATTTAAAATCACTTAACTCGACGATAAAGGTACAGTGAACAAAACATGAGGTAACTAAATTATTTTCACAAAGATCCATAAATGATTGCATTGAGTTACATATAAGAGTGATTCTTTCCATATAAATATCCTTATAATATATATCGATTAAATAAGAAATAGAATTCAATCCTCTCATAACTGCGACATCGTTAGAAATAAAAAAAGCAAAAAAAATAAAAACAAATAAATTACTTAAATAGAATCCTATATAATCAAATTAATCTAAAAATAATCACCAATAATCATAGACATTTTAAATATCATATTTGAGAATCATAGGTCATTTAGAATATAGGGATTACAATGTCTAATAAAATTAAATTTCATAATTTCACATTACTGATAAATGAAAAAAAGATCATCACAAAAAATAATAAGGAAATAAAATTAAACTCAGTAGAACGAAATATTCTATCTTTACTGATACAAAATCCTACCGTTATCTTTACTAAAGAGGAGATTCATAACCACTCATGGTGTAAAGAAATTAAATGTCATTCATCAGTCGTTCCGCAAGCTATCTCCTTACTACGCAAGAAGTTAAGTATGCATGACTTAGAACCAATTGAAACCGTAAAAGGTAAAGGGTACAAAGCGGCGCATCTTGTTCAAGATCAAAGTATGGGAATGTATTCTGCTTTGGTTTTATTTTTAAGCATAATATCTATATTAATATTAGAATACCCAGTTTCTAACTTAGGAAATGAGAAACTGACATCATTTAAATTCAAAAAAATAAACAATAATATAGTAACTACATCTGCATCAAATAAATTCGATACTAGCAAGTTGAAATTAGAAGATAATGTTAAATATTTTATAAATAATCAAAATAATTTCATCTCAATTTCAGCATGTAAGATTAAAAAAAATATATGTACTAACGTTTATAATGCCATTTATTTTAAAAAAGAATCAACACCAATTAAGATGGCAGATTTAATATCTAATGTTAAATTTGATGATGATATGGATTTATTATTAATGAGAAAAGATAAATTAACTTCGTTATCAGCAGAAATACAATTAAGATCGTTAAATAACAAAAAATATAATGGAGAGTTATTTATAAACTTTGACTTAGAAAAAACAAACAACAATGATTATTTTTCAAAAAAGACAACTTATATCAAAGAGTCTGGCTATTCTGGAGGGTTTGGCTATGCCTCAGTCAATAAAATAACCCCAATAAAGAATAAAAATCATCATAAATATTTAATAAAAAAAATTGATGACGATAATCTGCTTTCACTACGATTTCAATTTGGTATGGTAAAGAATAGCAAAATGACTTATGCATACAATCTGCTATCAGGCCCTAGAGAAAAACAATCTTATAGTTATTCATACCCTATATCTAAAAACATAAATTATTATTTTAATGATGAGATGAACATTTCATACATTGCTTATACGCATACATAAAAAAAGCAGCCAATCATGGCTGCTTTCGTTTATATCACATTCTGAAGTTTTACTTTATGTCTATGGCTTAAATAACTTTCGATATATAACGCTATTTGTTTCTCTTCTTCTTCTGTCAAATATAGGCCAAGTTTAGTTCTTCTCCATAGAACATCTTCTGCGTTCTTAGCAAATTCATGTTTAATTAAATAGTCAATTTCAGCTTGATAAACACCTTGAGCAAACAACTCTCCCATATCAGATTGACACTCAATGCCCTCTAATAAAGTCCAGGTTAATGTTCCAAATTGATTAACATAACGTGTCACTGTTTCTTTAGCTAACCATTGGTGTTTACTACAGATATTATCGAGCAGTTGATGTCGAGGATAATCAAAATCACCACCAGGTAATGCAACATTTCTGGTCCATGGCGTCCCCATTTTAGTAAAATATGGGTTCAACATTTTCATCGCCGTTTCACCTAACTTACGATAGGTCGTTAATTTTCCACCAAAAATGGAGAGTAATGGAGCTTGATCTAACTCTTGCTCTAATTCTAACGTATAATCTCGGGTAATCGCTTGAGGTGAATCGGATTCATCATCACACAGTGGTCGTACACCACTATAAGTCCAAACAACATCATCACGTTTTATTTGATCAACAAAGTGCTGGTTAACAACATCAATAAGATAATTAACTTCTTCTTCAGAAATTTCTACTTTTCTTGGGTCACCTTTATATTCAACATCGGTAGTACCAATAATTGAAAAATCTTCCATATAAGGAATAACAAACACAATGCGATTATCTTTATTTTGTAAAATATACGCTTGTTCTTCATTGTGAATTTTAGGTACCACAATATGCGAGCCTTTTACTAAGCGAATATTGCGAGGAGACTCGTCTTCTAAACTGTCATCAAAGAACTGTTTTACCCATGGTCCAGCAGCATTAACCAATGCCTTAGCTTTACGTTCAAAACGAACATTCGCTTGCACATCAAAAACCGTTACATGCCAAATATTATCAACACGAATCGCCTTTTCTACTCGGCAATAGTTTTTAACTTCAGCTCCATTTTTTTCTGCAGCCATCGCATTTAAAATAACTAAACGAGCATCATCTACCCAACAATCCGAATATTCAAAACCTTTTGTTATTTCACTTTTAAGTAAACTGGATGCAGCAAGATCAACTGAATGGCTAGCAGGAAGTGTTGTTCGTTTACCCAAATTATCGTAAAGGAAAAGACCAGCACGGATCATCCATGCAGGGCGTAAAAATGGACGATGGGGTAAACGAAAACGCATTGGTTTTGCAATGTGTGGTGCTTTAGCCAATAACACTTCACGTTCGGCTAATGCTTCAGAAACTAAGCGAAACTCATAATGTTCTAAATATCGTAAGCCTCCATGAATGAGCTTTGAGCTAGCCGATGAAGTTGCAGAAGCAAAATCAGATGCTTCATATAAACCTACGGTTAGCCCTCGGCCAGCAGCATCTGCAGCAATACCTGCGCCATTAATACCGCCACCAACAACAATGACGTCTAAAACTGAATCGGCTATATGAGTTTGATTTTCATTATTCATAGTCTGACCTTTACACAAAATGAGCGAACGAGCATGATTTACGATAAAAATACGATAACTTAACTTTCGTTTGGAGTCACTTTATATTTTCGAATTCGAACATTTACTGTGATACAGATATAAAAAATCCCTGATCTCAATCAAGAACAGGGATCGTTTATCGGTCAAAAATGAGAGCTACTTTGAAATTACTTCATAAGGGATCTCATTATCTTTTAGGATAGTTACAATTTCTTCTGGTGGCTCTTGATCGGTGATAATCATATGCAATTCAGTAATGCTACCTAAATTAACCATAGCATTACGACCAAATTTCGTATGATCCACAGCAAGATAAACACTACGACTGTTTTCAATAATTGCTTTCTTTACTCGCACTTCATGATAATCAAAATCCAGTAGTGAACCATCATAATCAATACCACTGATCCCCAAAATACCAAAATCTAAACGGAATTGTTTAATAAAATCTAATGTTGCTTCACCAACAATTCCACCATCACGATTACGAACTTCTCCACCAGCTAAAATCACTTTAAAGTCTGGATTTGCCATCAAAATCATAGCAACATTGATATTGTTAGTAACAACACGTAGGTCTTTGTGATTCTTTACTAAGGCTTTAGCGACGGATTCAGGCGTGGTTCCGATATCAATAAACAGTGTTGCGCCATCAGGGATATGCTTTGCTAATGCCTCTGCAATGGTGTCTTTTTCATTTAATTGCATTACCTTACGTGTTGTATAGGCTGTATTAACTGAACTAAGAGGAATGGTTGCCCCACCATGGTGACGACGAATTTTATTTTCATCGGCTAATTCATTCAAATCACGACGGATGGTTTGTGGGCTAACTTTAAATTGCTCAACTAAATCTTCAGTACTGACGTATCCGTGTTGCTGTACTAAGTTTACGATTTCTTGATGTCTTGATAATTGCTTCACGAATTACTCCCCTAATTACGAACAATCAACAACTTAATATTTTACTCAATAAAGTGTACAAAGAAGCGAATAAAATTGGAAATAATTGCGATGAATATGCGTGATATATATCAATTAAAGTTCGGAAAAGAAAAAAGGAGCACTATATATGTGCTCCTTTTGTATGATTATTCATCAAAGTAGATTAATTACTCTTCATCATGCAACTCTGCCCATGATTGTGCACATTTTACTGCGCGTTTCCAACCACGGTAACGTTGATTACGCTTTTCTTCATCATGATGTGGTTCAAACGAACGGTCAATGACAGCTTTATCTGCTAACTCATCAAGACCATTCCAAAAGCCAACGGCTAAACCAGCAAGGTATGCAGCACCAAGTGCAGTAACTTCTGTGACTTTTGGACGATGCACGGCCACATCCAATACATCTGACTGGAATTGCATTAAGAAATTGTTCGCTATCGCACCACCATCAACTCGAAGTGCAGATAACTTAATGCCAGAATCCGCCTGCATAGCATCAATTACATCACGAGTTTGATAAGCAATACTTTCAAGCGTTGCACGAATAATATGGTTAGAACCACAACCACGAGTTAAACCCACAATCGTACCGCGAGCATAAGCATCCCAATATGGCGCGCCAAGACCAGTAAAAGCTGGAACAACATATACACCATTAGAGGTGTCTACTTTGGTCGCAAAGTACTCCGAATCTTTAGCATCGGCCAACAATTTCATCTCATCACGTAGCCACTGGATAGAAGCTCCGCCCATAAACACGGCACCTTCAAGAGCATAAGATGCTTCACCTCTAGGACCACAAGCTAATGTAGTTAGCAGGCCATTACGAGAGGTTACTTTTTCTTTTCCTGTATTCATTAACAAGAAGCAGCCTGTCCCATAAGTATTTTTTGCTTGGCCTTGTTCAACACACATTTGCCCGTAAAGTGCTGCTTGCTGATCACCTGCAATGCCTGCAATAGGAATACGTGTTCCACCTTTACCACCTATGTTTGTTTCACCATATACTTCTGATGATGATTTCACTTCAGGCATCATTGAAAGTGGAATATCTAATTCTTTTAGCAGTTTTTCATCCCATTGAAGTGTATTAATATTAAACACCATAGTACGTGACGCATTAGTATAATCTGTCACGTGAACACGTCCTTGTGTCATTTTCCACACAAGCCAAGTATCTACGGTACCAAACAATAATTTGCCTGCTTCAGCATCTTCTCGTGCACCTTCTACGTTATCTAGAATCCACTTAATTTTGGTTCCAGAAAAGTATGGGTCGACAACTAAACCAGTATTTTCACGAATGTATTCTTCTAATCCTGCTTCTTTTAATTTCTCACAAGTATCAGCAGTTCGACGACACTGCCAAACAATGGCGTTATATACAGGCTTACCCGTCTCTTTATTCCAGACAATCGTTGTTTCACGCTGATTGGTAATACCGATACCTGCGATTTGATCACTTCGGATCCCCGCTTTTGCTAACGTTTCGACAAGTGTAGAGCTTTGTGTTGCGTAGATTTCTAGTGGATCATGCTCAACCCATCCAGCTTCTGGATAAATCTGAGTAAATTCACGCTGAGAAACACTGACAATATTAGCATCGTGGTCAAGAATGACAGCACGAGAACTCGTAGTACCCTGGTCAAGTGCAACAATGTATTTTTGCTCAGTCATGATGAGTTTCCTTTATTATATTTAATTGTAGGGTGTTATTTGTTAGATATTACTTATTCTAATAATTATGCTTCAGCAGTTTTATTATCTTCATCTTTATCACATTGATTCGGAATCGTACAACCTTGCCCTGCCGTAGGTAGATAAGCACCAATCATTTTTGGGTATGCCCAACCACCAAAACATGCACCAGCAATAGGAGCTAAGATTGGAATAATAAAGTACGGAATTTCTTTCGCTCCAGTTAAGGCATAATCCCATCCAGCTAGATATGCAAATAATTTTGGTCCGAAATCACGAGCAGGGTTCATTGCAAAACCAGTTAGCGGCCCAAGCGAACCACCAATAACAGCGATTAAAATACCAATAAGTAATGGGTTCATTGGTCCACGAGAAGCACCATTATGCTCATCTCCTAGTGCCAAAATTCCAAACATAAGCACAGCAGTAATTACAAATTCAACAGCAAAAGCACCAAGTATCGACAAAGAGGGATGAGGATAAGTTGAGAAGATACCTGCAGTGGATAATGCGGCTTCACTGCTTCTTAGGAAACCATTTGCGATTTCATAATCCGCAAATAAATTACTGTATAGAGAGTAAACTAATGCTGCTGAGCAAAAAGCACCAAGCATTTGTGAGACGATATAAGGAAGCACTTTCGCTTTATCAAAACCATGAAAAGCAAGCAAGTGCAATAGTAACTGCTGGGTTGATATGAGCACCTGATACCCCAGCAGTACAATAAATAGCGATAGCAACACCAAAGCCCCATATAATACTGACTTCCCATTGACCAAATTCAGCTCCAGTTAACACTAAAGCGGCAACACAGCCAACCCCAAAAAAGATCAGTAACCCTGTTCCAATGAACTCTGCAAGGCATTCACCAAACAAGGTATGTTGTTTGTTTTGTCTCATGATTGATTCCTTTATGCGTTTTATTCGTTATATGTAGGTACAGCATTCACGTTAAGCACCAAGAAATGTACTCTTATTATTAATATTTAAAATATCAACACAATCAAAATGAGCGTTCGAGCACAGAAAGCACGTGTCAGAATTCTAAAAAGAAGATCTAAAGCATAAAACAAGCAAACGAACAGGTCTGACCAACTTGCGCAGCAAGATTGCTTGAAATATCACCATAAAAAACGAAAGTTATACATTCGTTATCGAAAGGAGAAAAACAAGATAAATGATCTTTAGGCAGAAATTTAAAAGGCTAAGTTGAATATGCTATCAATACAAATCTAAATAACTATTAGTATGGTGAACTGAAATCCATCATTTTTTGAGCCATAGTTATGAACATATTAATAGTAAGTAATTACTTTCTTATCAAAGATGTAGCAAATAAAGTACTGAGTGAATTAAATGATGTACATGAGACAAAGACAATGACAGTCTCAAATTTTCATAAACTCACAGAAAAAGATATGCATTAAGATCCCAGTGCCAGATCTCGTTGTTTATGATTTAGACAGTGAAAAGTACACTATCGAAGATAAAATGGAACTCCTCAGTGAGAAGTCTTTCAATCCATTCACCGCAGCTCAAAATGTCATCTTAATGGGATCATTCGAAAAATTATTAGAAATGAAACAATATAATTTTCCTAAGCAAACAATACTAGAGAAGCCTTTTTCAATAAAAACCTTAAAAAATACAGTAAAGAAAAATATTACCCTATACCATAATTAACAAAGGAAAAGACAACTAATGCTTTTGAAAAACAAATTCTTTGTTGCTCTTGCTGGTAGCATAATTGCCTATTCGGTCTTTATTTCTTTTACTTCATATAAGATAATTACTTCAAACCAAGAAGAAATAAAAACAATTGCTGCAAATGCTGAAAATAAATACTTGCATGAAAGTGCATTACGTTACTCATTTGACATAAGCAATTCATTAAACCGTAAAATGATTGAGATAAAAAACATATCTAATCGATATGTAGAATTAATCAAAAACATTAGCTCAATAAAATCTAGAGATATTTTAGACACTGCTGTAGCAGAACTTAGGAAATACTCAACAAGTGTCGTCATTAGCGACACTAAAATAAAGTTTAACAAAGAAGAAACATACACGACTCAACAATATAAAATAAATGAAAGCACCTATTTAATATTTCAGACGGATGTAACCCAACTTCTAAACACATTAAAAAACAAAAATTATTACTCAGATTTTGTTACTATTATTATTGATAAGGACATGAATGTTGTCACTGATAACTTAGATAGTAAAAATTATTTATCTCTATATAAACAAAAACTTAAAGATATAACAAAGCTGGATGAAATTTCATATGATTTAATGATTGCAATGCGAAAAATTGAAAGAAAAGAAACATGGGATTCAGAAATAAAAATAAACGGTGAAGATCATATCATTGCAATTCAACCAGTAAAAGACCTCCCATGGAGCATAGTGACTCTTATAAAGAAAAAGCTCTCTGTTAATTATGACCAAGACCTTACCAATAAAATTGATGACAACTACATCCTTTTTAGCAATAAGTTATTTAATACTATAATATTAGTTACCTTATTCACCCTTATAACATCAATTTTAATCACCTATTATGTGAAAGGTCCATTAATATTATTTAACGAATGGATAAAAGAAATCCAAAGAGGCAATTATGAATATAATAACCCTTTACTATATAGAAAAGATGAGCTAGGAACATTAGCAAGAAATGTATCTTTAATGGCACAAGATATCTCAATTTTAGTTAATAATTTAGAAAGTAAGATAACGGAAAGAACAAAATTACTTTTACAATCTAAAGAACAAGCCGAAAAAGCCAATATTAACAAATCAAAATTCATAGCTAATATTTCTCATGAATTAAGAACCCCATTAAATGCTATATTAGGTCTAAGTTTATATCTTATTGAAAAAGAAGAAAATAGTGAGAAAAAGAAAACATTAGAGACATTAAATAAAGCAGGACAAGGTTTATTAGAAATGGTAAATGACATTCTAGATTTAAGTAAAATTGAAGCCGACAAAATCATTGCTCATAATAAACCAAACTCGATTGATAATATCATTTCGGATATTATTGATATTACACAATTTCAATCAAAATCAAAGAACATCCAAATTCAATACAAAAAAACGGAATTTCATCATTTAAATATAGATAAAAAATATATAAACAAGATAATAATGAATATCTTAAGTAATGCCATCAAGTTTACTGAAGACGGAGGGAAAATAGATATTGATGTTAAGTATGAAAACTCAACACCCACAACAACCGATCTTATCATGGTATTTACAGATAATGGACGAGGTATTGAAGAAAAAGATTTAGACCGTATATTTAATCCATTTGAGCAACTCTATGATAAAGATAGAGAATATGGTACTGGCCTTGGCTTGTTTATCACAAAGAAAATCATAGAAGATATGAATGGCAACATTTCAATTAAAAGCAAGGTTGGAATAGGAACATCTATTTGTATTAAATTAAAAGATGTTGAAATAATAAAATCTAAATTGACCGAACAATACCATACAATGCGTCGAAATGTGACTAAGTTTACAGGAACAAAAAGAATTGCAATTATTGATGATATTGAGTTCAACCGCGAAGTACTAAAAAAGAAAGTTGAAGATTATGGATTTGAAATCATCGAGGCAATACATGGTCAAGACATGCTAGAGAAACTTGAATCAGCAACAGATTTACCTGATATTATTTTTACTGATATCAAAATGCCAATTATGGATGGCATAGAACTGACCAAACACATCAAGTCATCAGAACGAACACATCATATACCTGTCATAGCAATTACGGCGCATGGTATGGTTCATGAAGAGCTTGAGATTAAAAAACATTGTGACGGTTATCTTGCAAAACCAATTGAAAATAAAGAATTAGATTCAATAATAACAAAATTTTTTAAATAGGCTCACTTGAGCCTATTTTTATTTTGTTTAAAAATAAATAAGTATTATTATTTTCTAAAAATAGTCCATTATCATCTTGATAAAATGCAATCATTGACAAATTACTAAAAAAACCATCACAAGTTAAAAAATTTGATTCATTTGAATATAATTCTGAACTTAACAAAACATACTTATTATCTTTTATATGATTTAAAGAAAATAAGCACATATGACTTGAAAAATCGTTCAAACCATAGGTTGCTTTATTCACGATGATTTTTTATAATCAATAATAGTAACCCTATATTTACATTTATCTCCAGACAATTCAGTTAATGTACCTACATAGTTTTCTTTAACCTCTTTTGTTATTAGGAATAATCCAGCAATAAAAAAAATGGTTAATATAAGAGAATTATTAACCATTTCACTTTTCTGTATAAACAACTTTTTCATCAAAAGTAGATAGTACATAGCTCTTACTCTTTGAAAAATTATCCTTAATCGTTGAACAATCCAATTTAGTTGTTGATAATATAATATTATCATCAGAGCAACTTAACTTAACAAAATTATCATTCATTGTTTTAAAATTAGGGAAAAACACAGTTCTATTTACTAAATAAATAGAAATCATTACTGAAATTAGTAATAATAAAACAATTTCTTTATTAAACACTTTATCATTGAAGTCGAATATAAAGGTATTGACCTCTTTTTCTGATTTTATTTCACTAGATTTAAACCAGTTATCTACAAATGTATAATTTTGATTAATTTCTATTGAGTAGCCTTCTCCTCTTTGTGATTTTATTTTAAATACATGTTCCAATTGCTTTAAATGTCGCCTTGTCTTAGATATTAATTGTATTAAGTTTGAGTTGTCTTTTTTATCATCATTCCATATTCTACTTATTAAATCATCATTTGCTTGATTTACTCCTGGCAACTCTAATAAACAAATAAAGAGCTTGAATTCATATTTAGTTAAATACACATTCAAACTCATGTTATCTGTCAGCAATCTCTCTTTCTTGTTTACATGCACATCTATATTATTCACAACAAACTATTAATTTTAGATAAAACAAAACAGAATAGAGCAACAATAAAACTATAGAATATTACATTCTAAAATTTCATTATTACTCTATTCTGAGCCAAAAAATCAAATTTAAATTAATTAAATTTTCTCAATTTCTACTCGTCGGTTCTTCTCTCGTCCATTTGCAGTTTTATTTGTTTTAATAGGCTCTCGCTCACCTTTAGTAACCACAGAAAACTGATTAGGTTCAGCTCCTTGTTGGACTAAGTATTGATACACAATATTCGCTCTTTTTAAACCCAGGTCGTAGTTATAGGTAGTGCTGCCTTTTGAATCAGTATGACCTTCAACTTTCAATTTAATGTCCTTCTCGCCCATTTTCGAGTAAAGCTTATCAAGCACATACTCTGAGCGCTTAGTTAATGTTGATTTATCAAAATTAAAATAGACACGAGCTAATACTGCATTTTTATTTACTAATGCATCAGATGTATTACTGATTAAAAATTCAGAACACGTTGATTCAACATCAATGCTATCAAGCTCACGATTAACAAATGCACCTTTAGGTTCAATTGGTTCAAGATGCTGAATTTGATAAAAACCACCTTCGTTAAGCGAAAGTCTTTTTCCTTCAGCCACATTCACTTCTTTTTGGTACTCTTTGTTTGCAGAACCACAATAAATTAAAACTGATTGCTCTGATTTTTTTATATCTTCCACTTTCTCATTAGCATTAGCATTAGCATTAGCATTAGCATTAGCATTAGCATTAGCATTAGCATTAAAAGATAACCCTAAAACAGCAGCAACTATAATTAAAATTTTATACATTTTTTACTCTCTACTTTAAACGTCTTACACGTCAAATTATTATTTTAAATGGCCAATTTCTTCGTTTATTAACTCTAGAATTATGTCTTCGACCTCATCAGCATCTTCTGCTTTATATACATTCTTTTCTCCAACACAATCTTTAAGCGCCTTATTTGCAAAAGGATTATAATCAAAGCCAATCACCGCCATTTTCGCCGCTATTGGTCTCCTATCAGGTGTACGATCCGATTCCAAACCACTCTGAATATCACGACACATACCTTCGCTAACTAACCCATCAGCTAACTTAGTATCATTATCCATACCATCGGATAACACGATTAATAAACGACGTGAATTGTTTCCTTTTATTAATAATTGCGCTCCACGAATTAGTGCTTGGTAAGACGCCGTTCCTCCGCCAGCATAAAAGCTACCTATTTGACCATTTAAATAATTAAAATTTAAAGTTAAATTGACATCATGAAAACCAGCATAGGCACCCGATTTGCAATAATCTTCTGTTTTTTGATTCCAAATGTTAGCAACCGTATTTACTGCTTTAACTGGTCGAGACCTATTCCCAGGTTCATTTCTGCTGTTAACACCTTGAGATAAAGAGCACTGAATACCGGTATCCGATGTGAATGAATTGGTAAAGGTGCTAAATGCCGATATTCCCATCGTGCTTTTATCGCGGTTCTCTGGTAAATCATTAAACTTCTGCAATTCAACAGAAATATTTCTAATGATCTCAATTAGATCAATATATTTAGGATTAGAGCTACCACTCCAAGTATCTAGCATTGAACCGGAAAAATCGGCAGCGAACATCACATCAACGGCCTCACTTTGATATTTACTAGCCAAGGACTTGCCACGTGTTGAAAACGTCTCTCCCATCCCTTCTATAGCTTCATTACCAGGAAACCATGAGTTTTGTCTTGTTGTTACATCAATCTCATGCTCTAAATAACGCGCATCCCCTTTATATAAACCAGCTACGCAGTCAGAAATTAATTCACAACGTCTTTTTGCCACTTTAATATCTGTAACAGCATCAATATCACTAATGTAAGCATTCACATAATCCACGACTATTTGTCTATTTCTAGTGCTTGGAGTATAAGTACCATCATCAGGCTGAGCAGGGTCATTGTGAGCAGAAATGGCAAGAGCTGCCACCTCACTTGCGTCTTCTATTCTTGCTTTAGTTTGAATAGCTCTAGCTCCATCGCTAGCTAAAGCAAATATTCCAAACAACGCAGGTATCATCATTGCAAATAAAATGGCAGCGTGACCTTGCTGATGCTTTCTTAAATTTCTCATACTACCTCCCAATCATCACTGACGATGAAATGACATCTGTGTATGACTCACCAACAACTGAACCAAACATATTGTCTGTTTGATAACATAAGGTGACACGGTATAACGTTGCTTGCCTTTCCCATGTGGTAACCACTGATAAATAGTCAAGCTCACCGATCCTTTTAGATAAAGGACAGGAAAAAGAGCCATAGTTATACGTAACGGGTGTATTCGGTGCACCAATATCACGAAAAGTTAACTCTTCAATAACGGCACCAAAACGAGCATCTTCATAGCTTCCCAATGTGCGGCGCAGTGAGTTTTGTGCAATATTAAATATTTCACTACTTTCACTGTTTGTTATTAGATAGTCTTCGTCATATAACTGTGTACGTTCTTTTAAAACATTAACAAGGGAGTAAGAGAGTCGATCTAACTTACCTTTTATTGATAGCTTTATTATTACATCAGCACTAAATATAAAAATTAAACTAAGACCTAACCCTACCATTGCGAACTCAACGGTAAAGTTTCCACGCTGTTTAGACTCTAAAGGCATCACGTTCGTACTCCTGAATTACAATATCTTCTCGGCTGAAAATGCCTTCAAATCCCATAAAATAAGTAAAAATGGGTGAAAAACGATAATCAATTCGATAAACAGCAATCGCACTATTATATGATGAGCCACATTCAGCAGTGCTTTCACTATCGGGAACGACACATGGCTCAACCAATGAACCTAATTCATTTACACTCTTTAAATATTGTATCGACATCGTAAATTTACTTGGGTCAACCACATTACCCCATATCGATTGATTCTCATTTACGGCATCAGTAAATGCCTGCAAATAATCCGAGTCTTCTGTTTTGGATTCTCGGGCTGATTCAGAAATAATGAGATCGCTTATTGCTGATACATATGACATATAACTCATTTCAACCCAAGCCATACAAATCAACCAAAAGATCATGAATCCCATTGCGAATTCAATACTGGCTACACCCCTATTCTTTTTAATCTTCATGATGTTAATCCGCTCCAAACAGGTTTGTATCATCACGATGTGATTCAGTATTTTTAAGAATTGAGTAGCGCCTTTCAATTTCTTGTTTACTGAATTGCGGCGACAATACTTTTTCCATAAACTCTAAATCACCTGCTTTGGCCATTGCTAACATTAAATTAGCTTGTACTAAGGCATCATTTTTATTACTCATATATATTGGTAATAATAATTTAACCGCTTGGTCATATTTGCCTTCAATAATATTTAAAATAGCCAAATTATTTTTTATCGTAATATCACTGTATAAATGCTTTCTTGCTAAATTAAAATAATGACGAGACTTATCTAAATCACGCTTACTCGCATAAATAACACCTAATAAATTTTCAATTTCAGGGTTATCCTCATTTAATTTATATACACGATTTACTGTATCTAAAGCCGGCTCTAGCATCCCACATTCTAATTGCGCATTTGCTTCAATTAAAAATGAAGAAATACTTCTAGAATCGTCATCCTCATTAAGATATTGGATAGCAAAAAGAGCTGAATCAGGGTCTCCAGAATCTAAATAGGCTTGTGCCAGTTTTTCACGAGTATAGGGGTCTTCTGATACTTTTAACTGGTTCTTATAAAAAATAATTAAATCTGAATAATTGTTTGTTTTAATAAGAATTTTCTCTTTTGTCTCTTCAGTATCAGGACTAGATGAACACCCAACTAACGTAACAAAAAGTAAGCCTATTACTATTTTTTTAATATACACCTGTCATCATCCTCATTACTCCTGGAGCAGCAATTAATATCACGACGGGGATCATGATAAATAAAATAAGTGGTACCGACATTTTAGCCGCGAGTTTCCCCACTTTTTCTTCTAATGAAAGTAAGCGAACACTACGAATATCAGCAGCTAATGTATTTAATATTTCATATATCGAACTACCATAATGTAAGCTTTGTTTTAACGTCATAACAAAACTTCGCATTTCGTTAGTCGGCACCCGTACATAAAGTTCATCTAGAGCTGGCTCTAACCCAACAATATTGGCTCTATCATTCGTTCTTGCAATCATATGAGCTAAGTCTTTATCAAACCCTTGCATTTCTTTAGCAAGGTAGCTTAATGATGATTCGATCGTCATTCCGGTATGTACACACATTGCTAGCAAATCTAATAAATACGGTAATTGGCCAGACAGTTTTTCTTCCAATGCTTTTTTTCTTGAACTTAATATGGCATCAGGAATAGAAATACACACAACTAACCAAATACACATTAATGCAACTTGTGTTGTCATTGAGGAATCGTTACCTAGTAATAAATAAATTATCCCCGAGCCAATAGCTGCAGATAAATATTTAACTGGCATATATAAATGAGCGTATTTTGATTCATATAACCCCGCAGAATAGAACTTCCGTTCAATACTGTCCGCATCATTCGAAGCAACACTAGGTAAAAATCGCTCTACTTTATCAAATACATTATCATCTTTATTAAATTCTTTATGCTTTGCTAAATATTTACCTAATAATTTACGCTGTAATAATACTTGGACTAACAGCCATAAAAATAAAGAGATACCGGTAAATATTGAAACTAACTCAATAAATAATATTGTTTGTGAATTCATTATGCGCGAACTCCTCTCATTAATAACCATATAATGAGTATTCCAATACTTTCACTGATTAACACATAATACAATATTGGTCTTCCCGCAGGATTAAACATCACAAATTCATAGTTTTCTGGACTGAGGTATTGCAACATAAACAAGAAAATAAACGGAATTGCTGCGACTATTTTTGCTGATGCTCTAGCCTCAGAAGTTAGCGCTAGTTTTTTCTTTTCAATAGCTCTTGCACCGAACATCAATCTATTTAAGCGTTTCATCACCTCTTTTAACTGTCCGCCACGTTGCATACTGGTTCGCAAGGTAATAATAAAAAATTGAAATGATGGATATGGGAATCGTTCACAAGACTTTCGAAAAACAGTATCTGGAGACTCTCCCAGTTGTAGCTGCTCCCCCATTCTTTTGAATTCTTTCCCAACCTTTCCATCTAACGAGCGACCAACAAACACCACGGCCTGCATAATGCCTTCACCAGCACTCACCGCACTGGACATCATATTTAATGCATCAGGAAATGATTCTTCAAATCGATTTTTTTCTCGTTTTCTTAGCCATACAACACCAAAAATCAAACCGATAATCTCTGTAATTGTAACAATAATTATTGGATTAGCCTGAAGAAAACTTTTATTTATATATATCCCAAGAACAATTAAAAATGCACAATAAACTGGTATTTTAATGTTCGCTAGAGAATCAATTTGTTGATAAGTATTATTAAAAAAACGAAGCAATGCTTGTTTTAATGTTTCATCAGACAATGATTCTAATTTTACTGCCTGCTTATCTTCGTCATTTGATAAATCAGAACTTGAAAAATTACTACCTTTTAAATATTCATGATGTTTTTTGCTCTGAGGCATTAACAAATAAAAAATAAGCAAAATACCAATAGCTAATGCAATAAAATAAATCATATCGCCTCATCAAATTTATTAAATACTGCTTTCAATTGTTGCTCTAACCCAAAGAATCGAGCTTTTTCAACCAGCACAGATCGTTGCATTAAACCAGTTGTAGAGTAATTACCTATAATTTTACCTTCAGGAGTATTCTGACCTGTTGATTCAAATTTATAGAGTTCTTCTAATACAACGTTATTACCTTCAAGACCGATAACTTCTGTAATGCTCATTACTTTACGGCTTCCATCATGTAATCGGCTGATTTGAATTACGATATCAACGGCGCTCACGATGGTTCGACGAATGGCTTCTAATGGTAAATTGTTACTTGCCATCATCACCATTGCCTCTACACGAGCCATTGCATCACGCGGTGTATTCGCATGGAGCGTTGACATTGAACCATCATGACCGGTATTCATTGCTTGAAGCATTTGAAAAGCTTCGCCACCACGACACTCACCAACAATTATTCGGTCAGGACGCATACGTAAGGCATTAATAACAAGGTCTTGCTGAGTAATTGCACCATTACCTTCAATACCTGAATTTCGAGTTTCTAATCTCACTACATGCGGTTGAAGTAATTTCAGTTCAGCTGCATCTTCTATTGTTACGATACGCTCTTTTTCTGAAATATATTGCGATAACGCATTAAGCATTGTCGTCTTACCAGAACCCGTACCACCCGATATTAAAATATTCAAACGACAACGTGATGCGATCATTAATAACTGCGCCATTTCTGGACTCAACGCACCAAATTCAGTTAATTTCTCTAATCCTATACTGTCTTTTTTAAATTTACGTATAGACATAGAAGTTCCATCAATCGCAATTGGTGGGATAACAATATTTACACGACTACCATCAGCTAAACGCGCATCACAAGTTGGCGATGAATCATCAACACGTCGTCCAACTTGAGAAGCAACACGCTTAGCAATATGCAGTAATTGTTCTTCATCAATGAAGCTGACCGGTGCGACTTCAACTAAACCTCCTCGTTCGATAAAAATCTTATCGTGTCCATTAATCATAATGTCACTAATAGATTCATCTTCCATTAATACCTGAAGAGGTCCAAGACCTTGCAATTCATTTACTAGACTTGTTACGTATTCAGCTCGTACAATTGTACTTACTGGCCATTCATGGCGTTCAATTAACAGATCTATCGCATTACTTAATTGATTATGTAGCTGCTCTTTACTTAATGAATTAACCGTTTCTGCATCTAATACATCAAAAATTTGAGCTCGAATTTCGATATAAATTGATTTATTTTGGTCCATATTTATAACCTTTTAATTAAACGCTTAAGTAAACTTGATCTCTTGATTTCTTCTTCACCAAGCAATAAAGCAGTAATACGATTTAAACTTTGAGCAATTTCTATATCTTTTGTATAAATACTGTCTCTATGTAATAAATACGTACCTAACTTAGGTTCAAATGGACAAATCACATCTATATTTTTATTAATATACTTTTCTACTTCTTGTGACTCTATTGTTGAGTATTTTTCAGGTTTAGTATGATTAACAACCACAATCACGCGGATTGGAAGGTTCTTTTCTTTAATTGTATTAACGACTAAAGCGGCTTCTCGTAAACTCGATACCGTTTGATCCGCAACAAGAACCACAGCATCAACATCAGCTGATTTAGTTAGATAACTGAGTTTCTCGCTCGCCGAACCAGAAAGGTCTTCAATGATAAAATTAGCTTGAAGCGCAAGTTGCGAAGTCAGTACACTGATGTATTCTTTCATTTCTTCAATTGAAAAACTGTCAGATTCAATTGAGAGTAATGAAAGCATATCATTCAACTTAGTGACCATATTGGTAGCGTAATCAACATCCAAATTAGAAAGAAGCATACCTTGGGTTAGCTTTCGTCTTTTAAAGTGTTTCATACCAAGCATAATATCTAAGTTGCCGCCTCGAATATTATGATCAACAACAACACACGAACTATTGCGGCTACCAGATAATTCTTTACTAAGCTCTGCTGCAATAAACGAAGTTCCAACTCCACCTTTAGCACCTAGCACAGCAATTTTCTTTGCTTTTCTTGTCGTACTTCCTAACTCTTTCTTCATGTTCTTCTCATTGATTTCACTTACAAAATCAAAGAGTTCAGTTTTAGTTGCAGGACAAAATAAATAGTAATAGCCCATGTCTTTTAATGCACGGATAACAGATATTGAATTCTCTTTTCCTAACACGATAACTGGTGCATTATTAGGTAAAAGATGGCTAATACGCTCAATATCATTCACTACATGATGGCTATTATTAAGTTCAATCATAATGATATGATTTGGGTACTTTCTAGCGTGCTGTGCAACGACTTCTTCGTTATTATCTAATACAAGAGGCTCCGATACCCCTTCAAAACGGAAAACTTCTTCTATTAATTGTCGGTATTCATCTGTTTGGTGAAAAAGAACAAGCTCTAAATTTTGCTTTTTATTCACAGGCAGATTCATTGAGTTTGATAAATCAAACATATTATTCCTCCTTTCCAGGCGCTGTTGCTTCAGCTTCTTTATGCTCTTGATCTACTGATGGTGTTATTAACATTTTCTGTGGATTAACCATTGATGACCAACGCGCATTTTCAATAAAACACCCTGTTGCTACTGTGTTAATAGCTCCAAGTTCAGCATATTGGCAACTAGATACTTGTGTTTTATGCACAACGATAGAAAATTTAATATCGAAATACACATCACCTTTTTCACCCTGAGAAATAATAATTAAATCTTTATTTACGCCTTCTTTAATTAATTGTTTTTTTATTTCGCTCGCCCAACGATTTCCAGAGTTACTCACCCACTGAATATTTGCGCCATAGTTAATAAGCTCTTTTTTATGATCGCTGATAAAAGTAGATAGCGACATTTTTGATTCACGAGTATTAGATAAAGACACTGAGTACGTTACAGGAAATACATCTATTTCTGGGCCAAAACGTTCATTTACTTTTTCAACACAACCAGTCATCAATACTAATGGGAGAAATAACATTCCTTTCCAATTGATCATTTTTTAAATCCTCCAATAGCTAATAACTCTTTAGCCCATTTATCGCCAGCTGTTACATATGAATCTTCTAATGCAAAAAAGCGATTTAATGTGGTTGTTTTTCTCATCATTGGCAGTTGTATTTGCGAAGAATGAATTGGTTTAACTAAATTTACCGTTGCTACAATAAGTAACTCTGTTTTATTTCGCTTAGTCGAAGAATCTCTAAATAAAGCACCTAAAATTGGAATATCACCAATGAAAGGAATTTTTTGAAGACTCTCTTTATCTTCTGAGCTCAATAACCCACCTAAAACAAAACTTTGTCCATCGCCAAGTTCGACCGTTGTACGTGCACGACGAGTTTTTAAAGCTGGTAAATCATATGAATCATTTTCATATTGGATATCTAATGAACTAACTTCAGGAACTAATGAAAGCGTGATCTTGTCATCTTTCTTAACCTTTGCCATTAATTCGAGTCTCACACCATATTCTTTGTACATTACATTGGTGCTGTTATTTACGGTTGTTACCACAGGCAATTCGCCACCAACTAAGAAGCTTGCGCTTTCTCCAGAAACTACCGATAAATTTGGTTCTGCTAATATTTGTCCTACCGTATCGCTACCAATAGCAGTAATAACGGACATAATGTCTGACGAACTAAAATGGGTAAGTGGTTGAATAAATACACCTGCCTTATCTGTACCATATTGAATACCAATATCTTGTAAGAATAATTGTGATACTTCAGCAATTGAGATTTTTACATTCACTTGTTTTGTTGTAGCTACCTCAATATTATTTACAATGCCTTTGTAATCTGTTCTCTCCATGAACTGAATTTCATAATCTTGGTCTTCCATATCTTGCTCAAAAGTGAATTTCTCATCATCTTTATCAAGCAATTGTCCAACAATATTGTTTATTTCATCTTTCTCTTGTTCTGTTGAAACCGTTCCACTTAATACAACTTGATCACCTATATTAAAAACGTCAACATCAACATCCGGGTATTTAACTGATATATATTGCTTTATAGAGTCGAGGCTTTTATTTACAATAACCTTCTTATTAGCAAGAGTATGGCCATTTCTATCAAAAACCATCACAGAGCTTTGCCCTATTTTTTTTCCATAAACAATAACTTTTTTCTTTTCTATTACTTGGTAATCTGCAATTTTTGGATCAGATACAAAAACAGAACCAACGTCTTTATTAGCTAAGATGACTTGCGAATCACCTTCTGACATATTAATAATATTGCCTGCTAAACTAACAAATGATATAGGTAATAAAACTAATACCAACAGTGCTCGATAATAATTATTCCACATTTTATTTACTCTATTTAATAGTAACTTTATTTGCGCGATATTCTGTCACCGCTCTAAAATCATCTAGTACGTCACCAGCATTTGCTTTTAAATCTTCGATACTGTAATTACCAATTGATTTATGAACTTCAATTTTTGCCGCTTCTTTTGCAACGATAAGCTCAACAGCTTGACTACGAGTAAGTTCAAGAATAAGTACTATGCCTTCTTTTGCTGGCTCTATACGAGTCTCAGGAATAACTGTTCGTTTTACTTGTAATACTTTAACGCTTGTAAAAATTGGTGTAATCGATAGCGTTTTTTTCGTTGCGCGATTTGAATTACGAGTTTCATCACTTTTGGTAAGAGCTAATACATCAACAAAACTACCATTACCGATTACACCACCAATAATATCCGGCGAATCAATAGGTAATGGAAATGGAACTCGATTTGGAGCAATTACATATTCAATATAATTATCTTCTTCTGGAGTAATAAAATCCTCCATTGAGATGTAAGCACCCTTTTTAAGATCGTGTCTATAAATCGTTCCTCTATTCCAGTTAATTGGCACATCTTCTGAAAAACTCAATTTATTAGCTTCTGATTCAGGAAGAAGAACAAGAGAAACTAAGCGTCGATTAATTTCATCTCTAGCGTTTACATCTTCTTTTAATTGCCAAACTTTTATTTTATTTTCTTCTTTTGGTTTTATTATATTTTGAGGAGCGAACATAGATAAACTACCTGCTAGGCCATATAACCCAAACAAGATAGTAATCATTGCTAACACAACGATTATTTTAGCTTTCATAAATTACCTTAAAGTGATGCTGCAACACCAAATAAGCACCCAATGCAGATAGGAACTCCATAAGGAACTGTTATTGTTGTATTTTCTTTATTAATTACCTTATGAATTAATAGGACTATAGATATAACCCCACCAGCAAATAGAATAATAGTAAAAGTCAACAATTGATAATTTTGGTTAATTGCAATAAAAAAAGAAGATATAAGCTTCACATCACCTGCTGCTATAATTTTTTTTATAAAAAGTATAAATCCACCGATAAATATTATTAATGAATAATATAATGAAGAGTAGTTACCACTTTTTATAACAAGGCAAATGCAAATAATAAGAACTATAATACACATTTGATTTGATATAGTTCGTCTGGTTATATCTTGATAGCAAATAATACACGACATGGTGAACAAGAGTGCCCACCATATCATTGAATGATTATTCATTCGGCTATATTAAGAGCCAGTATCATTTGCCGATGTAATATTATCTGAAATTGTACCAATTGCATCAATTAAGGCTTGTTGAAGTGTACCATTAAACATCAATAAGATAATAGCTGAAATAGCTACACCAATAATTGCATATTCAATAGCTGTAACGCCACGCTCATCATTTTTAAAGTTTTGGATTGCGTTCTTAGAAAATTCAAAAAACTTAACTAACATTGTTTTTACCTTATTTGTTAAAACTCATAGAGTTTATATACTGACTTATTAAAATTTAATACACGCAAATCAAAGTAATTCTGTGTATTAAGAAAGAGACGAAATAATAAAGGTTGACATAAAAAACTAACAAGGCATGTACATTATAAAAATAAAACAAAATGCTAAATTATTAGGAGTGTGTTGTTTATATGTATAATCAAGCATAATAATTATAAATATATAACACTAAAGTGGTAGCATCTCATTTAAGTTATAATTACTGGATCAAGATCTATATTTAAATGTAATTACTCTTTCTTTAGAAACAAAAAAAGCATAGTCGAAACTATGCTTTTTATTTTAGGCTAAAAATTGTTCATCGTTTACAACGGTTTGATACTCCCGATGCAATACTTCTTTAACTAATTTGAATCTCATTACTTGATGATAATGTTCAAGTCTCATACAGACTTCATGCATTCTATTTAACCCTGCGTAACTCGATATCCCTTTTATTGCATGAATCGTATCTTGGACACCGTCAGTTTCAATTTCCTTCAGCTCTTTCTCTATTCCTTCTACTATCATTCTTTTAAAGTAATGAGCTTCTTCACTGGAATGAGATGTTGAAGTTCCATTTTCAAAGTCTTTAACATTGAAAGTTTTCAGTTTCTGATTCATAAGCGTTAATCCATTTAGCTAGTTTATCATTTCTCATTTCCGATGTGATGAAATCACCTTGTAAACATTCAAAACCATAATCTAATGATGCTTGTTGCTGATTTACTTTTTGAATGTTGCCTATAATGATAGGAATATCTTTACCATGCATTTCTTTAAATCTCTTGATATCCTCAAATACATTTTTCTTATATTCAAAACAAATATTAGAGAGAGCTATTCCTTGCTCTAATAGCTTGCACTGCATATCATTTTCAACCAATTCAATGGATATCCGAACTCCATCTGCGAGTAATGTCTCCAGATTTTCTGTTAACTTATCAAGTAACACAACATCGTCTGAAAACTCAACAACCACAATGATCTTATCCTTCGTTTCCTTTTCAATTTTATCAAAAACATGATTAATAAAATCATCATCGCATATTAAAATATCCTTCACATTTATACGAAACGTATAACGATAATCAGAGAATTTACTCTTGATATCACGCTCAAGCAGTGTGAACATCAAGTTCATAAACCCAACAGTATTTTTCATATCATTAATGTCTGGTAGAAACACACTTTCGGCAATAGCACTTGCCTTTTGATTTTTCCAATGAGGAGAAACCTGAACGCCATCAATTCGATGAGAGCTGAAATTAACTATTGGTTGATAATATAATTCAACAAGATCATTTTGCTTTACATCTTCAAACAACATCTTGCGATCTTCAATTCTGTTCACATTAAAAAAATCAATGGTCGAAATGACTTCTTCAGCTGAAATGGGTTTATTGTAAGAATTAACAATCGTAACCCCACTGACTTCAGCAAGGTCCATTACTTTTTCCAAAATATTCGCTTTTACAGATGACACAATAGCCACTGGTATGTGGTAATTATTTTCAGATAGCACTTTAATTAAATCTAAACCATCCCCATTAGGCATCATTATATCTGTTATAATTCCGTGTATTATATTCTTTTTATTTAAAATATTTACCACATCATTACAGCTTTTTGCTTCTATGATATTAACTTGATCATGAAAATTCTTCTTTATAATAAATGAAACCACTTTCCTTGAAAAATCAACATCATCTACCAATATTACATTTATTTTACTTTTCATATTCCATTCTTCTAAAATCAACAAGAAAATGTAATGCATCTTTTGAGTGATTAATATTTAACTTAGTTACTTCAGATAATTTATAGTTTTTATCATCAATAAATTCATTAAATTTAATCTTAGAATTTAATTTAACAAATAACTTATGTATGTTTTTTTCACCTGAAATAAAATACAGTTTTGAATCTATATTTGGTATATCTAAAAAGTTAGTCAAAATTCTGCCTAATATATATTTAAGGCTATCATTAGTTGACGCATAAAATGATATTATTAATGGATTATTTGATGCGTAATTTTTTATTTTTGTATAATCTATTTCATTACACATTAAATCTTTTAAAAAATCTGGTGATACATACAGCGTAATAGAATGTGCAATTAATCGAGATTTATACTTACAAATGATAATCTCAGCATTTAGTTTTGCCATTAATGATTCTATTGATTTTTTTATACTATTTTTTCCAGTGGATTTAATTAACTGCTTAAAATAATAGTCACTATCAATTATTAATTCCATTTCTTCAAGAACAGAATCTAAACCTGATAACGTATTTCGATTTAATACATGCGTAACAAAATCACTATTTCCATAGGTATAGTAATCAATATCGAAATAATTCTCATTATCTATTTTTGGTAATTCTATATTTGAATCAATGATTTCATCTATAGGATCGACACCTAATAACTGATATATCTCAATTTGTTTTTTGAACGGAGGAATAGTGATCCCTCTTTCCCAGCGACTAAATGTTACGTTATCTAGTTTTTTTAACTTCGAAGAATTATGGCTCAATAAGTCCACCATAATCTCTTGAGTAACGCCGCTTTTCTCTCTATATTTTTTTAAAATTTGTTCAAAAAGATACTTCATGTGTTGAACCGACCCTTTACTTAGCCATTATAAGCTTTTAAGCACTGACATCCCAAGGCATTTGCAGCAAACAAATAAATAAAAATGCCTAATAATAAAATTATTCTATAGAAATTATTTCATAAATAAAACGTTATTATTAATATAATTATCTGTTAAATATGCATTTTTTAAATTTAATCTATTTAGGTTTTTTTTATATTTAGTAAAAACACTCAATATTATCTAAATCTCAGCCAATTAATAATTATACTTTTCATTTAATTCAATGATCTAGATCTCACTTAGAAGTGAAGACTGCCTTATATATGAGACTTATTTTCCATGAGACCATAAATTAGACTTTAAGCTGTTTTCCGTTCTATTTTATTTTCTAATCAATATCTCGATATTTTCACATAGTTACTGAACTCATTTTCCTTTCCAGCTATATTTCTCTTTAGTTATTTTCAATACTCAGTGGTTAGGTAACATCAATGCAGAACAAAGATCTAAATTTGCTCAAACTTCTCGTCATCCTGAATGAAGAAAGGCAAACCATTTTGGCAGCAAAACGAATGAATTTAAGCCAACCTACGATCAGTATTATGCTAAAAAAGTTACGAGACCAATTTGATGATCCTTTGTTCATTCGTGATAAAAACAACCTTACCCCCACAATCAAATGCAAAAACATATTAGCGACGCTTCCTGCTCTTTTGACTCAGCTAGATAAACTCTATTCAGATAATACTCAGTGGGATATATCTCAATTGAATGGTGATTTAAACTTACTAATTTCACCTCCTTTAATTCCAACATTAGGCTCACAGTTAATTAAAAAACTGACGTTACTGGCTCCAGAATTAACCGTCCAATGCTCACATTGGGCAGGAGATACACCACAACGTTTAGAAAACAACCCCCATCAGCACTTTGGAATTACTTATTTGCCAATGGAGACAAATAAAACCCTATTAGAGCAAGAGATTGGTCGTGATGAGTTTGCCTTTGTAGTCAGTAATGAGCATCCTTTACAGCAAGCATCAATTGAAAACGTTCTCTTATATCCTTTGGCTATTTGTCTTATTCCTGGAGGGATTACTGGTCCATCAAAAGCAGAGCAGTTAATTCGTAACCTTAAAATAAAGAAAAAAATCAATTTACGAACCAGTGATATTTCATTAATGACCAATTTACTTAAAGAAAGTAATTACGTTGGCGTTATGCCACGTACTCTTCAAGCATTGATGCAACCTCATTTTCGCTTTTTACCGATACCTCATGAAATTGTACCTCAAAGCTATCAACGTAAAATTGCCTTATTTTGTCATCAAACAAATCGCAATCAACCATTAACTGAATGGCTAATTAAAGAAGCAAAAGAAATTTTAAATTCAATTTAACTATTATTGATAGCGAAATAACAACTCTCTATTAATATTCTTAATAGAGAGTATAGAGATAATTTTGAACCAAAAAACATAAGATCCCTTTAGTTATATAAAGGAGTTATTTATGTTTAAAAAACGTATTTCTACCATAATCATTTCCATCCTTTTAATGAGTTCTTTAAGCATCAATGCAAAAGAAAAAGAAGCTCATCCCCTTTTATCTCCAACAGAACAAATTCAAGAAAACCAAGCGTCTAACTGGCTTGATCAAGAAAGTTATATTTTAGCGACCAATGCTTATTTATGGGGCTCTACCTTAGTTCACATGGAGCAAATAGCTCGAAAATATACAGATATGTCTCAGCCACAAAATGATACAAGCTATCGAGCACCATTAAATCACTTTGGACATGCTCGTAGGCTTCCTACTGATCTAGATACGGATATGCCAACCGCTAACCGTGACACTTTATATTCAAGTGCTGTTGTTGATGTCTCCAATGAACCGATCATATTATCAACACCAGCAGTTAAAGATCGCTACTTTGTAATCGATTTATTTGATATGTGGCACAATCTTTTTAAATACGTAGGAACAAGAGAAACAGGCGAAAATGCACAAGAGATAATGATTGTGCCACCAAATTGGGTTGGAGATATACCAACAGGTTTAACCGTTATCGAAGCGCCTACTACAAAAATATGGCTATGGGGACGAACTCAAGTATTTGGCGAGAAGGATTACCAGAACGTCCATGATATCCAAAATCAATATACTTTAACGCCATTAAGTAAATATCTAGCCCACGATTCAAGTGATTTTGTATCCCAACCTCTCCCCTCCCGTATTGGAAAACAAAACGATCCACTTCGCTTCTATGAAGAATTAGGGGCTTATATAAAAGCAAACCCTATTCCAGAACGTCAACAAGCCTTATTAGGTCAATTTAATAAAATTGGTCTAAGTAAAGATGGTTTCGACCGAACAAAGCTGACTTCAAAAATGAAAGTTCAACTTGAAAAAGCCATTAAAGACGGTCAAAAAATAGTTTCAGTTCAAGCATCAAACCCTGTCACTTTAAAAACAAAAGATGGTTGGTTCTATTCATTTGTTTTAGACCAATTTGGTGATGACAATGCACTTCGCTCTCTGGTGGCCCACCCTTATCTTGGTGGCCAAGGAGCAAAAGAAGCTATGTATCCAATCGCTTACACAGATGTAAACAATCAATTTCTTTCAGGTGAGAAAGACTACAGCATACATTTCGATAACCAACCACCCGTTGCTGCTTTTTGGTCAATTACCGTTTATGACGCCCAAACAAAAATGTTAGTTGCTAATGATATTCATCGTTTCAACATTAATGATCAAACCCCTATCCAAAAAAATAGCGACGGTTCTTTCGATCTTGTTCTCTCAAATAAAAAGCCAACAAATCCTAAAGACTTAGCAAACTGGTTGCCAATCCCAAAAGGTAACTTTTATGCCATCACTCGTCTTTATATACCGTCTCAAGAAATCCTTAATATGAAATGGACAGTACCACCAATTCAACCAACAAATTAAACAACACCATATAAATAAATTTTTACTGCAAGGTAATAAATATGAAAACAAAAACGATAGCAAAAACAGCACTAGCTCTTGCCGTTACCTCATTTGGAACTCATGCAGCACAAACTCAACCGAACATTGTAACCATAATGGTTGATGACGTTAGCCCTATGGATATTTCAGCTTACCATCGAGGGTTAGGCGCAATTAACACGCCAAATATTGATCGTATAGCCAAACAAGGCATGATGGTAAGTGATTATTATGCACAAGGAAGCTCTACTGCAGGACGAAGCGCCTTTATTACAGGGCAATATCCATTTAGAACGGGATTAACAACGGTTGGCCAACCAGGCTCTAATATTGGTTTACAAAAAGAAGACCCCACTCTTGCTGACATGCTAAAAGCAAAAGGTTACGACACCATACATGTTGGTAAAAGTCATTTAGGCGATCGCAATAAGTTTTTACCCACGGTTCATGGCTTTGATGAATTTTATGGTTTTCTTTATCACTTAAATGTAATGGAAATGCCAGAGCAACCTAATTTCCCCAAAGACCCTGACTTTATTGGCCGTCCACGAAATATGCTTCACAGCTTTGCCACAGAGAACTACGACAAAACCGTACAACCTCGTTGGGGTGAAATTGGTAAACAGCGTATCGAAGATAAAGGTCCTCTTGGCTCTGAGCGAATGAAAACCATTGATGATGAATACGTTGAGTTCACAACGCAATGGTTAGAAAAGCATGAAGCACAAACACCAGATAAGCCTTTTTTCTTGTGGTTTAATCCATCACGTATGCATCAACAAATACACGTAAAAGATGAATATTTAGGAGTCAGTGGTCACACTGAATATTTTGATGCGTTAAAAGAGTTAGATGACCAAATAGGTGTATTACTCAATAAATTAGATGCTCTGGGTGAGACAGACAACACCATCATCATGTTTACGTCTGATAACGGCATTAACCTTGATCACTGGCCAATGGCTGGTACCGCCGCTTTTCGTGGTCAAAAAGGAACAACGTGGGATGGAGCATTCCGAGTACCTATGCTGATCAGTTGGCCTGGACATATACCTGAAGGCGAATATACCGATGGATTTATGACATCAGAAGATTGGGTTCCAACCTTAATGGCTGCTGCAACTGGTGATACCAAAATTAAGCAAGAGCTACTAAAAGGCAAAGAAATTAATGGAACAAAATACAAGGCTCATTTAGATGGCTATAACCAAATGGACATGCTAACTAAAAAAGGCCCAAGTAAGCGTCATGAATTCTTCTATTACAATGAACAAGATTTGAACGCTATCCGCGTAGACAATTGGAAAGTGCATTTAAAAACGAAAACAGAATGGACTGAACCAGCAAAAGCATGGCCTCTTGGCATTATCTTAGACATAAAAGCGGATCCATGGGAGCGAAGCGTTGATACGAATGGTTGGTTCTTATGGATGAAGGAACGTTCTTGGATAGTCCCTACACTACAGAAAAAAATTGGTGAATATAAAAAATCATTGAAAGCTTTCCCACCACGCCAAAAATCAGGTGGTATTGGAATGTCTGATAATTCTGTGAAATAAATTTGATACTCTAGCCAATCAATAAAAGAGGAGCGTTCATCGCTCCTCTTTTATATTTCATTTTAACTTATTGCTCTTTTGGAATGATGACATTAAATGTAATCACTTGTTCATCTGTATAATCAACAGATAGTTCATAGTTATTTACATGAGCGATATTCTTCACTATCGACAACCCTAACCCATGTCTCCCTGTATGCGTTCTTGATTTATCTACTTGATAAAGAGGCTTAAACAGGTTTTCAAGATGCTCTGTAGTTAGTTTTGTTAACGTTCTATTTTGCACTTTTAGTACAAAATGATCTGTATCGTAATTATCAATTGAAGCAACAATTTCAGAACCTTCTTCACTATAAAATAAGGCATTATCTAATAAGTTTTTAACGACAGTTTCTAGACTAAAACGATCAACATAAATGACTGGTGAAGACAATGTCGAAATAAACGTTAAACGCTTTTCTGCATCTGGGTATTTAAACTCTAAATCAATACTGATTTCTTTAGCAAGATCCCGTATATCAACCTCACTTTTTTCAATATGATAATGGCTCGAAGAACTTTGATTTAACGCCATCAACTGATTCACAATATTCTTCATATTGTTCGCAATCGATAGCACATCTTCTTTATATGTCGCCGAAATCCTTACATCATCGGGAAAACGAATATTCATTTCACTAAGACTAATTATCTCTGCAATCGGCGTTTTAAGCTCGTGAGCAATATCAGATGAGAGACGTTTTTCATTAGCCACATTTTGAATATTTAATTCAATATATCTATTTAACTCTTTGCGAATAGGTGCGATTTCTTTACTCTCTTTTGGGTTTTCTTTTATCTGCTCGGCATTCACATCCAGTTCTGATATCTCTTTGTTGAGTATATAAAGCGAATCTAATTCTCTATCCACCACTTTTGTTACCACGGTTCTGACACCAAAAATAGCAGTAATAAATACAAACAAAAGTCCCAAATCAGCAAATAATAATATGTTTGATACACGCTGATTTGAAATCGCAAGAGTTAAGTACATTGAGCCAATATAGGTTACATCTTCAGGTTTCACATCATGTGATAATTGAGGCTGAAAGCGTGAAGATATGGCTTTTCCCATACTGCCATCAGGTAATTTTATCGTAAAGATACGACTGTCATGTGTCGCTACATCACGATAATCAAGGTCAATATTTTCGTAATAAGACAGAGACTGAGATTTCGCAAAAGTTTGTTCATCTAGCCAAATCTGAAAGTATTGCGCATTTTCTTTACGCTCAAATTGAGGCATAAACCCGTTATGATACTCAAACTCAATGCCATCATTTTCCACTTCTACCAAGGATTTAAAATAATTTGATTTCTCAACTAAAGCATCATCAAATTGCTGATCAACCCATGCATCCAAAATAAAATCTAATGACAAAAACACCACTAGCAAAATGACGCCAATAATCACGGTTAAGGCGTTAACTAATCGATCCTTTATTGAGTACATGCGTCTTTTTCCACGTAATAGCCAAAACCTCTTTTATTCTTAACTGGCAGCTCTCCACCTAGAGCTTTCACTTTTTTACGAACAGAAGACAGATGCGATTCAATGGTATTTTTTGATAATGAATCAAACGATCCAACCACATAGTCACTGATATTTTCAGTGGTCATTACCTGATTTTTTGATAAGAACAAACATTCAATGATTTTGTATTCATTTTTCGTTAAATCAATAAACTTCGTATCAAATTCCAAGGTTTTCTTTGCAAGATCAAGCTTAAATAAACCAATACTTATATCATCATCGCTATTTTTCACCTGCCCTCTTCTTCCTACCGTTAGTATTCGGGCATGAAGTTCATCAAAAGAGAAAGGCTTTACAAGGTAATCATCGGCGCCAGACATCAAACCTTCAACACGATCTTCTGGTTGTGATTTTGCAGATAAGATAATCACTTTTACATCATTACCCATTTTACGAATGCTTTTAAGAAGAGTAATGCCATCCACATTGGGTAGCATAAGATCTAAGATAATAAAGTCATAATCATTGGTGATCGCCATCGATAACCCTTTTGAGCCATCACCTGTTTCATCAACAGTAAAACCTAAATTACTTAATCCGACGATCAAACTTCGGCGTAAATGCTCTGAGTCTTCAATCAACAATATCTTCATCGTTCTATCACCTTATATTTTTATAAGCAGATAATAGCAAAAATAGGCTAACCATTCTCATGATTAGCCTATTTCTATTCGATGTAAGCTGGTTTTAATTAATTTGCCATAATATCTAACGCATTATCTTTGGCTTTTGTTGTTACACCATATAAGCCCAAAATAGTATGGAATAAATTATCATGTGAATAATCACCCGTTGCTGAATTATCGATTACCGCCGCTTTATCAATGCCTTTTTGATTTGCATAATCATCACTCATCCAGATATACCATGGCACATGAGTTTGCTCTTTAGGTGCCATCATATAAGGTGCGCCATGAAGGTAAAGTCCATTCTCTCCTAATGACTCACCATGGTCAGAAATATAAAGCATAACTACATTGTATTTATCTGAATAGCTTTGTAATTTTTTAACCGTTTGAGCAATAACATAATCGGTATAAACCAAAGTATTATCATATACATTCGTTATTTCGGCATCACTGCAATTCTCAATATCGCTGCGGTTACATGCAGGACCAAACACCGCCATCTCTTTTGGATAGCGCTTCCAGTAAGTAGGACCATGACTTCCTATCATATGCAGAGCATACACTTGGTTACCTTGTGCCTTTGCAATTCGTTTATCCAATCCTTTTAATAAAATTTCATCATAGCAGCTCGAACCATTACATAAGTTAGATTCTGAATGATCCGTAATCATCTCTTTTTCGATATTTTTTGCTACTGCTTTATCACCACCATCGTTATCAATCCATACTGCTTTCACACCAGCGTGGGTTAATACGTCTAATGCATTATCTTGATTATTCGCACGATCTTTATTGTAACTAGTTCGTGTCATATTAGAGAACATACAAGGTAAAGAGTGCGCTGTTGCGGTTCCACAAGAAGTCACATTCTGAAAAGTAATTAACCCAAGGTCTTTTGTATATGGGTTTGTTTCTCTTTCATAACCGTTATAAGCACTGTTCTGTGCTCGAGCCGTTTCACCAACTAAAATAACCATTAACGTTGGTTTGCCATTTTTAGCAGGGGTAACAACGGCGTCTTCTCCAATCGTGATGTACTCTAAAGGTGCAGTCAGGTATTCATTTTTAATGTATTTAACAGTATTAAATGCATCAGCAGGGTTAATCATTTTATTTAAATAGGAATTATTACGACCAATCGATGCGTAATCTTTAAAATAAAAAACTGAGATTAAAAGTAAACCAACAATCGCAACACTCATTAGTATCGCACGATGAAAAAGCTCTTTTAACCAAGAGGCATGACGCACAATATTCACTTTCAATAATAAAATCGATGGAATAAGTCCAAACACAATTAAATAACCAATAGATGCAGAGCTTAAATATGACGAAGCTTCATCTACATTGGTTTCAAAAATGTTTTCTATCATTGCGTAATCAAACATGGTGTTATATTGAAGAGCTGCATAAAACGCCATAGCAGACGTTATGGTCAATACAACGACAATACCTTTAAACACATAAGGAAAAGCAATAAAGGAGAAGATAATAATAAAAGCACAAGTAAGCAGCGCCGGCGTTAAAAAGAGAAAAACCTCTTGTCCTTGTGAGAGTTGATAAATTTTTTCATTGATTGGATAGTTAAATACCACAGCAAAATAAAGTGAAACTATCGTGATAAGTGACACCATATTCATCGATATTTTATGGCTTTTAATTTTTGAGATCAGATTAGACAAAACAAGCATACCTTCAGCACCTTAAGAATGAGACGAGTGTCACACATCAAACTTAAGATTCACTGAAGATAAACTTATGGTTTACTGTTTTTTCATTTATTTAGTTAATACGTTTTTATTTAACAAACCCACCTAATTTATTGCTTAACCACCTGCGGAAGCTTGTAAGCATTATCTAATACAGCTTGAGTTGGCTCGTACAAACGCATATGTAAATAAAAATCATCTTTTGGCGCAGGAAGCCAATTGCAGTTCGTATCTGTAGGCTTATTATTTTGAATACATACCGTTAATGACCCATCTTTATTATAAATAAGCTCATCTTCTCGATTTGTTGATATTGAATAGCGATCAATGCTATTTGGAACCATAAACAGATTTTTCGCATCATACATAGTTAAAGACCAAAAAGCCTTAGCAGGAGCATCTGCCGGCATGGTCATGCGGTATTTATTTTTACCCGATAATTGCTGATCGTTCGAATCCGTATAACGATTTGGGTATAAGGCGCGCTCTTTTGTATTTAAACCTGCAGCACGAAAATTAATGCTAGCACGACTCAAGAAATCATTACCGTAGCGCCCTCCCTCGTACATCATTGCCCAGCCGTTATTTTTCGTCCCTAAATCACGACTTGCATATTGAATAATTTGTGGGGCAGCATTAAGTGCTCGCACCAATCCTTTTTTCTGATCTTCTGTTAAGTTATCAGGATTAAACTGCTCCTCTCCTCCGATACCAATATATTTAAATTGATCGACAATTGACGCATCTGATGCAATTGGATTATTGCGCAGCTCTTTATCAATCAAACTAAACCACCCTAAACCTTTTGGTTGAGGAACAGGAGAAATACCTGTTTTGGCATGAGTTAATTGTACTGGTTTATGACTTTTACCAAGTTCTGATAACGGGTAATTAATAAAACCATCATGTATTTTTAATGCAGCCGCTAGATCTTTATTTCCCGAAACACCAGTACGTTGGATATACCAAACTAGTGGCGTTCTCGATTCAATAACGCCATCAATACCGTCAGGAATACCCCCTTCTATACCTTTCCAGCCTTTATTAACTAATAAGAACTTGCCACCATCTTGACCAACATTCTCTTCAATTAAATTACCAACAGCCTCTGAATAATCATCAAGCAATTGCACAATAAAATAACGGTTATTTGTTGGCGGGATTTCAATAACTAATGGGCCAGTATCATTTAAGTTAATATGAGATTGGGAATATAAAGTGTCGTTATTAACCGTTGGAACAACTCTATCTTCTGGCCCTGCTAACTTAAGTGTTTTGGTGCAGCCCCATTATCCATAGGCGCATCAACATTGGTTGAAGCGGCCCTTACCTGAGCCACGGTTAAAGGACTCGCTCCATAAATAAAGGCTTGAAGTCCTAAATTATAAGCTAACTCTTCTTGGGGATTTACCGGTGTTAATTGAGCTGCGAACACGCAAGTGCTACTTAACATACTGCTGGCAATAACCGTAGTCATCAATGCTTTTTTCATCATTCAACCTCTATTAAGAAATACACTTTTAGACTATCGACTCACAATAAAGAAGAACAATTGAAAGAATGAATATCCTCTATTAAAAAATGCAATTCGACTATATAGGAGGAATTCATTAAATTAATAAGTGTCAGCAATGATCATTTAATGAGGCACAATAATGACAGAACAGTTAGCAACTACATCATCAACACCATATGGTTTATTTATTAAAGCTGAAAGTGCGAGATGCAACCTAGATTGTCATTACTGTTATTATTTGAAAAATGAAGATAAAAACAAACCAGGAATGGACACAGAAACACTAGATAAACTGGTTTCTAATCATATTCAATCTCAACCACCACAAATACCTGTTATTGATTTTATTTGGCATGGCGGAGAACCTATGATGAAAGGGTTAGCGTTTTATCAAACTGCGATAGAGCTTCAACAAGCGCATCAATCTACAACTCCAATCCAAAATACAATTCAAACCAATGGCACCCTCATTAATGAACGTTGGGCAGCTTTCTTTGCCCAACATCATTTTATGGTCGGGATCAGTATTGATGGGCCACAGCTCATTAATGACATTGCGCGTATAGACAAATCTGGTCACTCTTCTTTTGAGCGAACCATCCGTGGCATGCGACACTTAAAAGATCACCATGTAGAGTTCAATACTCTTACAGTCATCAATAACAAAAGTTACAAACATGGCAAAGCCATTTATCGATTTTTAAAAGAGAATGGCAGCACTTATCTACAATTTCAGCCATGTATTGATCACGAAATGGATCGTCGCTTTGATTACGATTGGACACTATCAGGTAAACAATGGGGGCAATTTCTGTGTGATGTATTTGATGAATGGGCAGCCAATGATATTGGTAAAACCTATGTGCAATTTTTTGAAAACTGCTTAATGATCTTAATGGGTAATCAAAGCCAAATGTGCCACCATGCAGAAACTTGCGGCCAACAATTGATGATAGAATCTAACGGTGACGTTTTTAGTTGTGATCATTACGCCTATAACAACTATAGAATAGGTAATATCAATGATAATAATGCCTCTTTAGCACAGATGGTTAACTCACCAGAGCAAATGCTATTTGGGCAAAATAAACACGATTCGTTGAATCAAAAGTGTTTTCGTTGTGATTTTAAACCCTTGTGTAATGGTGGGTGCCCTAAAAATAGAGTAGATAAAACCAATAATGGTGAAGATCACAATGTATTATGTGAAGGCTACGAAATATTCTTTAAACACGCTCTGCCTGTAATGTTAAAAATGGTTGATGCGATGAAGCAAGGCTATTCACCAGTCCATTACCCTATGTTTTAAAAAACTATTAATGAATAAAGTGGAATAAATGGAGGCTAGATGTATAAAAAGGACTTTAGAAGACCATTTTTGGATAAGAAATTCAGAGAAACCATCGCTATTTATCTGTAAGCGTGAAGCATTACCTCAGTTTTCAGGCTCTGATCATAGTGCGGTGATGACGTACCTTTCGACTAAATCAACACCAAACTAATTACTTGGTATTTCCTTCTCCGCCCACTTATATAACCCAATCATTAACACAGAAAGAACAAAACAAGCAATAAACAGAGGAGTCGCACCACCAAGTTGAATAAGCACTCCGCCAACGAGGGGAGCAAGTGCAAACCCTAGCCCGTAGATCGCGGCGGCACCAAAATAACTACCTCGTAAATGTTTAGGCGCTAATTGATCTATTTGTACATTTAAGGTTGGAAAAGCAATCACCTCTCCCACACTTAAAATAAAGCACGCCATTAGCCAGCCTGCTGGGAAATCAACTGGCACCATTAAAAAACCAATTTGAGCTAACGCCATCATTACCATACCAATTCGAGTACGTGTAAATAATGGAACATTCTCAAGCAGCTTTAACATTGGAAACTGTAATACAACAATCGTCAGTGTATTCACTAACACCAAGCCACTTATAAACTTAGCAGCATCGACAATATCGGTACGCACAATAACTTGAGGGATCGAAGATTCATACTGACCATAGACAAACATCATAATTAAATTTGCGGCAATCAATTTAATAAATAGCTTGTCTTCACTTATGATCCGAACGGTTGAGAAAAAGGACGTTACATCACTTATGCTTTTAGACAGTAATGTTTCGCTATTACTTTTAGCAAAAGAGATAAACAAAAAGAGGCCAAACGCTAAATAAGTAATCCCTGTGACTAAGAACAATACTTTTGGATGAGCTAAACCTAAAGTAATACCGATTAGAGGGCCAATTGCCCCACCTACATTAATCAAAAAATAACGAATATTAAGCGCGAGCTCCCTGTCTTTGTCATCATCTAAGTTATCTCCAATCACCGCCTTTGCAGGAGCTTCTATCATTGGTCGCATTAAGCCACACATACCGACTAAAACA